>NZ_SGSS01000003.1:0-190634 GCF_004209135.1 Acinetobacter sp. WCHAc060006 | reverse complement strand
CCTGACTAGTGCAGGGGGTGTTTTTTTATGCATGAAATATTTTAGAAATTAGAAAAATTGGAATGTTATAAATAAAGAATATACAGAAAGAGGGCTTGGAGGCTACTAGAAGGCTGGCTCAGAAAGCGTGTAGGGCAGGGCGAGCTATCAGTGTTGAGGATATGTCCATTGCAGTGTTTTTAACGCTAAGAGGCTCAATAGTATGATCGAGTGAGCTTAGCATCTGCAAATCCATTGATCATTCAGCTTATTATAAAGCAGTTAAAATGATGGCTAATATCAATATATCTGTGTGCTCATAATAATCTTATGAGAGCTATAAGGTTAAATTTATAAGTAATATTGCTCATTTATATTTATGCTATTTGGCATTTTTTAGGCTTTCACATGGTAATGGTATTTATTTTTTTAGGCGAAATCTAGATTTTTTCGCCAAATTTGACGATTTTAAGCTCGTTTTTTACATCAAAAAGAGCAATTTTTTGAAAGTAATTTCATTTTTGTTGCTATCGAGGATAGATTTCAATACGACCAAAGTTATGTTTGGCGAAAAAAACAGCAAAAATTGTAATTTTATAAAGTGCGAATCGTATCTCATTTGTAATGTGAAAAACTATCAATTTAATAAGAAAATGTGAAATATAACCAATAAATAGACTTTATTAATACAAAATGACTATTATTTGAAATAGTATGAACTACATCATATTATTCATATTAAATTTGAATAATGATTCAAATTTATAGATATTTATGAGGGTGTTAATGTTTTTTATATTAATATAAGTTTTTGAAAAACAATAAATAAAAATATTTTTAAGCATTCATTGGTCTTCCGATGAATGGCTTTGATTTTTTAGTTCTAATTAACTTTAATATGCTTATTCCCACAGTATTTAATAGCCAAAGGTGATTTATGAGAAATCTTAATTTTTTAGCGATGACACTAGGCTGTTTGTTGTTTACTGGTTGCATGAGTACTACAAAAATGGGTACGGCTGGTGCTGAGCGTAAACAATTTATGGTGATTCCTGAAAAAGTATGGAATGCACAATCGGATAAATCTTATAAACGGTTTGTGAATCAAGCAAAAGATAAGCAAGTTTTAGTGATTGACCGTAAATTGGATCATGTATTAGAAAATCTTAAATCTGAAGCTGATGTTTTTCGTACTGGGGCGAAAGCTTGGAATTGGGATATCAAAGGGAATTTAAATGGTGAGTTAAATGCACACTCATTACCAGGTGGCAAAATTATTGTGAATACGGGTTTGTATTGGGGATTAAAGTTGAATGAAGATGAGCTTGCATTTGTAATTGCGCATGAAATGGCACATTCACTCCGCGACCATAACCGTGAAAAAGCATCAATTATGTTGGCAAGTAATGTTGCGCTATTAACGGCTACAGCTGGCGTTGGCGGTATTGCTTCAGCAGCGGCAAGTGCTGCGAGTCAAACAGCGATGATTCCACAAGGTTGGAACATTGAGGTTGAAGCAGATCTTATTGGTTTAGATATTATGTCACGTGCAGGATATAACCCTGATGCAGCCGTGAAATTCTGGAATAAGTTCCAAGCCGAAAGTATTCGTCGCAAAGCATATAATGTTAAACCATTAATGAATGATGATTTATTTGCAAAACGTATGGCCAATATTGAAAAAAACCTACCTGCTATGCAAGTAAAATATGAACAAGCTTTAGCAGTGAAAGGGCAGGCAGATCGTTATACGACACAAACAATTGTAAAAAACTAATATGTACATGTTCCAAGTTTAGGGCGCCTCCAGGCGCTCTTTTTTTTATGTGTTGTCTGTATGAAATTATAATTATTAGTTAACAGGTTTTGTATAAATTATAATCAAGCAAGCTGAATGGAATTCATGGTAAAATGATCGGCTTTCATCTTTGATCTACTTTTGATCTTCCATCTGCCAGCCGAGAATTGCTAGCCATGTCTACTGCTTATACCATGCAGACAGCGCCTAAAGCGTTGTTTGATTACGACAAATATTGGGCGTCATGCTTTGAACCAGCGCCTTTTTTGCCGATGTCACGTGAGGAAATGGACCAACTCGGTTGGGATAGTTGTGACTTCATCTTTGTTTGTGGTGATGCTTATATCGATCATCCATCATTTGTGACAGGTATTATTGGTCGTACTTTGGAAGCTCAAGGTTTTCGCGTAGGTATTATTTCGCAACCTGATTGGACTTCTGCTGAAGCATTTAAAGTGCTGGGTAAACCGAATATTGCATGGGGTGTATCGGCAGGGAACATGGACTCTATGATCAACCGTTATACGGCTGACCGTAAAATCCGTTCAGATGATGCTTATTCGCCAGATAATCTGCCAAATAAACGTCCTGACCGTGCTGCAACAGTATATTGCCAACGCGTACGTGAAGCTTATCCTGATGTTCCTGTGCTTTTAGGTGGTATTGAAGGTTCATTACGTCGTATTGCACATTATGACTATTGGTCAGATAAAGTTCGTCGCTCAATTTTGATGGATTCAAAAGCCGATTTACTCATGTATGGTAATGGTGAGCGTTCAATCATTGAGGTGATGCATCGTTTAGCCAAAGGCGAAAAAATTACAGATATTACCGATGTTCGTGGTACTGCATTTATTATTAATAAGCATAATCGCGCGTCAAAAGCGAAGTTTGTAGAAATCGCATCCAATGATGTGGATACTATTGGTCGCGTTGATCCCATCATCAACCCTTATGTCATGACCGAAGATTTAGATGGTTGTGAGATTGAACAAGATAAAGGCAACAGCTTAGCCAATTATCAAAACTTCCAAAAAGAATTGGTTGCTAATCCAATTGTGCGTGAAGGTGATCAACTTGATAGCGACACGCAAATTGTACAGCTACAGCCCTCATCGAAAGCAATTAAACACAAATTACCACCGCGTGAGTTAGCTGTAATTCGTTTGCCTGCTTTTGAAGAGGTGGTGAATGACCCAGTGCTTTATGCACATGCTAACCGTATTTTACATTTGGAAACCAATCCAGGTAATGCACGTGCTTTGGTACAAAAGCATGGCGAACGTGATGTTTGGTTAAACCCACCGCCAATTCCGTTAACTACGGAAGAAATGGATTATGTCTTTGATTTTCCATACGCGCGTTTACCACATCCATCTTATGGTCAAGCACGTTTCCCCGCATTTGACATGATTAAGTTCTCTGTGAACATTATGCGTGGCTGTTTTGGTGGTTGTACCTTCTGCTCGATTACCGAACATGAAGGTCGTATCATTCAAAACCGTTCTGAAGAATCGATTTTGCGTGAAGTTGAAAAGATTCGCGACACTGCGCCAGGCTTCACAGGGATTATTTCCGACTTAGGTGGTCCAACGGCAAATATGTACCGTTTGGCATGTAAAGATCCTGAAATTGAAAAGAACTGTCGTAAGCCATCATGTGTATTCCCAGGGGTTTGCCAAAACTTACATACTGATCACGCACCTTTAACTCAGCTCTACCGTAAGGCACGTGCATTAAAGGGTATTAAAAAGATTTTGATCGGCTCTGGTTTGCGTTATGACCTTGCGGTGCTTAACCCTGAATATGTCAAAGAGTTGGTGACGCATCATGTCGGTGGTTATTTAAAAATTGCACCTGAACATACCGAAAAAGGCCCATTATCGAAGATGATGAAACCTGGTATTGGTACTTATGACCGCTTTAAGCAAATGTTTGATCGCTTTAGTAAAGAAGCAGGTAAAGAGCAGTATCTGATTCCTTACTTCATTGCGGCGCATCCGGGTACAACCGATTACGATATGATGAACCTTGCGGTTTGGTTGAAAAAGAACGGTTTCCGTGCCGATCAGGTACAAACCTTTTATCCATCACCAATGGCAACAGCAACGACCATGTACTACACGGGTAAAAACCCGCTGGCGAAAGTCGCGCGTTATACTGAAGATGTAGATATTGTGAAAGGTGAGAAGCGTCGTCGTTTGCATAAAGCATTCTTACGTTATCATGATCCAAATAACTGGCCATTATTACGTGAAGCTTTGAAAGAAATGGGTCGCCAAGATTTGATTGGTAATTCTAAGCAACATTTGATTCCAACCTATCAGCCTGCAAGTGTAGAAGGTGAATACAAGTCAGCACGTAAGAAAAATTCAAGCGTGGCGGGCGATTCACAAAAACGTACTGGTGAGCAAGGTAATCGCACGAAGGCTGCACAAGGTCAACGTCCTTCAAATACCAAAAAACGCCCAGAACAAGGTCAGATTTTGACGCAGCATACAGGTTTACCACCACGTGAAACAGGTGACAAAAAACCTTTTTCGGGTAGTCAAACGAAAGGAAAGTCTAAGCCTAAATCACGTGCTTAAAGTTCATATTAAAATTTAGAAAAAGGATGCTTCGGCATCCTTTTTTTATGTGCAACATGGGGATGCTCTGCATGAACGCTATATTGGGCTTGGTTCACATGTGTTTTAGCGCTGAAAATGCCGTGAGACTTGCATTTGATATGCAGTTTGTCGGAATTGTGGTTGGGTTTTAAATCTGTGCTTGCCAGCTTTTCTGCGAATGATCTACAGTGTGAAATAGGGCAAATGATTTGCCTTTGCTGTTCTAGTCCAATGGATTGAATATTTGAAAGTTACACTATTTTGTAAATTTAGATATGTTTTTCGTGAGGATTGGAAGCAAATTGATGATTTGGACAATTTAAAATAAAACAGACTGTACACTCGATAGAATATCCCAGCGTTTTGATGGTGGGTAAAGCTAGTGGTGCAGTCCGAATGATTATAAGAAATGTAAAGGATTATGTAACATGGCAATTTATATTGTAATAGGGAGTATTTTACTCCTCTGTATGCTAATGATTGCTTGGAAAAGTTTAGAAACTGGAGACAAGCAACAGGATAGCGCGCTTAAACAACGTGCGATCTTTAATATCAATGAGCAATTGACCTATACACGGCTTAAGGAAATTTTACCGAGCCATATTGTATTGGCACATGTTTCTTTTGATGCCTTATTAACAACCAAATATTATCGGACACGTAATAAATACCGTAATATGGTCGCTGATTTTGTTATTTTAGATCAAAATCAACAAGTAACTGCAATTGTAGCAGTGGATGATCCTATGGTTCTCAAACGTCCACAGCTTGCACAATATCAAGATGCGCTATTGGAAATGGCGGGATACCGTGTAGTGCGATATGACGATGTACCAGAGTATTTTCAACTTCGGGAAGATTTCTTAAATCCGAATGCTCCAATTTTAAATACGCCGACTGTCAATGGTTTAAAGAAATATCACCTTTATTCTGATTTAGAGCGCAAGAAAGTGAAGTTATTGAGTTAGCTGTTCAAGTCGGTATATCAATCATTTTTTTAAAAGCATGCAGAAGCATGCTTTTTTATTTTTAAATTAACGATTTAAGCTGTTGCGACTGGCTTAATAGCCACAACGGTCATTTCAACCAATACTTCAGGTAAATACATTTTTGCTTCTACACAGGTGCGGGGTAAGGCCTCGATGTCTGCTACCCATGCATCCCAAACTTCATTAAAAGCGGCGTAGTCTTGCTCAATATCCTTTAAATATATGGTCACAGACATGATCTGACTTTTATCTGTGCCAGCATCTGCCAAAAACTGGTCAATAATGTCGAGGGTTTGTTGGGTTTGGCCTCGAATATCTAAGCTGGTATCTGTGGCAAGTTGACCTGCCAAATGGACTAAATTTCCAGCGATAGCAATTTCAGAAAAGCGCGAAGAGACATGAAGTCTTTGTATGGTCATGAATTTAGTCCTGTGTTTTGTGCATTTAAGGCCTTAAACAATCTTAACGTAGCCAAATCACCAATTAAACTAGCAAATAGCACATTTCATGCTGATCCAAACGGTTGGCAACCCAAGCAAAAAACAGAATGTTTATACAGTGTATTGCACCCATCATGAGGGATAAAGCTGTAGCAATTGACGATAGTAGTGCTAAACAATTTAAAGCGTCTTTATGCGCATATTTTTTTTAAAGCTGGTTTAGCTGAAGGGGGGAGGCAGGAGACATGCAAGAGAAGTGTTCCATGAATGACAGCAGAGATGTCCTGCAATATTCGGATTGATCGTCACGCCAACCACAGGACATTATGCTGAAAGTAAAGGTGATTTTCAGCATCTCAGCGTATACATGGATAAATGCATCGCGCTGATAGATTACTCTATATTGCAATAATGTGAAGTATAAATTGCTTTAATTTTATTCTTTTGTGTAAAAGTTGAGCGTTAAGAAGGAACTAAAGCAGTGAAAGTTGGGCATCGGCTTGTACTTCACTCAATTGATACACGCCAATACCAATTAAAC
The DNA here is from genome assembly GCF_004209135.1 of Acinetobacter sp. WCHAc060006. NCBI lineage: Bacteria > Pseudomonadati > Pseudomonadota > Gammaproteobacteria > Moraxellales > Moraxellaceae > Acinetobacter > Acinetobacter sp. WCHAc060006. Next base: position 184,278 of record NZ_SGSS01000003.1, on the reverse strand, counting down.
GAAATTGTAAATTTGGAGCGATATGCATTTCTTCTAATAGTTGCGTAAGGGCTTGATGCAGTTCTTGTTTACTGTGTAAGACGTGTTTAAAGCTTTTACTGTGTTGGATGACTTGGAAATTTTTCAGCTTAAGTTTGGCTGATACACCACGGGCGTGCAGTTGTTTTTTTTCGAGGGCGTTCCAGACTTGATCAATCAATTTGGGCCAATAAGGCAGGCATTGTTGTAGATTATAATTTGCATCAAATGTGGTTTCTTTGGAGATTTGCTGCCGTTGACGTTCACTTTGAACAGCTCGCTCATCAATGCCTTGTGCATATAAAAATAATTGTTTGCCATATTTGCCAAAGTGTTGGATCAGCAGATTTTCATCCACTTGTTGTAAATCGCCAAGTGTTTCTAAATTTAGACTTTTGAGTTTTTCTTGCGTGACTTTGCCCACACCTGGAATTTTCTTGAGTGCCAAGTGCTGGATAAATTGCTGTACTTGATTGGGTTTAATTACACAAATGCCATTGGGCTTATTCCAATCTGAGGCAATTTTGGCCAAAAATTTATTGGGCGCAACGCCAGCAGAGGCGGTGAGTCCTGTGGTATTAAAAATATCGGCACGGATCTGTTCAGCAACCGCAGTTGCACTGGGCAGGTTTTGCAAATTTTCAGTCACATCTAAATAGGCTTCATCTAGCGAGAGTGGTTCAATTTGCGTGGTATAACGCTGAAAAATTTGGTGGATTTGTGCTGATACTGCTCGGTATTTATCAAAATTTGGTTCAATAACGGTCACTTGTGGGCAGAGCTTAAGCGCTTGGCTCATCGACATGGCTGAGCGCAGGCCAAATTCACGCGCAGGATAGGAGGCCGCACAAATCACAGCCCGTGGATGGTGTGAAGATACCACCACAGGTAAATGGCTCAGCTCGGGACGCTCTCTTAACTCGACAGAGGCATAAAAAGCGTCCATATCAATATGGATAATTTTGCGCATAGGCGGATATTAAGTGCTTTGGTCGAACTTATTTTGGAGCTGTCTTTTGTTTAAATTGAGGTGGATAGAGGCCATTTTTGAGTAAAAAAGCCTGCCATTGTTTTTGGCTTCCCTGAAACACATTGAGGTCAACTGTGGTGGCAATCCCGCGTATTTGACCTTGATTGGTATGTTGCCAAAATATCCATTCAGGTTGATCTTTTAAATCAGGCTTGCCTTTGTATTCGCGTACCCAAAGTGGGGTATTGCGAAACTCACCTGCCAACACAATATTATAAAAAGACTTCGACACATAAAAGATGGGCTGCTTACCATAGTGCTGTGCCAAACGATCATGCATGTATTGAATTTCTTGCAACATTTGTTGTTTGCTATACGTATTTATACATTGACTGTCATATTCGAGGTCTATGACAGGGGGCAAGGCATCGTCTTTATTGGGTACGGTCGCAATAAAGTTTTCAGCCTGAATTTTGCCATCACGACATAACCGGTAAAAGTGGTAGGCACCAACTAAAAAACCACGTTCACGGGCTTGCAACCAGTTGTCTTGGAACTTGGTGTCTTTGAAGTCGCCACCTTCGGTGGCTTTCAAGTACACAAATTGAAATTTTTCAGGGGAGATTTTATTCCACTGAATATCCTTTTGATGATGTGAAACGTCGAAGCCTTTGACTGGATACTCTTCTGCACTGGCAGGTCGATGAGGCACCAACAGCATATAAATCAGTAGCGCGATCATCGCTAGACCTGTGACACCGATATAGGGTGTGTATGATCTGAGTGCAGATGATTTTTTCATAAGAGATCAAAGTCTTTTAAAGAGATCTCTATGATAGCGCGAAGTTTCTGAGCACACTATGTACTTTCTGCATCGGGTGAGCCGACAGATGATTTGTCGCCTTAAACCGCCGTATGTTTGGGGATTTGCCAAAAAATAAGCGCAGTAATGAGGTTGATGGCTCCTAAACACATTAGCGTGATATGGAATGCATTGAGCACATGCGAGCTGCCATAATAGGCCATAAACATATTCACCAATGTGCCTGCCAATGCCACGCCAATACTCATAGATACCATCATGATCATAGAAAGGAAGCTGTTGCCACTACTGGCATCTTGTTGTGGCAAATCTTTTAAAGTAAGTGTGTTCATAGACACAAATTGCAATGAATTGAGTAGACCAAAAATAAAGAAATGACTGACCAATATCCACGTTGGGGTCGAAGGGGTGCTTAAGGCAAAACTGGCAATACAAACTCCGACCAGTAAAGTATTGACCAATAAGACATGACGATAGCCAAAGCGTTGGATGATTGGACGAATAAGGGGCTTAGAGGCCAAAGAACCTAAAACAGTCGGAATCATGAGTAAACCCGTCATTAAGGGTTCTAAGCCAAAGGCAACTTGGAGCATCAGAGGCAACAAGAAGGGCATGGCATTACCGCCCAAGCGCGCAAAAAAATTCCCCACAATTCCGATTGCATAAATGCGGTTTTTAAACATTTTACTGCGGAATAAGGCATTTTGGTGGGTGTGGGCATGGACCGCATAAAGCAGTGCAGCGATGAGACCTGCAAACATCAGGCCGAGGCTCCACTGCAGTGAATTTTCCACGCTGGCAAATTGTTCAATACCTAGGGTCAGGCCAGCCATGGCAATCACGAGAAGGATGAAGCCTGCAAAATCAAAACGCTGTACCGTGGGTTCAGTCACATTAGGCATGGCCTTGAATGCAATACAACATCCTAAAATACCCATGGGAAGATTAATCAGAAAAATCCAATGCCAACTGGTATTTTCCACCAACCAACCACCAAGTGTTGGACCTAAAAGGGGACCAATGAGACCAGCCAGACTCATTAAACTCATGGCTGATAAAAACTGCGTACGCGGAATGACCTTCAGCATGGCCAGACGGCCTACGGGTAACAGTAATGCACCACCAATGCCTTGAAGTACGCGAAAAAACAATAGTTCATTTAAAGAATTAGACATTCCGCAGCCCAATGAGGCCAAGGTAAAAATGATAATCGCGCTAAAATAAGTATTTCGAACCCCGAAGCGATCGGCTAGCCAACCACTGAGTGGAATACAGGCTGCCACAGCAAGCACATAAGCCACCACCACGCTGTGTAATTGGAGCGGGTCTTCTTGCAGGCTGGTAGCCATGGCTGGAATGGCTGTATTCACAATTGTGGTGTCGAGCCCTTGCATAAAAAAGCCAATAGACACCAGCAAAACCAAAAGTCTAAATTCGGGCTGTAAGGCTTGATGTGTGGGCGTGGCATTCATAAGCAGGGCAAAAAATAACGGAGAATGATGTATAAGCAGTGTACGCAATGTACAGGGGAATAGACAGAAAATCATGTGCTAAAACCGTATCTTGGTTTTAGGCTTTTTAGATCAATTCCTCAAGTTGCTTGAACAGCAGGGCATGCAGTAGATGAGCTCTTAAATACGCGATTTGGGCTACGTTTCGGTTGTAAATACATAAAATACGAGGCTGAAATTGTTTGTCTTGCTATTTAGCTGTCATAATAGCTTCGAGTCCTTCAGTGTATGAGGGGCTTTTTCTGTACGGCAAAGGTATTCTGTTTTCATGACAATTGAAATCTTAATGGTGATTGGCTTTTGCTTAGCAGCCTATTCCATTGTTGGAAATGACGTTCCGCAAACTTTAGGCACGTTTATTTCTTCCAATGCACACCGCCCATGGTGGGTGTTATGGCTATATATCAGTACGATTTTAGTGGTGGTATTGATGTATGGCTGGTATGCATCAGGTACAGGCGATGCATCATACGGACGCTTGGAAACGATTCCATTCCCGAAAGAAGGCATTACGTGGTTATATATCGTGCCGCCGATTTTACTCATATTATTAACCAAATATGGGATTCCTGTGAGTACAACTTTCTTGGTGCTTACAATATTTTCGCCAAGTAGTTTGGGCTCGATGCTGACCAAATCGATGATGGGTTATGCGGTTGCTTTTGTGGTGGGCATTATTGTTTACCGCTTTGTGATTAAACAGATTTCGGTATATTTCAGTAAGACGCGTGATCAGGAGCCCTCACATATTTGGATTGGCTTACAGTGGATTTCTACAGCTTTTTTATGGAGCCAATGGTTAATTCAAGATTTAGCCAATATCTTTGTTTATCTGCCACGACAAGTGCCCTTAAGTTTTATGATTTTTGCCGTGAGCTTATTTGTGGTGCTTCTCGGTGTGATTTTGTACCAGCGGGGCGGGGCAATTCAAAAAATTATTGATACCAAAACTGGGGTTGCAGATATACGTTCTGCTACGATTATCGACTTTATTTACGCCTCAATTTTGTTGATATTTAAAGAGTGGAGCAATATTCCAATGAGTACCACATGGGTATTCTTAGGTTTACTGGCTGGTCGTGAGTTTGCGATGTCGATGCATTTACATGAGGTCAACAAGTACCGCACTTCACGTAATGTGAGTAAGGATGCGATGAAACTCATGATTGGTCTGATTATGAGTATTGTATTGGCCACCACTTTGCCTTGGTTCTATCAGCTTATTTCAGGTTGAGTCGAATAGATTAAGTTGAATGAAAAAAAGCGGACATGAGGTCCGCTTTTTTGATGTTTCATCTGAGAGGTGATGCTACACCACAAATTGTTTTGGACAATTTAGATTTTTTAAAGCATTTAAAATTTGTTTAGAGGAATTGCACACAATCAGTTTGGCACGATGTTGCGGTGGCAAAAATCCTTCTTGTACGGCATGGTCTAATTGAGCAATCAGTGCATCATAAAAGCCATTCACATTGTAGAGCATCATGGGTTTTTGGTGCTGATTCAGCTGCCCCCAAGTGGCAATTTCCAAAATTTCTTCAAAAGTACCTAAACCACCAGGCAAAGCAATAAAGGCACTGGCACGTTCAGCCATCATGGCTTTACGTTCATGCATGGTACGCACCACATGTAATTCGGTAAGGTTGTGGTGTGCAATTTCATAATCCAGCATAAATTCAGGGATTACGCCGACCGCTTCACCGCCATGTTGAATGACCGCATCGGCTACTTGGCCCATCAGTCCGATACTTGCACCACCATAGACCAAACCAAAGCCATGCTCTGCAATATTTTGGGCCAAAGCCACGGCTTTTTCTAAATAAATAGGGTTGTTGCCCGAGCGTGAGCCACAATACAGTGCAACAAGGGGAGTGGTTGTTTTAGGAGAGACTTCTTGTAATTGATTCGACATATTGAATACGCTGTTCATCATTGTTTTTATTACCTTAGCACGTTATTTTTAACGGCTCTAGCCTAACTTTTAAGGATGACGTATTTATGTCGAAGCGGGCTGTTTTGCACAAAAAAACGCAAATAGTCGTTGCATAAAAAAGATGAAATTTTGTCTCATCTTGATATACTAAAAACTTGTTTCACCAGATATGAACGAACATGGGCAGTGATAGTTGTCACTCGGCACGTATAAAATTTTTAGAAATAAATACTTCAATCGCCTCCGCGCGTCTTTTATTCCTCACACAACAGATTTCTCGTTGCGCCATTCAGGCTGAAATTCAGGAGCATCACTCATGATCTTTGAATGGATGTCAGACCCTTCTGCATGGGTAGGCTTACTCACCTTAGTGGTTTTAGAGATTGTACTGGGTATTGATAACCTCGTCTTTATTGCTATTTTGGCGGAAAAATTACCACCAGAACAACGAGATAAAGCACGTAAAGTCGGTTTGTTGCTCGCGCTATGTATTCGCTTAGTGTTGCTGGCATCGATTGCTTGGGTCATGACGCTGATCACACCACTGTTCCATGTCTTTGAGCATCCTTTCTCGGGACGTGATCTGATTCTGTTATTTGGTGGGGTATTTTTACTGTTTAAAGGCACGATGGAACTCCGTGAGCGCCTTGAAAACAAGCCAATGCTCAAAGAAGAAAATCCTGTGCATGCGACTTTCTGGATGGTGATTATTCAGATTGTGGTTCTTGATGCAGTGTTCTCGTTAGATAGCGTGATCACGGCAGTGGGTATGGTGAAGCAACTCCCCGTGATGATGATTGCGGTGGTCATTGCCGTTGGCATCATGCTCTTAGTTTCTAAACCGCTGATGAATTTCGTCAATCGTCATCCGACTGTGGTCATTTTGTGCCTATGTTTCTTAATGATGATTGGTTTTTCGTTATTGGTTGAAGGCTTCGGTTTCCATATTCCAAAAGGCTACTTATATGCTGCAATTGGTTTCTCTGTACTGATTGAATTCCTGAATCAGACTATGCGTCATAATCAGGAAAAAATGGTGACTACGACTGATTTACGTTACCGGACTGCTTCAGCTGTCATGCGTATGTTGGGCGGGAAAAGTGCCTCAGAAACTCAGAACGATAATCATGAAGACGTTTTGGCGACTCGTGCATTTGCCGATGAAGTCTTTGATGAAGACAATGGCGTGTACCACAGCGTGATGGTGCAGGGGGTATTGGGTCTGTCCGAGCGTCCTGTGAAATCAGTGATGACACCTCGTCCAGAGCTGGAATGGATTGATTTAGACGAAGATGCTGAATTTATTCGTGAGCAGTTATTAAGTACAACACATTCACGTTTGATTGTGGCACATGGCGAATTAGACAATATCGCAGGTGTGGTGTTAACGCACAAAATCATGAACGAATATATTGAAACAGGTGAGGTGAACTTTGAAAAGCACCTGCGTGAACCTGTGATTGTGCATGAAAATGCACAAGTGTTGATGGTGATGGAACAAATGCGTCAAGCACCGCTACAAATGGCGATTGTGTTAAATGAATATGGTTCAATCGAGGGGATTGCAACACCAATTGATGTGCTCGAAGCCATTGCAGGTGAGTTCCCAGATGAAGATGAACTCGATACCGTTGCAGAAAGTTTAGAAGATGGTACGTTGATGCTGGACGGTTCAACTGATATTCGCCATGTGTCCTTATTATTGGGCTGTGATTTGGTGGATGAGTCAGAGCAATATTCGACACTTTCTGGTTATATTTTATTTCACTTAGGGCGTTTGCCTGAAAATGGTGAAAAATTAACAGCGGATGATCATATTTTTGAAGTGGTGACGATGGACGGTCATAAAATTGACAAGGTTCATGTGATTAATGTGCATAACCCGAGTGAAGAGCACTAAACTTCAAAGTTAAATGGATCTATGCTTTTGCCCAAATAGCCCACTCAGTTGGGCTATTTTTAATTCAATATTTGCAGAGTAACAAACATGTCAGAAATACAGTGTCCATGTGGTTTAGGCGTGTATGCCGAGTGTTGCCAGCTTTTACATACAGGTCGTGAACAAGCCCAAACCGCTGCCCAGTTAATGCGATCTCGTTACAGTGCTTTTGCCTTACAGCAAATTGACTATATCGTTGCGACGACGGCACAAGGTCAGCAAGCCTTCTTAGATGTCCCTGCGATTACAGCTTGGAGTAAGGACAATCAATGGTTGAAGTTAGAGGTGGTACAAGCCCAAGAAAAGCTAGATAAAACGCATGCGCAAGTCGAATTTAAAGCGCATTATCATGATGGTCAGCAAGCACATGTACACCATGAAATTTCACATTTTGTGAAGCACGATACGGCTTGGTATTTTCTCGATCCGACTGTAGAGATGCAAATCACCATGAAACAGCCGTGTATTTGTGGTTCAACGAAAAAATTTAAGCAATGCTGTGCGCAATTTCTGTAACTTTTTCTAAAATTTGACTTAGAATAGCGCGCATCTTTTACCCATCAGCGGATGAAGGGCAATGTTACTCACCATTATTTATATCATTGCAATTACGGCAGAGGCCATGACAGGAGCGTTGTCTGCGGGACGACGTAGTATGGACTGGTTTGGGGTGGTGCTGATTGCCTGTGTGACTGCCTTAGGTGGTGGTTCAGTGCGTGACGTATTGCTGGGACATTATCCGCTGACATGGGTTAAACATCCTGAATACCTGATTCTGACCTGCTGTGCCGCTTTTGTGACTATTTTAATTGCCAAGTGGATGCGTCACTTACGCAATATCTTCTTGTTGCTGGATGCCCTCGGTCTGATTGGCTTTACCATTATTGGTTGCCAAATTGCATTAGAAATGGGACATGGTTTTGTGGTGTGCGCAGTTGCGGGTGTTTTGACGGGTGTATCTGGCGGTATTTTACGTGACATTTTATGTAACGATGTGCCACTGGTATTCCGTCGTGAGCTGTATGCGTCTATTTCCTTTGTGGCAGTCATTTGTTATTGGATCTGTCTAGAACTCGGTTTATCACTAGAGCTAACCGTGATTGCTACCTTAGTCTTTGGTTTTAGCTTACGTGTGATTGCGATCTATTTTGGCTTAGAAATGCCGAAATTTATTTATAAAGACGATGACGAACAGTCAGCATCTTCTAAAGACCTCTCTTAGTTTCATAGTAGAATGACCGTGAGTGATCATGGTCATTCTGCATCTCACACAATACTTAAAATAGCAAAATCATAATTCCTGTTGTGAAGGCAGCATGCATTCTTTCACCCTATCAGAGATCTTGTTATGGATTTAGTCTCACGCATACAGCGTCTGCCAATTGGACGCTTTCACTACACTTTATTGTTGGTCATCGGGCTAGGCTGGATGTTTGATGCCATGGATACGGGTTTAATTTCCTTTATCTTGGCCAAAATGGCTGAAGACTGGGCCATGACACCTGCTGAAAAGGGTTGGGTGGTATCTATTGGCTTTGTGGGTATGGCAATTGGTGCAGTGTGCTCAGGCGCTTTAGCTGATCGTATTGGGCGTAAAACTGTTTTTGCTGTCACTTTGGTGATTTACAGTCTTGCGACAGCAGCCTGTGCTTTTGCTCCCAACTTAACTTGGCTTTTGCTATTTCGTTTTGTGGTCGGTCTAGGTTTGGGTGGTCAGCTTCCGGTTGCTGTAACTTTGGTGAGTGAATATATACCTGCTCATGTGCGTGGGCGCTTTATTGTATTACTAGAAAGTTTTTGGGGCTTGGGCTGGTTGGTGGCTGCCTTGGTTTCTTATTTTGTGATTCCAAATTTTAATTGGCATGCAGCCTTTTTAATTGGGGGTTTGCCTGCACTATATGCCATCGTTATTTGGAAGTTTGTGCCTGAGTCTATTCCGTATTTAATTAACCGTGGCCGTCATGCTGAAGCACATGCCTTGGTTAAAAAAATTGAAGCCAAGTGCGGTGTAGAGGTGATTGAAATATTTGAAGTGAAGCCTGTTGCGCAGCAGCAAAATGTGTCATTTAAACAGCTCTGGTCGGGTGTATTTGCACGCCGTACCCTGATGCTGTGGCTCATTTGGTTTGGTATTGTTTATTCGTATTATGGCATTTTTACCTGGTTGCCAAGCTTATTGGTCAAACAAGGTTATACCATTGTGCAGTCTTTCGAATATGTACTGGTCATGATTTTAGCGCAGTTGCCAGGTTATATCGTGGCAGCATGGTTGGTCGAAAAATTAGGACGCAAAGCCACGTTGGCAGGCTTTATTGGCATGTGCGCAGTATCGGCGTATTTCTTTGGACAGGCAGAAACCGTCACGATGATTGTGGTTTGGGGCTGTTTAATGTCTTTCTTCAACCTTGGTGCATGGGGCGTACTGTATACCTATACACCAGAACAATATCCAGCCAATATTCGCGCTTTTGGTTCGGGCTGGGCAGCCGCCATTGGCCGTATGGGGGGGATTGTCGCGCCCTTGGCAGTCACGCACATGATGGTCATGAACAATGGCTTTAGTATGGTCTTTACCATGTTTACTGCCGTACTGTTTGCGGTTGCCTTTGTGATTTTGGTCTTGGGTGAAGAAACCAAAGGCAAAACTTTAGAGTCTTTAGGCTTATAAGTTTGGACGAAACAATTTGTTTTGGTGGTGCATCTAAATTCAGCTGATCGCTGGCGTGAAAGCATGAATGCCCAAGCTAAAGCAAACAGCAGCAGGTGGTACAGATTAAATTCTGTGACCTGCTGTTTTTTTATGCTTGAAAATTCAAATTAGAAGTTGAACATTTAGCTTAAAGTGGATAATTTTACGGCAATAGAGCTGTCTTAAGACAAGATTTGTCGCTGTGTGTAAGTTTCGCCACTTGTGTCCAGCACGGCAGAGACATAGCATAAGAACCCATATACAAAAACGAATTTATTAGGATTAAAGGTTGTTATGACAAGCCTTGCGCATCATGCGACAGAAAACCGTTCCGTAGCAGAATTTACCGAACAAGCTTATCTTAATTACGCCATGTACGTGATTATGGACCGCGCTTTGCCACATATCAGCGATGGCTTAAAGCCAGTACAGCGCCGTATTGTCTATGCCATGAGTGAGTTAGGCCTCAAGCCTACAGGTAAGCCCAAAAAATCTGCACGTACTGTGGGTGATGTCTTGGGTAAATACCACCCGCATGGTGACTTGGCATGTTATGAAGCAATGGTGCTTATGGCACAGCCGTTTAGCTATCGTTATCCATTTATTGAAGGCCAAGGCAACTGGGGTTCACCCGATGATCCTAAGTCTTTCGCTGCCATGCGTTATACCGAAGCAAAGCTATCGGCCTACAGTGATTTGCTACTCTCTGAACTCGGTCAAGGCACTTGTGATTGGCAGGATAACTTTGATGGTTCAATGAAAGAACCTGTAAATTTGCCTGCGCGCGTACCTAATATTTTATTAAACGGGACAACGGGTATTGCAGTCGGGATGGCCACCGATATCCCGCCACATAACTTACGCGAAGTGGTCAAAGGCACGATTGCTCTTATTCGTAATCCAAATCTAACGGATGAGAAGGTTGCTGAGTATATTCCTGGGCCAGACTTACCGACCAAAGCCGAAATTATCACGGCGCCGGATGAATTACTGAAAATTCAAACGACGGGTCGTGGTAGTTACCGTACCCGCGCAGTTTATACGATCGACAAAAATGAAATCGTGATTACTGAGCTACCTTACCAAGTTTCTGGCTCTAAAGTCATTTCGCAAATTGCAGATCAGATGCAGGCGAAAAAACTGCCGTTGGTCAGTGATTTACGTGATGAATCAGACCATGCAAATCCTACGCGTTTAGTGATTGTCTTACGTTCAAATCGTATTGATGCTGAAGCGGTCATGAGCCACTTATTCGCAACAACTGACCTTGAGTCTAGCTATCGCGTCAACATGAATATGATTGGTGCAGATGGCCGTCCACAAGTGAAATCGATTCGTCGTATTTTGTTGGAATGGATTGAAATCCGTAAGACAACGGTAACGCGTCGTTTGCAATATCATTTAAATAAAATCGAAAAGCGTTTGCATATTTTGGGTGGCTTGATTGTGGCCTACCTAAATATTGATGAAGTGATTCGAATTATTCGTGAAGAAGATCAACCTAAACCGGTATTAATGGAACGCTTTGGGATTGATGAGATTCAGGCAGAAGCCATTTTAGAACTTAAGTTACGCCATTTGGCCAAACTTGAAGAAATGGAAATGCGCCGTGAGCAAGAAGAGTTGGAAGCTCGTGCAGCCATTATTCGTGAACAATTGGCCAACCCTGAATCACTCAAATCATTAATTATTAACGAACTCAAAGACGATGCGAAAAAATTTGGTGATGATCGACGTTCGCCAATTGTGCAACGTGAAGATTCACATGCGATCAATGAGCAGGACATGATGCCAGCTGATCCTGTAACGGTTGTGTTATCGGAAGCAGGTTGGATTCGTTCAGCGAAAGGCCACGACGTTGATGCCGAAAATCTAAATTTCCGCGCTGGTGATCAATACCTAAGTCATGCACAAGGTAAGTCAAATCAACGTGTATATGTCTTGGATGAATCTGGCCGTAGTTATGCTTTAGCGATTAATACTTTGCCATCAGCACGTGGTTTAGGTGAGCCTTTAAGTTCAAAATTATCTCCTGCAAGTGGCGTTGGCTTTAAACAGGTGTTTATTGCAGAGGATGATGCTGAGCTTTTAGCACTGAGCAATAAAGGTTATGGCTTTAAAACCCAAGCCAAAAACTTAGACACCAATGCCAAAGCTGGTAAGGCTTTCCTGACGTTATCTGACGATGCAAATCCATTGCCTTTACATGCGGTTGAGCAATATACACATCTTGCACTGCTCAGTTCAGCAGGCCGTTTATTGTTAATTGACCTACAAGATTTGCCAAGTCTGAATAAAGGTAAGGGTAATAAATTGATACAACTTGAAGGCAAAGATCAAATTGTATCCATGACAACACTTAACCTAGATGAAATAATTCAAGTGCTTGCAGGAAATCAGCAATTAAAGCTAAAAGGTGATGACTTGCAGAAGTATATTGGGAAGCGTGCCTCTAAAGGTGTGCTATTGCCTAGGGGATATCAAAAAGCAAATAAACTGTTGATTCAAAGATAACACTAGCATCCATTGATCGAAATACGTTATATATGCATATATTCGAGAAATGGATGCGATATTAAGCAGTAACAAGTTAAATAAAGAATGCTTAGTATTGAGAAAAACAGTTGAATTATTAAGGATTTGTACAGGAGAATTGGGCATTATGGAAAAGATTTGGTTCGCAGAATACCAAAAGACAGGAATTCCAGAGACTGTAGAGTTACCGCAAGAAAATAGCTCATTGGTAGATATTTTTGAACGTAACTTCCAAAAATTTGGTTCACGTGATGCCTTTATCTTCATGGATAAAACCATCACTTTCGACCAGTTAGAAGAAGCAAGCCGTAAATTCGCGACATACTTACAAAGTTTAGGTTTGGCAAAAGGCTCACGTGTTGCCGTTATGATGCCAAACGTACTGCAATACCCAGTCGTGGCTTTAGGTGTATTCCGCGCGGGCCTCGTTCTTGTTAACGTAAACCCACTTTATACCGCACGTGAATTAGAGCATCAATTAAATGACTCTGGTGCAGAAGCATTAGTGATTGTTGAAAACTTTGCTTCTGTATATCAAGCAATTATTGGTAAAACGCCAGTGAAGCATGTGGTTATTGCTTCTGTTGGTGACATGCTTGGTGTATTAAAAGGCACATTAGTGAATTTTGTATTACGTTCTGTACGTAAGCAAATTCCAGCATGGAATATTCCAGGCCACATTCGCTTTAATGCGGCAATGGCAAAAGTGAGCGCGAGCAACTATAAACGTCCAAACTTAACCTTAAGTGATACAGCTGTATTGCAATATACAGGGGGTACAACGGGCGTTTCTAAAGGTGCTGAGCTGACTCACCGCAACCTAGTAGCAAACATGTTGCAATGTGATGGTATTTTCCAAAGCAAATTTGGCCAACAAGATGGCCAGCCAGATGATCGTATCTTCTGTGCATTGCCGTTGTATCACATCTTTGCATTTATGGTGTGTGCACTTTACGGTATGTACAAAGGTCAAGCCAACGTACTTATTCCTAACCCGCGCGATCTTCCAGCAGTCATTAAAGAATTACGTAAATACCAGCCGACGTTCTTCCCAGCTGTAAACACATTGTTTAATGCATTGGTTAACAATGAAGAGTTTAAACAGCTTGATCACAGCAAAATGAAGATGGCGATGGGCGGTGGTATGGCTGTGTTGCCATCTACAGCTGAAGCGTGGAAAAAAGTCACTGGTACGAACATTATTGAAGGCTATGGTCTTTCTGAAACTTCACCTGTTGCAACGGCAAATCCGCCTGCATCAATGGAGTTTAGCGGTACAATTGGTATTCCATTGCCACTAACTGAAGTTGCAATTTTAGATGATGATGGCAATGAAGTTGCTTTGGGCGAGCAAGGCGAAATCTCGATTCGTGGCCCACAAGTGATGAAGGGCTATTGGAACCGCCCAGACGAAACTGCCAAAGTAATGTTTAATGGTTACTTCCGTACGGGTGACATCGGTGTGATGGATCCACGTGGTTATGTGAAGATTGTTGACCGTAAAAAAGACATGATTTTGGTATCTGGTTTTAACGTGTATCCAGCCGAAATTGAAGAAGTGATTGCCAAACATCCAAAAGTGCTAGAAGTGGCGGCAATTGGTGTGGCTGATGAAAAATCAGGTGAAGTGCCAAAACTCTTTGTTGTGAAAAAAGATCCATCTTTAACGACAGAAGAGATTCTTGCATTTGCGAAAGAAAACTTAACTGGCTATAAACGCCCTCGTTATGTTGAATTTATGGATGAATTACCAAAATCGAACGTAGGTAAAATTCTACGTAAAGATTTGCGTAAAACTGCCTAATCTTTCCGATCTAAAAAAAAGCGCCTAAGGGCGCTTTTTTTGTTCATGATGTTAAATACTTTTTTTCATTAGCCAGCGATCGAAGTAGCGTCGGCCTACACCAAAAACACCCAAGAAAATAAACATAGTGCCAAATTGGCGACTGAATCCTGAGCGGTTAAAGGTGCCATAACTTAAAATATTATCGATCAGGCAAAATACTAAAATGGCCAGTGCCCAATGCCAAAGAGGCCAGCGTTTAATGGCTGTGGCATAAAAAGAAATCCACATCATCACAAAGGTCAGTAGGGTAGACCATACATTGAGATTGGCACAAATCACACACAATAAGAAGGCCGCAATGGGAAGAACGACTTTTAATACACGATCAACTTGCTTCTGATGACCGCGTTGTTGCGCTAGTGCATCATAAATTTGCTGTTGTTCTGGAGTGACCATGGCAGAACCTATATACACAATTTAATAAAACACTCTATTTAACAAAATTTATTCACTAAATGCCATGCTATGATGCTTTTAAATACTTTTCATTATGAGAAAAAACAAATGCAAAGCATAAGTGGGATCATTTATCTCATTTTGGGGGCTTGTCTACTCCCTTATGTTTTTACGATGATTGCCAAAAAAGCGGCGGGTTTTACAGCCAAAGATAACCAAAACCCACGAGAGGCATTAGCAAAATCAGAAGGTTTAGCCAGTCGTGCCCATGCCGTACAGCAAAATAGCTTTGAAAGTTTACCTTTATTTATTGCAGCCGTACTGATGGCTGAATATATGGTCATGCCACAACGCTTGATTATGACCTTTGGTATTGCATACTTGGTATGCCGGGTAATCTACGGAATTTGCTATTTAAAAAATTGGGCAGCTTTACGCACAATCGTGTGGTTACTGTCGATGCTGTGTCCTGTGACCTTGTTGTTATTGATTATCAAATTGACGTCTTAAGTTTTTTTAGATGAAATTTTAAGACGAAGATGCAAAATCACAAAAAATGAAACAAAAACCGTTATAATTATGTCGGTTTAAAAAGATTTAACTAGTTTAAAGAGTGATGCTATGAGCTACAGCAATATCCCTGCGGGTAAAGATGCACCAAACGACATCTATGTAATTATTGAAATTCCTGCAAATGCAGCACCAATCAAATACGAAATTGACAAAGATTCTGATGCTTTGTTTGTAGACCGTTTCATGGGTACAGCAATGTTCTACCCAGCAAACTACGGTTATGTACCAAATACATTGTCACTTGATGGTGACCCACTAGATGTATTGGTTGTAACTCCACACCCAGTTGAGCCAGGTTCTGTAATTCGTTGCCGTCCAGTGGGCAAATTGAATATGGAAGATGACGGTGGTGTAGATGCGAAACTTGTTGCAGTTCCACACGACAAATTGACTCCAATTTATAAAGATATTCAAGAATATACTGATCTTCCTCCGTTATTGATCAGCCAGATTGAACATTTCTTCCAACACTACAAAGACTTAGAGCCAGGAAAATGGGTTAAGTTAAGTGGTTGGGAAGGCGCTGATGTTGCAAAACAAGAAGTGTTAAGCTCAATTGCTGCATACCAAGAAGCAAATAAATAATTCCATTTGGAATGAGGCTGGATCAGTTTAATTTTGATTAGGCCAAAAAAACCTGCATCATGATGCAGGTTTTTTTATGTCTATCTTAAACAGGCTGCAAACTTAGAAAAGTTTTACAGGGATGTCTAAGAAGATACGCCATTCATTGGTGTCACCGATATATGCGCCATCGTATGCATTATTTGCACGATAGATTGAGTTGCGTAGACGCAAGCTTGCATCTTTAGCAAAGCCAGATTGAACTGTGTATTTCACTTGGTTGAAGAACTCTTGTTCTTTCCCTTCTTCTGTAGTGCCTGCAACTTTAATATCCCATCCATAAACATAAGCAGATGTCCAGTTCAAGCCAGGAATACCATAGTCAGCAAAGTTCAAATTGTATTGAACTTGCGCTGATTTTTCGTGGTTACCAATAAAGTCTGATAAGTATGAGTTTGCAACGTAAATTGATTGCGCACCATCAGCATTTTCGCCGTAGTCATAACCTGTGTTACCCGTGTTTTGTTGGTAAGCCAACATTACAGAGTGAGCACCTTGGTTCAACGTACCAGCAAGTGACCAAATACTGTTGCTACGGTCATCAACATTTTCATTACCAATTGTAGATGAGTAAGTACTTGCTTGTTTGTCCCACTCTGTGTGATAGCCATTAAAGTCTAAAGTTAAAGAGCGTTGTTCAGCTAAAGGAATTGTATAGTTGGCATTGATGTAATGGCGATCGAGTTTATTTTTAGAATCCATGCCATAGTAAGATGCATTCAGTTGATCATCAAACTTATATTTAGCACCCCAAACGACAGCGCTGTCCAAATGACGGGCATCTGTGCTGATTTGGTCTGAGTATTGGTTTTTGGTAAATTTACCCGCAATAACTTCTAAATTTTTAATTTCACGGCTTTTAATTAAAGTACCTTCAAAGTATTCAGGTACCATACGCGCAGTGTTGCTGGCCAATACAGGCAGGTCTAACACTTGAGTACCGTAACGCACTTCAGTATTTGAAAAACGTGCTTTTACATTTGCGCCACCACGTGCCCAATGATCGTAAGTATCGCCAGCCCCTTTAGTTAACTGACCTTTGCTATTTAGGCCTGTTTCACGTGGAATCATGCCGTTACCTGCATGTTTATTATCGCCCAATTTAACGGATGCATCACCAACAACGCCAACACCAAAACCGACGATGCCTTTAGTATAGCCAGACTCTAAATTGAAAATAGCTGATTCTGCTGTAGAACGGGTATCTTGTACGCCATTTTTTTTGTCACGGTCAATAAAACCAGTACGGAACAGCACAGTACCTTCAGCATCTTCTACAAAGCCTTTAGCTTCGCTTTGTTTGCTCGCGTATACAGAGGAGATTAAAAAGGCATTTACAAGTAAAGCCAGTGTCAATTGTTTTGATTTGAGCATTGGGAGAGAGCCTCATGCAAAAAAGTGTTGTGAAAAGGTATGTCGATTGTATAAGTATTCTATAAAAATACATTACTTTTATTGAATTTATACAACTAAAGTCATGCATTTTTTAGATAAGAAGTATTTGTGATATTTCTAAGCTATTAGAAAGATTGGAAATGTTTTTTTAATAATGAGTAAAAACATAAAGATAATTGAGCTTAATAGTCGCTGGTTTGTAAGTCTTATCATTGCTGGGACGACTAAGCTATAGAGTGACTGATAAGGTATTGAATTTTTTGCTTAATCCTATTTTTATAAAATAAAAATTGAATATTTAATAAAATTTAACGCCATGATTTAAATCATAGCGTGTATTCAATAAATAGAGATAAATAACATAAAATAAATCATTAAAATCTGTACTCATATTCGCACCAGCATTAAAAATCTAAAGCTTTGTTATAAATATCAAGGCTGTTTTTAATTGCTGAACTTTACTCAATGGTAAAGTGAGAATAGAATTCGCACGAAAATTGATACGAAAAAATGCGATAGCACATTTGAATATTTGGGGGGACTCTATCATGCCATTCATTTCACCACGCCGTGCGTTATGTATTGCACTTTCATTTTACGCACTTCCAAGCTTGGCCGCAGAAACGACGGATGCAGAGCCTCATGCGATTTCAGGCAGTGTATCTGTGGTAAATAAATATATTTACCGTGGTGGTGAAGAAAATGATGATGTGACACTACAAGGTGGTGTGCAATATGATCATCAAAGTGGTGTATTTGTGGGATATTGGGGTTCAATGTTGGGCTATGATCCCACAGATGAAACACAAAACAGTGGCTTTGAACACGATGTTTATATTGGCTATGGCGGTCAATTAAATGATCAATGGAGCTATAGTAGCCAAGTAACTGCTTATATTTATCAGGGCGGTGGTTCAGTTTATAACGATGATCGTTCATCGAAGCGCCGTACCACAGGCATAGAGTTGAATAATACACTGAATTACCAAGACCTCAGCTTAGGTTTAGGCGTGTTGCTATCTGATGTGAATTACGGCAATGCTGGCGATGTATATGTCAGTGCGGGTTATCAATATGCGCTTCCTTATGATGTTACTGCAAAAGCATTAGTGGCTGCCTACATTTATAATGATCATGGCGATGATGATTTTGTAGAAACACGCAAAAGCTTCCGCTTTAATGAAGCTCGCTTAGGCTTAAGCAAAGCTTTAGGCAGTACAGGTGCAGACGTTTTTGTTGAACAAGTGTGGGGAGGCAAAGATCGTATGGGTGAGAAATTTGATAATCCAACCTTGGTTGGCCTGAACTATAATTTTTAGTTCATAACGATGATGTGACTAAAACATATTGCTTTTGAGCGTAGAGTGCATAAATGTGAATTTATGCACTTTTTTTATGCATTTTTACAACACTTTGATGAAAAAGTGTGCATTAAAGGCGCTTTAATATATAAATAGTTACATGTTGTCATCGCATTGAAACTTTGGTCGACTTATCCAAATGGATGCATCGAAAAAATATGATTTTAGATATTAAGATTTATTTTTTTATATAAATAATAATAAAAAACAATATTTTATTTATTTCAAAGAACAACTTGAATGCTGAGCTGAGATTTATGAACTCAAAGTTGGCACAGCACTTGCTAATCCCTGTTGAGTATTCAAAATAAAATCGGGTGGGGATTTAAAATGTTAAAAAAACTATTAGCTGTATCTGTATTGGCAACAACATCTGGCGCTGTATTGGCAGAAGATAAAGCTGCAATGCCATTTGGTCTATCTTTTAGCGGTAATGCAGCGATCACAACAGATTATCGTTTCCGCGGTATTACACAAACAGAAACAGATCCAGCATTACAAGCAGGCTTTACTTTAGCGCATGAGTCAGGTGTTTATGTTGGCCTTTGGGGTTCAAGCGTGAACTTTGGTTCAGGTACGCCAAGCTTAGAATTAGATCCTTCTATTGGTTATGCAACAACTTTAGAAAGCTTTAGCAGTAAGCCAGTATTGGATGTAGGTGTGGTTTATTATAACTACCCAAGCGCAAGCGATTTAAATTGGGCGGAGTTATATGGAAAATTAACTTTTGCTGATGTATTTACGTCGGGCGATAGCTTACTCACCAACATTAACTATACCAATGATTATGCTGCATTCGACACCAGTAGCTGGAATTTCACTGCAGGTTATTCGGCACCCATTGGTGATACGGGCTTTGGCGCTGTGGCAGGTGTTGGCTATACTGTTGTAAATGATGAGAAAAAATATTCATTCAATGGCGATGATAATTACATCGATTGGAAAGTCGGTGTGAACTATGGCTTTAAGTCTATTCCAGGTGCTACGGCTGAATTGGCAGCAGTGGGCACAAACATTGATACTAAAGGTTTCACACATGCTCAAGAGCGTGGCGTAGAAACTGGTGCAGTATTTACGCTAACGAAGACTTTCTAATAAAGCTCAGCGTAAACTAGCTTTTAATAAGTTATAACAAAAGCCCTGAATACATTGTGTATTCAGGGCTTTTTTAGCATTGTATTTTTGCTAAGCAAAGATTGATTAGGATGGACTGCGATAGGACAAGGCTTCTGTTAAATGCGCCGTTTGAATCTGCTCGGCCTGTGCGAGGTCTGCAATGGTACGTGCAACGCGTAGAACACGATGATAGGCCCGTGCCGATAAATTGAGTCGTTGTTGGGCCATAGCCATGATGCTTTGCGCTGCCGTATCCAGCTGGGCAAATTGTTCTAATTGCTTAGGGCTAAGTGCCATGTTCACCGTATTTTGCCGTTGTATTTGATATTCGTAGGCTTGTAATACACGTGCGCGAACTGTGGTCGAGTTTTCTACAGCTTGTTGATTATTTAACTCATGTGCATGTAGTGGTGGTACATCAATATGCAGATCAATGCGGTCGAGTAAAGGCCCAGAAATCCGATTTTGATAGCGTTTAATTGCATCGGGTGAGCACTGGCAACGCGCATCTTGGTTAAATGCATAACCACATGGGCAAGGGTTCATGGCAGCCACCAACTGAAAGTTGGCTGGAAAGGTAATTTGGCGTGATGCCCGTGAAATGACAATCTCTTTAGATTCCAGCGGTTGTCTTAAAACTTCTAAGACTTTGCGGTCAAACTCAGGGAGTTCGTCTAAAAAAAGTACCCCTAGATGTGCCAAGGTAATTTCCCCAGGTTTTGGGTTTGAACCACCTCCCACTAAGGCAATTGCAGATGCCGTATGGTGTGGGGCTCGAAAGGGGCGTTGTCCAAAATGATGCTGACTATTGGCGATAGAATAAATACTGGCGACTTCAATGTTTTCCTGCATATTCAGTGGCGGTAATATGCTTGCCAAACGTGAAGCCAATAGGGTTTTTCCAGTGCCTGGTGGACCTTTAAACAATAATGAATGTCCACCTGCAGCGGCAATTTCGAGGGCACGTCGTGGGCGAAGTTGGCCTTTAACATCGGCCAAGTCAAAATTGTATTGACCTATAATGGATGTTCTCGGTGCTGTATAGGCGGTAATGGGTGCTTTTTGGGCCAGATGTGCACATACTTCATTTAAATGCCCTGCAGCAAAGACTTCAAAATTAGGGAGCTGCGCAGCCTCAGCGGCATTTTGTTGGGGCACAATGAGTGGATGTCCCAGTTGTTGGCAGGCAATAGCGATACTTAAGATGCCTGTAATTGGGCGTAAATGGCCATCGAGGGCCAACTCGCCAACAAATTCTAGCCCCTCTGCAGCCTGTTCAGGCAATTGACCAGAGGCAATCAAAATCCCTAAAGCAATCGGAAGGTCTAAACGAGAGCCATCTTTGGGGAGATCTGCTGGGGCTAAATTAATCGTTAGTCGCTTGTTTGGAAACTGAAAACCACTATTGATAATGGCAGAACGGACGCGGTCTTTACTCTCACGAACAGCGGCTTCTGGTAGTCCCACAATAGTTAAAGAGGGCAAGCCTTGACTCAAATGCACTTCTACTTCAATTAAAGGTGCATGTAAGCCCAAGAGCCCTCGGGTATAGATTTTGGCAAAAGACATATTGTTGTTCCATTATAGTGCGTTTTTTTTAATCATTATGCGTCTGTTGCTGCACCTATTTGGTGCTTATTTTTTTGTTCTGTAATTCTTTTTCGAGTTGCTCAACGTGTGCCAAGAGGGCATCTAAGCGTGAATTTGCATGATTTAAAGCTGTACGTTGGCGTTCAATCTCTGCTTGTGAGACCAAATCCATTTTGCTGACAGTTTCATTTAATAGTGCTCGTATATTGTGTTCAATATCTTTTTTGGGTTGTTCAATTTGCTCAAGAATAGCTTGTAATAAGGTTTCAATCATTTTATGTCTAATCCAATCATAAAATAGCGAGTGTAGCATTCACACTGGTTCGGCTATAGCCTTCGGCCGATTATATCGTATGAATCGATACTTAAAATCGTAATTCTTATGGTAAAAACGTCTAATTTTCGCGTTCAAGACGCAATTAAACGTATAAAATAGGTTATACATAAGCTTCGTGTTCAAAGTTTCTATTTTCCCCCGACCTTAGTAACTTTGGCATGAAAATTGAACATAAAACCTTACAGGTGAAATAAGCCGAAGGAAAACAAACATGAAACTTGTAACTGCTATTGTAAAACCATTCAAATTAGATGACGTGCGTGAAGCATTGTCTGAAATTGGTGTTCAAGGGATCACGGTAACTGAAGTCAAAGGTTTTGGCCGTCAAAAAGGTCATACTGAATTGTACCGTGGTGCTGAGTATGTAGTTGATTTTTTACCTAAAGTAAAAATTGAAATTGCGATTAGTGATGAAATGGTTGATTCAGTGATTGAATCAATTACCCGTGTTGCAAGCACAGGTAAAATTGGCGACGGTAAAATTTTCGTGACTAACTTAGAACAAGTTATCCGTATTCGTACCGGCGAAACAGGTGCTGACGCTGTCTAATTAATTGGCACGAAGTTTGCTGAGTACCTAATAACTCACAAAAACTAGGTTGGGGGATACGAATGAAAAAGATGTTGCTTGCGCTCAGTCTATCTGGCGCACTCTTAGGCGGTTCTGTTGCGTGGGCTGAAGAAGCTGCAACAGCGCCGACACCTACAGAAGAAATTTCAGTTGTAGAAACTGAGGCTACTTCAGCGGCACCAGTCGCTGAAACCGTTGCACCGGTGGAAGTTCCACCAGCACCAGCAAAAGAAGAAGTAAAACTGGACACAGGTGATACGGCTTGGATTTTAGTGTCTACTGCACTTGTTTTATTAATGACTATTCCAGGTTTAGCATTATTCTACGGTGGTATGGTTCGTAAAAAGAACGTACTCAGCACTATGGCACATAGCTTTGTAGCAGCTGGCATCGTAAGCTTAACATGGGTTGTTATTGGTTATTCGCTCGCATTTAGCTCAGGAAATGCCTTCATTGGTGGTTTAGATAAAATGATGCTTTCAGGCATTACCACTGATGCACTCACAGGCACAATCCCTGAAATTCTATTTGTTATTTTCCAAATGACGTTTGCCATCATTACCGTTGCAATTATTAGCGGTTCGATTGCAGAACGTATGAAGTTTGGTGCATTCGTTGCGTTCATTACGCTTTGGAGTGTAATCGTTTATGCCCCAATTACACACTGGGTGTGGGGTGGTGGCTGGTTAGGTAACGATGGTGCGCTTGACTTTGCTGGTGGTACGGTCGTTCATATTAACTCGGGTGTTGCAGGCTTAGTGGCTGCATACATGCTCGGTAAACGTATGGGGCTAGGTCGTGAATCTATGGCACCACACAACTTAACTTTAACTGTGATTGGTGCAAGCTTAGTTTGGGTGGGTTGGTTTGGTTTTAACGGTGGTTCTGCATTAGGTGCAAATGGTTCAGCTGGTTATGCACTCGTAGTGACACAAGTGGCAGCAGCAGCAGCAGCTATTGCATGGCTCATCACTGAAAAAGTGGTTCGTGGTAAATCATCGGTACTTGGTGGTGCATCTGGTGCGGTTGCAGGTCTAGTGGTGATTACACCAGCTGCAGGTTTTGTCACTGTAGGCGGTGCCTTAGCAATGGGCTTGATTGGTGGTGTAGTATGCTTCTGGGGTATTACCGCATTAAAACGCGTATTAAAAGCCGACGATTCACTTGATGCATTTGGTTTGCACGGTGTAGGCGGTATTGTGGGTGCGATTTTGACAGCATTCTTTGCCAGCTCTTTCATCATGGGCGATAAAGCACCAACAGACGTGATGCATCAATTATGGGTACAAGTAGAAGGTGTACTTGCAACCGTCGCTTACTCTGCAGTATTAACATTCATTATTCTTAAAGTGATTGATCTTGTGATTGGTATCCGCGTTGAAGCTGATGACGAACGCATGGGTCTAGACTTAAGCCAACATGGCGAACGTGTAGAATAATAATTCGACATTATACTGATGATCTAATATCAATATATTGTGTAAAACAGCCCGAAAGGGCTGTTTTTTTTCTATATGTTGCGTAATGCTCTACAAAGCTCAGAATTTTTGCTACACTCTGAGGCCATTCAAAATTGTTCAATTAACCCGCTATGCATTGTCCATTTTGCAACGCTGCAGACAGTAAAGTGATTGATTCGCGCTTGGCTGCTGAAGGCTGTCAAATTCGCCGACGCCGTGAATGTATTTGTTGTGGCGAGCGTTTTACGACTTTTGAAAGTTATGAAGTGGTTATGCCACGTGTTATTAAGTCAGATGGTAAAAATGAGCCTTTTGATGAGGCCAAATTAAGACGCTCATTGCTACATGCTTTACAAAAACGTCCCGTGACTCAAGAACAAATTGAAACAGTATTGAGTGACATTCAACTGCAAATTCGTCGTTTAGGCGAGCGAGATGTGAAATCACGAACCATTGGTGAAATTGTCATGCAGTCTTTATTTGCCTTAGATCATGTGGCTTATGTACGATTTGCATCGGTTTATCAAGATTTCCAAGATGTGGAAGCATTTCGTCGTCAAATCGAACAGATGCAACACCGCGATCAGTAAGTGAAAGATATAGGAATACGCACAACATGTCAGAGCTGAGCCCAGACCAAATATGGATGCAACGTGCGATTGCATTGGCACAGCTTGGGCAATACTCGACACGCCCAAATCCCAATGTTGGTTGTGTATTGGTAAAAGACGGCCAGCAGGTGGGTGCAGGTTTTCATCCTAAAGCGGGGCAACCGCATGCAGAAGTGTTTGCCATGCGTGAAGCTGGCGCTTTAGCCCAAGGTGCGACGGCTTATGTGACTCTAGAACCTTGCGCGCATTTTGGACGTACGCCTCCATGTGCCAAAGGTTTGGTTGAAGCAGGTGTTGCAAAAGTAGTTGTGGCTTGTCCAGACCCGAATCCATTGGTTGCGGGTAAAGGCGTTCAAATTTTAAAAGATGCGGGTATTGAGGTTGAAGTTGGGGTATGTGAAGCAGAAGCCCACCAGCTTAACTTGGGCTTTTTGAAAGCCATGGCGACAGGTCAGCCTTATGTACGTTTGAAAGTTGCATCGAGTTTGGATGGTCGTACTGCGATGGCTTCGGGTGAGTCAAAGTGGATTACAGGCCCAGAAGCACGCTTAGATGTACAACATTGGCGGGCAATTTCGGGTGTGGTCATTACAGGAATTGAAACGGTATTGGCGGATGATTGCCAGTTAAATGTACGCCAATTATCAGCAGATATAGATCTCAACACAGTTGTACAACCCAAGCGTTTAGTCTTAGACCGTCAAGGTCGCTTAGCTTTAACGGCTAAACTATGTGAACAGCCTGAAACTTTAATGGTCATGGGGCCATATCGTCAGGAACTTGCAGATTTAGGTGTAGAACAAATCGAGGTTCAACCTTTAACGGATTTAATCTCGCTTCTTGCGCAGCAGTATCAAATTTATGACGTGTTGGTAGAAGCAGGTGCAACATTATCGACTGCCTTTTTACAAGAAAAACTGGTAGATGAAATTATTAGTTATGTTGCGCCGACCTTTTTAGGGTCGTCAGCACGTGCCATGTTTAATGCTGAATTTAGTGTGATGGCAGAACAACTTCGCTTTAAGCTCAAACATGTTGCCCAATTCGGTCAAGATGTTCGCTTGAGCCTTATTCCAGAGTCAGTATGAGTACAGAGTCTACGTCTACGGTTTATCATAAACGTCGCCATGCAGCACGTACCACAGATGAATATCTTTTTCATCAATTGGTGCCGTACTTAGGGAACAAACGTCGTTTACTGCATTTGATTTTAGAAGCCCTTGAGCAAACAGGCACATTGAATCGTGAAGATGGTCGAGCACCTATTTTTGCCGATTTTTTTGCAGGCTCAGGTGTAGTTTCACGCTTAGCACGACAAAATGGTTATCGTGTGATTGCCAATGACTGGGAACCATATAGTCATGCATTAAATAGCGCAGTATTATCTTGCGTTGAAGCACCTACATTTAAAGAATTGGGTGGCTATCAAAAAGCTATTGATTATCTTAATCGCCTACCTGAAGTGAAGGGTTGGGTGACGCATAATTTGTGCCCGCGTAATGATGAGATTTACGATCCTAGCCGTGACCGTTTGTTCTTTAAACGCCGTAATGGTATGCGTATTGATGCTATTCGCCAGCAAATTGCCACTTGGCAAACTCAAGGTGCAATTAATGACGTCGAAATGTCGGCACTGTTGGCGCCTTTATTATATTCGGCAAGTTTTGTATCAAATACTTCAGGGGTGTTTAAAAGCTTCCACCATGGTTGGGGCGGTAAAACACAGACTGCATTAGAGCGTATTGAATCTTTATTGTGGTTAACGCCAAGTCGTTTTTGTGAATTGGGTGATCCGAAAAAGCCTGCCGCTGAGATGTGGTGTGTTGATGCACAACATTTGGCAAATCAAATGAGTGGCTTTGAAGTGGATGTGGCTTATTTAGATCCACCTTATAACCAACATGCGTATAGTTCTAACTATCATGTACTTAATGCGCTGACTTTGTGGGATCAGGTAGATTTACCTACACCAGATACCAAAGGCTTTAAAAGTGGTATTGACCGTGCATGGCGTAAAGAGCGTCCGAGTCCCTATAACTCGTCTAAGCATGCCCAAGAAGCTTATGAAAAATTAGTCGAAACAATTAATGCACGTTATATTTTGACTAGCTATTCAACGGATGGAAATATTAGTGCGACAGACTTGTTGCAAGCCAATTTAAAACGTGGCCGTGTGACCTTATTAACACAAGATGTACCACGTTATCGTGTGAGTAAACAGCGTCAGTCTGAGCGTGCACGTGTACTGGAATTTATTGTGATTACAGATACGCATGCAAAGTCAGGCCCACCAATACGCCAATTACTTGGGCAGTTGCATCATTTTGCAGAGCTTGGCGGGGTAGATACAACCGATGTCAGCACACAATTGGCATTGTGGTAAAACAAATACAATTTAGAGAAGCGTATGTTTACAGGCATTATTGAAAGTTTAGGTCAGGTCGAAAGTATCCAAAATGTTGGGGGCGATGTACGTTTACGCATTCAAACTGAATTGGATATGTCGGATGTGCATTTAGGCGATTCAATCGCAACCAATGGGATCTGCTTAACCGTCATTGATTGGGGCTCAAATTGGTATGCAGCCGACGTTTCACGTGAAAGTTTGAATCGAACAACTTTGGGCGCATGGCAAGTAGGCCAGCCTGTGAATGTTGAAAAAGCAATGCTTCCGACCACGCGTTTTGGCGGGCATATTGTCTCTGGTCATGTTGATGTCGTCGGTGAAATTACCTTAGTACGCTCAGATGCACGCTCATTGTATTTTGAAGTGACTGCACCTGCTGAAGTGGCAAAATATTTAGCAGAAAAAGGTTCAATTACAGTCGATGGTATTAGCCTGACCATCAATCATCTCAATGGCAATGTATTGAGTTTAAATTTAATTCCACATACTGCTGAGCGTACCAATATTGGTACATGGAAAGCAGGCACGCGTGTGAATTTAGAAGTTGATGTGTTGGCACGTTATATTGAGCGCTTATTGCTGGGAGATAAAGCAGCAGAAGCCAAGGCAGAATCTAAAATTAGTCTCGATTTTTTGGCTGAAAATGGTTTCCTAAGATAAAAAAATAAAGCGGTAAAAACGAACAGTTTGATTGAAAAATTGGACTGTTTTTTTTATTTTAGGTCATAATGCGCTCGTGATGAACGTGATTGCAGAAATTGGATTGGGTTGATGATTGATTTTTTACTGAATTTAGAACAATGGTTGCCCATGCTGTTAGAGCAATACGGTTTGTGGATTTATGCCATTTTATTTTTGGTGATTTTTGCAGAAACTGGTTCAGTATTTATGTTTTTCTTGCCAGGAGACAGTTTGTTGCTGGCGATTGGTGCGCTGTGCTCAACAACAGAACTAATACATTTACATTATATGATCCTACTTTTGTTTATTGCATCGGTATTGGGATATAGCGTGAATTACTACACGGGAAGTGTATTGGGACTCAAATACTTCAATCAGCATAATCGTTACTTTAAGCCAGAATATTTAGCAAAAACCAATCGTTATTTTATGAAGCATGGTGGCAAAACCATTTTAGTCGCACGTTTTGTTCCGTTTGTACGTTCATTTGCACCTTTTGCAGCAGGTTCGGCGCACATGAATTTTGCCATGTTTAGCTTTTATAATGTGGTAGGTGGTCTGATTTGGATTGGGTTGCTATTGGGAATTGGTTATGGCTTAGGTCATACAGTCTCGGCGGTGGCGGAGCTGATTCCCTAACGGATTGGTGACGGATCAAAAAATTGAAAGCCTGCAATGTTGCAGGCTTTTTACTGTATTAATGTTTGATGACTTGCAGTGATGCAGTGGCATCAGATGTCATGTGGTCAATATTTTGAATTGAAAATAACCCTTTTTCAGCTTCACGTGTTAAAAAAATACGAATGGAGTGAAAGTCGGAGTG
Organism: Acinetobacter sp. WCHAc060006; assembly: GCF_004209135.1. NCBI lineage: Bacteria > Pseudomonadati > Pseudomonadota > Gammaproteobacteria > Moraxellales > Moraxellaceae > Acinetobacter > Acinetobacter sp. WCHAc060006. The sequence goes on along the minus strand of NZ_SGSS01000003.1, from coordinate 156,069 downwards.
GCTCAGCCATAGTGAGCGTGCCGAAATTTCCCAAGTTTCCCCAGTCGGCAATGCCGAAATTTTTTGAGTAATGTCGCTTAAGATGTCCATTTTAGACTCCTGATGAAAGGATGTGGCCAGGCTTAAGGCTGGCCTATGAACATCTTGTTGCAATCATGTGTCAGTTTGATGACAAATAATCTATCCCAAAGAATTTTTTAAGTTGATTTTAAGATTCAATTTTTTTATCTGAAAAATTTGAATTTTTTAAAATATATTCAATTTCTTCTTGGGCTGCAGCTTTGAGTTCTGCACGAAATGCATTGACTGACTTTTCAATCAGGCTGTCTGCCTCAAGCTCTAAACGAACACGAACACTTTCTAATTCTGACAACATGGCATGGTCAGGTATAGATAAGTTTTGGGCAAAATTGAAGGCAATACCTTCAGGGTTTTTATGATAGCGTGCCGTATAAGTCTGAATTTCACGGTCAATATTTTGACGAATCAGCGCGAGGGTTTGGCTCTGCTCAGCATATTGGCGAATTTCATCTTGTTTCAGTCGTTCAACATAAGCCAATTGTTCAGCACGTTTTTTATCCAGTTTTCTTTCAAGTGCGAGCTGTTTACGCAAACGTGCTTCTTCAATTAATTCCGCTTTGCGCTTGGCATAAGCTTCTTCAATAATCTCAAAGGACATTTGCTGTTGCTTTTGGTCGGTGATCAGCCATTCCTGAATTTGACTTTCTGGCTTCAGCACATCACAGATGCGGCTGAGGTCATCAATAAAGGTCTGACGTACAGCATCAGGCACGTTTAACCAGCGCTGTTTAAAATCGGGACCAACATTTAATGCCATTGCAGCATCTCCTTGTATGAGTAATTAAAAGTCGTGTTAAAGCTTATAGGTTTGTGGTGCTATGCCTAAACGACGGTATTGTTTAAACTTTTCACGGCCAATTATTTTGGCGTCGTCATTATTTTCTATAATTTCAATAATGTGACTAAAATGTGAACATTGTTCAAGCGCTTGATTGTTAAAATTAAATACAATCCAGTCATCTTGCTCTGGCAAATGCTCTGAAATGCACACGGGTGCATGGGGTTGGTCTATGCCATGCGGGATGAAGCTGGCTTCGTCAAAAGTCCACAAGCGTTCATCCAACTGTTGTCTTAAGCCTTGGTCACTGCAGTAAAACCAAATACGTGCAGATTGACGAAGGATTTTACGACTTAAACGGCAGGCACTTTCGACCTGCCGTTCGGGACTCTTTTCAAACAAATAAAAGCTAATTTTAGCCATTCGTTACAACGCGATTTGCGAGGAATTGAACCAATAACGGCACAGGGCGACCTGTCGCACCTTTATTTGCACCTGAGTTCCATGCACTGCCTGCGATGTCTAAATGCGCCCAGCGGTAGTCACGTGTAAAACGTTGCAAGAAACATGCTGCAGTCACTGCACCTGCTTTAGGGCCACCAATGTTGGCAATATCAGCAAAAGGTGAGTCGAGTTGTTCTTGGTAGTCTTCAATGACTGGCATGCGCCATACACGGTCAAATGCGGTTTGACCTGCAGCCACTAAGTCGGCAGCCAATTGATCATCTGAACTGAACATACCTGTAAGTACTGAGCCAAGTGCAACCACACATGCACCCGTTAATGTTGCAATATCAATCACAAGGGCAGGGTTAAAGCGTTTGACATAGGTCAGTGTATCGCACAGCACTAAACGGCCTTCGGCATCGGTATTTAAAATTTCAACCGTTTGGCCACTCATTGTAGTCACAATGTCACCTGGGCGTGTAGCGTGGCCAGATGGCATATTTTCCGCAGCTGCAATCGCACCGACAACATGTAATGGCAGTTTCGCTTCACAGAGCGCACGAAGTGTACCCAGTACAGAGGCTGCGCCACACATATCGTATTTCATTTCATCCATGCCAGCGCCTGGTTTAAGTGAAATGCCGCCTGTATCAAAGGTAATACCTTTACCCACTAAAACGACAGGTGCTTCACTACGCTGTGCTTGATATTCAAGTGTGATAATACGACCTGGACGATCTGAACCTTTGCTTACCGCAAGGAATGCACCCATGCCAAGGTCAGCAATTTGTTGCTCATCAAGTACCGTAACTTTGAGTAGCTCTGGAAATTCAGCAGCAAGCGCCAAGGCTTGATCGGCTAAATATTCTGGGAAGCAGATGTTACCAGGGCGGTTGCCAAGGTTACGTGCAAGGCTTTGACCTGATTGGATGGCATGTACCAATTGTAACTGTGTGTCTGTCAGTGGGCTTGATGCTGTGATGAGATTCACTTGCTCCAATGCAAACTCATTTTTTTTCGATTTGTATTCATCAAATGCATAGCCTGCTTGCGTTAGGCTTAATGCAAATAAATAGTGTAGCTCTTGTGGTAAGGCTGAAATATCAACACTGATCTGTTTGAATTTTTTTTGTGAAGTTTTGATAATCGTTTGAGCTAATTTCGCGAGTTTCGCAGGATTGAGTTCAGTCGATTTTGCAAGCCCCACTAAGCTACACATGCGACTTTCAGCGACAACACCATTGAGCGCTAAACTTTCATTGAAGCTTGCTTTAAATTGTGCTGCTTCTATAATATTATCTAAGTCATTGATTTTGTATAAAGTTGAAGCATTTTGAAGCTGCTCAGAATCTACTAATATCAACAAAAATTGGCTAGACGCATTCTCTTGGAATGACGTATTAATAGTGAGTTTCATATGCGGAATTCATGCCTTTTAAAATTTGCAAACCATTAAACCATTGAAACATTTTCATGAATAGAGTTTCAATGTGCAACATGGGTATAGGTTTTATATTTTCAACATTCGGGTAAAATAGCGCTAGTCTTTATTACCCAATTTTCTGGAAGAATTAATTTGATTATTCGGCGTTATTTGGTCAAGCAAGTTGTGTCGACGTCCTTGGTAGTGATTGCTTTACTGACCTTAATCATGATGGGCGGCCGGCTAATCAAGTATTTTGGCGTCGCAGCGCAAGGCCGTTTGGATGCGGGAATTTTATTTAGCATTATTGGTTATCGCTTACCTGAATTTCTCACCTTAATTCTTCCACTGGGCTTTTTTATTGCGCTCATGCTGGTTTTTGGGCGTATGTATGTCGACCATGAAATGGCCGTCATGAATAGTAGCGGTGTCAGTCGCAACCAATTGGCGCGAATTTTAGTGCCAATGACAGCGGTTTTTCTGGTAGCACAAATGTTTTTAATGATGTGGGCCTCACCTTGGGGATTACGTCAGTTCGAAGCATTGACCACCACACAAGCAGTACGTGCAGGTTTTGACTTGGTCCGTCCTAAAGAGTTTATTCCTTCGGGGCCATATACTATTTATGCAGGTGACTTATCTGAAGACCGCAAAAATTTAAAAGACATTTTCTTTTATCAGCGCTCAGCTAAACCAGATAAACCTGACGTGATTATTTTGGCCAAAGAAGCAACTCGTGTGGATGTTGAAGATAATGATGGCGCCAATGTCGTGGATTTGGTCGAAGGGCGTCGTTATGAAATTTACCCTGGGCGACCACGTTATTCGCAAGTGGAGTTTCAAACTTATCGTTTACGCTTAGAAAATAACAAAGAAGCGCAATTTGAAAGTACTGAAGTTGAAGCATTGCCGATGTCACAACTGTGGCATAGCCGTGATGATGCTGTAGTTGCGAGTGAGTTAGGTTGGCGTATATTCGTGCCATTTTCAATTGTGGTGGCATTGATGTTAGCAACCGCTTTATCTGAAGTGAGCCCACGCCAAGGACGCTACTTAAAACTTTTCCCCGCTTTACTAATTTTTGCCAGCTTAATTGTTGCACTTATGGCGATTAAAACGCGAATATCGAAAGGGGAGATGGGCATCTTCGCTTATCCATTGGTGCTGTTGGTGTACGCCGTGGCAGCCGCACTCTTTTCGCGTAAACAAAAATTGGCACCTAAAATTAAGAAACAGATTCAGCGAGTGAGGTCGTAAAATGTTAGCACGCCGTATTGTTGCCAAACATGTGACTAAAACGACTGCACTTGCCATGTTAGGTGCAACCGCCGTTTTGTCGAGTTTGCAGGTTTTATTTACTTATTTAGGCGAATTAGGATCACTGCAACCGAATTATGGGGCTTGGGATGCCTTTATTTATGTGTTGTGGGGTGCGCCGTATTATTTGAATGAAATCCTCCCGATTTCTGCTCTGATTGGTGCAGTACTGGGTTTAGGTACGCTGGCATCCAATAGTGAACTGATTGTCATGCGCTCAGTTGGGGTGAGTCTTTGGCGAATTGTGGGATGGGTGATTCGTTCTGCTTTAATTTTGGTGGTGCTGTCATTTGCATTAAGTGAATGGATTATTCCTTATACCAATGAGCAAGCCAAAGGGGTGAAAAGCCACCGCTCTGTTGCAGAATTAGGCGAGGTCAATGGTTATTGGACTCGTGAAGGCCAACGCTTTATTTATGTGGATTATGCTAACTCAAAAGGTGAGCTTAAAAATATTCAAGTCATTGATTTTGATAATGCATATCGCTTGCGTGGCACGATTGAAGCCGAGCAAGGCCAGTTTGTGTCAAATGGCACATGGAAACTCAACACTGTGCAACAAATGGATGTGTTAAAAGATGGCGATGCCACTTTAGCAAAAAACGCTGAACACCCTTTGTCTTTGGCTTTACAGCCGAAATATGTGCACATGGTGACCCTTGATCCAGAAGATCTTTCACCGAGCCAATTGATTAGTTTTATGAGCTATATGCATGAATATAGTCAAGTTCCAAAAACTTATCAGCTCGCATTTTGGCAAAAAGTCGGTTCTCCATTTGCATTAATTGCTTTGGTAGTGATTGCCTGCTCATTTATTTTTGGTCCCTTACGTCAGCAGTCAATGGGCTTTCGTTTGGTAATTGCCTTATTTACAGGCCTAGGGTTCTTCTATTTACAGGATTTCTTAGGTTATGCCAGCTTGGTGTATTCACCATCTCCAGCATGGTTCGTATTTGTTCCTATTGTATTGATCTTTATGGGTGGTGGTTATTTGCTCCACCGTGCACGTTAGATCAGGAAAAATCGGGTAAATCTATGTTCATGAACAGCATTAACCATGCCTTGAACATAGAGTCTTGACCGAAAATTCGGTAAGATAGCATGATTAATTTATAGACGAAAAAGAGTGTTCAATTATGACGGATGCAAGTGCTCGCAAAATCCCTCACGTTTTAGTCATTATGGATGGTGTGGGTCATCGTGAAGCGATTGAGGACAATGCTTTTTTAGCAGCTCAACGTCAAAATTTAACCGCGATGGAAGCAAAGCATCCGCATGGTTTAATCTCTGGCTCTGGTGAAGACGTTGGCTTACCAGACGGCCAAATGGGTAACTCTGAAGTGGGTCACATGAACTTGGGTGCTGGCCGTGTGCTGTACCAAGACTTTACCCGTATTACCAAAGACATTCGTACTGGCGCCTTCTTTGAAAATGAAGTACTGGTGGATGCTGTAGAAAAAGCCAAAGCAGCCAATGGTGCAGTCCATCTGATGGGCTTGTTGTCTGAAGGTGGTGTACACTCGCATGAAGACCATATTGTGGCGATGGCTGAGCTTGCGTTAAAACGTGGTGCGAAAGTCTATTTACATGCTTTCTTAGATGGCCGTGATACACCGCCAATCAGCGCACAGCCATCTTTAGAAAAATTAGATGCATTGTTTGCTCAATATCCAGGTCAAGGTCGTATTGCGACTTTAATCGGTCGTTATTTTGCAATGGACCGTGACAACCGTTGGGATCGCGTTGAACAAGCTTACCGTTTGTTGACAGAAGGTGAAGCTGTACGTACAGCCCCTACTGCGGTTGCAGGCCTAGAGTTAGCTTATGCAGCTGATGAAAAAGACGAATTTGTGAAAGCAACGCGTATTGGTGATGCAGCTCCAGTTCAAGATGGTGATAGCGTTGTCTTCATGAACTTCCGTGCTGACCGTGCACGTGAAATTACCAAAGCCTTTGTAGAAAAAGACTTTGCAGGCTTTGAGCGTAAAGTTGTACCTGCATTGTCTAAGTATGTGATGTTGACACGTTACCAAGCGACGATTGATGCACCTGTTGCATACATGCCAGAAGCGTTGGTGAATTCATTGGGCGAATACTTGTCGAACTTGGGTAAAACCCAGCTACGTATTGCGGAAACTGAAAAATATGCCCATGTGACTTTCTTCTTTAGTGGCGGTCGTGAAGATGAATATCCAGGTGAAAAACGTATTTTGATTCCATCTCCAAGCGTTGCTACGTATGACTTAAAACCAGAAATGAGTGCATACGAAGTTACAGATGAGTTGGTGGCTGCAATCAATTCAGGCGAATATGACTTGTTGGTGGTGAACTATGCCAATGGTGACATGGTTGGTCATACGGGTGTATTTGATGCTGCAGTAAAAGCTGTTGAAGCTGTAGATACTTGCTTAGGTCGTGTGTACGACGCAGTCATGGCGAATCAAGGTCACATGATTGTGACAGCCGATCACGGTAATGTTGAACAAATGCAGGATTATCAAAGCGGTCAGGTACATACACAGCATACAACTGAATTAGTACCATTCATCTATGCAGGCCCAACGTCAGCAACGATTGTGGAAGGTGGTGTTTTGGCCGATGTTGCGCCTACATTACTTCACTTGATGAAGCTTCCAGTTCCTGCTGAAATGCAAGGTCGCAATCTAATTCATTTAGATGCATAAATATTGATGAAAGGGTAGATGTATGGCGCAAGCACGTTGGATTTCTGGGGTAATTTTTGGCTCACTTCTAATGTGCTTTAGTCATACCACATGGGCTGTTGGCAAAAAGTCAGCAGCCCTTGATTTTGATGGCGATTATGAACAAAGTAATATGGAAGTTCCGGTGGAATCCATACAACAATTTGTTCAAATTTATGGCATTGTTAAAGACAATTATCTCAAAGAAAAATCAGACGATGATCTGTTTCAGCAAGCGATCCAAGGCTTGGTCAGTGGTCTAGACCGCTATTCACGTTATCTTTCTCCTGAAGACTATAAACAGCTTTTACAATATACCGAAGGCGATTTGGCAGCAGTCGATTTTGACTTGCACTATGACACGATCGCGCAGCACTGGGTCATTCATAATCTCAAAAAAGATGCTGACTCTGCAAAACAGGGTTTAAGTAATGGTATGGCTGTGTACAAAATGGATGATCAAGAGCTGAAAAAGCTAAGTCATGCACAAGTTAAACAGTTATTAGATGGGGCGATTGGTTCAACATTAAGCTTACAACTGACCACACACAGTAAGCCAATTTATATTGTGCGTAATACCAAAATTGAAACCGATATTGAATCCCGTTTACTCAATAATCAGGTTTTGGTGTTAACGGTAAAAGTATTCCAGCAAGACACGGCCAATGAGATCAAACGCATTATTGAAAGCCATAGTGGGTCGAAGGTCAAAGCAATCTTATTTGACTTAAGAAATAACCCAGGGGGCTTATTGTCGGCAGCGGTAGAAACGGCAGATTTATTTCTCAACCAAGGCGTGATTGTTTCGACGCGAAGTCGCTCCGAAGGGGATCAGCAGTTTCAAGCTTTACCGAGCTTTGAATTTCAAAATATGAAAGTGGGCATTTTAATTAATGGTCGATCTGCCTCGGCAGCGGAAGTTTTTACGGCAGCGTTAAAAGAGCATGGGCGAGCATGGGTCGTGGGTGAAAAAAGCTACGGTAAAGGTGTAGTGCAGAAGCTTTTTCCATTATCCAACGGTGCGGCTTTACAAATGACCGTATCGCAGTATTACACGCCCAATGGTCGAATGATTGAAGACATTGGGGTGCAACCTGATTTTAGCTACCCACAGCATGAGATGAGTGAGCAGCAATATCTTGAGCATGTGACAGAGCAACTGCTCAATAAAAAATAATACTTATTCTTCGTCGGTATCGAGCCCAAATTTCTTTAAACGATAGCGCAAAGAGCGAAATGACATCCCCAGCTTTTTAGCAGCTAAGGTTCGATTCCAGTGTGTCAGATTGAGCGCATTCAGTAGAATTTCTTTTTCGATATTTTCTAGATAAGGCTCTAGTCCTTCTTCAGGCAGTTTCTTTAATGGCATACTGGTAACAGAGGCCATAGCAACAGCCTGAGAGGCATCTGTGTGATCCAGCACAGGTGCACTACGGCGTAGTGGGGCACTTTGCAAATGAGGTAAATCGATATTATCTGTATCGCTGAGCGTGATGGCACGTTCAATGATATTGCGTAGCTCTCGCACGTTGCCTGGATAATATTGATTGAGTAGAAAATCTTGCGCGCGCTCTGTGAGGGCCTTGGCTTTAATATCCCATTCTGAGCAAATTTTTTGAATAAAATGCTGCGCCAATAACAAGATGTCATTGCCACGTTCACGAAGCGGTGGCAATTCTAAGTCCATCACATGAATACGGAAGAATAAATCCTGACGGAAGCGACCCTGTTGCACCAGTCCATCTAGATCTTGATGACTTGCACTGATAATGCGGAAATCGACATCAATTTCATGGTCTGCACCGACGGGACGAATCCGCTTTTCTTGCACAGCGCGGAGCAATTTTACTTGCATGCTTAGGGGTAATTCCGCAATTTCATCGAGGAATAAACTACCGCCATGTGCTGATTGAATCAGACCTTGCTTATCTTGGGTTGCACCTGTGAAGCTGCCTTTTTTATGGCCAAAAAGCTCACTTTCCATTAAGTCGCTCGGAATCGCACCGCAGTTAATGGCAATAAAGGGGCCTTCATTTCGATTACTTAGGCGGTGCACCAAATTTGCGACAACTTCTTTACCCGTACCTGATTCACCAGTAATAAAAACAGGTGCTTGTGAGCGAGCAATTTTTTTCAAAGTGATACGAAGCTGTTGAATTGGCAAGGATTGTCCAATCAACATTTTGTATTCTAGTGTGTCTTCTTGTGGTGCTGTAGAAGGAATTGGTTTATTGAGTGCTTTTTGTAGTAGTTGCTCTAAGTGCTTTGGATTAATGGGTTTGCTGACAAAATCGAAAGCGCCTGCTTTGAGCGCTGCAATGGCAATTTCCATGTTGCCATACGCCGTTAAAACGGCTACAGGCAGGCTTGGGCAGTGCTCATTCATCCATTGTAACAGTTGTAAGCCATTACCATCAGGAAGGTTGAGGTCAGTTAAACAGGCATCGTATTGGTGTTCTGTTAAGCATTGGCGAGCTTCACTGAGTCGGTGTGCAATGTGTGTACGAATCCCCATGCGTGATAAAGACATTTGCATGAGTGTACATAAGTCTTCTTCATCATCGACCAACAGTACCAATGGTTGCTGTTCTGCCATATTTCCCCCCAAATAAAATCGATTAAACGGTCACGGCTAAGCAAGAAACTCTAAAACAGGCCCCTTGTTCTTTTTGTTCTACGTAGGTGAGCTGTGCTTGGTTTGCTTCGCAAAAACTGTGCGCTAGGTACAATCCTAAACCAGTTCCTGTGATTTCGGTACTGAAAAATGGTTGAAATAATGCAGATCGATCATGTTCTGCAACACCAAGGCCGAAATCACGCACATCAATATGTATATATTTTTGATATGTATAAATATTTAATTCGATATGCGGTGTGCTGGGGTCATTATGTCGGATGGCATTGCGCACCAAATTAATCAGGACTTGGCGCAATTGACCTTCATCAAAGTGAATCGCCACAGGCTCTCGCATATTCAGTTGAATTTTATCTTGAATATCCGAAAGATCATCTTGAATGAGCTGAGGCATAAAGTGTTTTAATGGAATCAGTATTGGGCGCGTTTCTTTATTTTTCACCATATTGAGCGTGTCTTGCACAATACGGTCAATACGCACCGATTGTTTAGCAATCATGCTATGTAATAGTTTTTGTTGTGATGGATCACTATCTAAAAATAGATCATTGGCTTGAACGATGGCCGCCAATGGATTACGGATTTCATGTGCAATACTGGCAGAAAGCTGACCAAGGGCTGCTAATTTTAGCTGTTGTACATGCTGATTAATTTTTTGTGCATCCTGCAAGACCAGTAAGGTTAAGGTCTGGTGCGGCACATTCAGTTTTTGTACCCGAACATGAATATGAAAGCGACTTTGTTGGGATTGAAATTGGAATGTATCGCCATCGGGCAGTTCTTCAAATTTCATCAGCTCAAATAAGTCGGGTTGGGTTTTATACAGTGGATGTGTTTCATAGCGATACATCGGCGCAATGCCCAATAAATGACAGGCTTCAGGGTTGCTGAGTACCACATGGCAGTTTTGGTCGAGCACCAAATAGCCCGTTTGAATTTGCTCTAAAATATAACGGTTAATATTTTGCAGTTGGTTTAATTCTAGGGACTGTGAAAAGTTCAAATTTTCCATGATCTGGAAGCGACGAATCGCAATTTGTCCACTTCCATAGACCACAAAAAATAAGAAGGCCAATAGAGCACTATTACCAATATTTTTCAGTGAGGTCAGCTCGAAAATGGAGCCAATAAATACTTGGTAAACGACACTAATGACGGCAATCAGTGTAATGAGTAGAGCTTTTTGTGCATTGAGTAAAAGCGAAGCTGCAAAAATACAAATTACGAACAGCAAGCTGATATGTAAATTTGGACCATCAAGTGCCAAGGTTAATAAGCTAAGCGCTGTAACATCGACAACAAAGAGGCTTACCAGTTGCTTTGGAATATAAGCACGCACGCCACGCATTAAAAAAAACTGTAGGCTACTGATTAATGCATAAGCGCTAAGGACGTATAAGTAAAAGCGCGGATACTGATATTCGACACTTAACTGCCGATAAGTCAGCATAAAAATCAGCAATAAGCCCGTACTGATAATGAAGCGATATGCGCTATACCACAGCCCGAGATGATACTGATTTAATTCCGCATGATAAGAAGGCTGGGGCATAAAGGATGCACTGGTATTTTTTAAGGTTTAATAAGGCCGTAGCGAATGGCTAGGTGAGTTAATTTGACGTCACTGTCTAAATTTAATTTTTCAAAAATACGGTAACGGTAAGTGTTGACGGTTTTTACACTCACAAAAAGCTTATCTGCAATCTCTTGTGCGCTAATACAATTGACCACCATCATCGCCACTTGCATTTCACGTTCTGAAAGTGCATCAAAAGGAGATTGTTGAGTGTCAGATAAATACGAGCTGGCCAATTGCTCTGCAATGTCGGCACTAAAGTATTTACCGCCTTGCATGACTTTGTTAATGGCACGCACCATTTCTGTAACAGGCGCACCTTTGGTGATATAGCCCTTCGCACCTGCTTTTAGGAGTAGGGAAGGATAAGGCTCTTCAGCAAGACCACTTACGGCTAACACTTTGGTATCAGGCGCTGTTTGTAAGAGACGTCGTGTGGTTTCTACACCCCCAATACCTGGCATATTCACATCGAGAAGTACGACATTGGGGTGATGCTGACGCACCAGAGAAATCGCTTCTTCACCAGATTCGGCTTGCCCAATCACTTGTACATCCACATGGTCTTCTAACATTCGACAAATACCTGTACGAACCAACTCATGATCGTCCACCACCAAAACTGTGATCACTGACATTCTCCCTCTGTTTTATACATGTCTTTTTTGTTACATAAAGCAAAATAAGCTTGCAATGAAACGACAAAATTAGCAATCCTATTCTTATCTACGATGAAAATATTTGATACACAATGTCGTGGGTAAAAATTGTTCTGCTATGTGCCTAAATGTAAGGCATATTTATGGTAATAGGCAAATTTTTAGCTAAATTACTAAGATAGAGTTGAGTAAGTAAAAGTGAAGAATTTAAATAAATCATTCGCACACGTGTTGGGCTTTTCATTTTTATTTGGCATAAGCACCGTAAGCTTTGCTGAAATTATTATGAATCCAAACACGAGTCAATCGAATTTGAGCTGGTCATCTGATGATGTCAGCCAACTTTTAAATCAAGATGTTTCATCTGCTACAGATGAGCCATCACCACAGGGTTCGACCAAAATCACCACCAGTGTGCGTAGTTCGAATGGCGTAACGACACAAAATGCACCGTCACAAACGGTACGTATTGTGGATACCAATAATTATGCCAACCAACCGAGCATTAATGCACGTGCGGCGATTGTGATGGATGGTCAAACAGGCGAAGTGCTGTACAGTAAAAACAGTAATGTTGCGCGTTCTATTGCATCGATTACCAAGTTGATGACTGCTGTGGTTATTTCAGATGCCCGCTTAAACATGTCTGAAAATATTACCTTACAGCAAGGTGATTTTTCATGTTCTGGCTGTAAGAGCTCAAGTTCGACTTTACGTGCCGGCGATAGCATGAATCGTGCAGAAGCATTGTTACTGGCGCTAATGAAGTCAGAGAACCCAGCAGCATCGGCTTTGGCACGTACTTATCCGGGTGGTCGTAGTGCATTTTATAGCGCGATGAATGCCAAAGCGCGCTCATTGGGCATGACCAGCACGCATTATGTAGAGTCTACAGGTCTACATCCGGGCAATGTTGCTTCAGCGCGTGATTTGGCGATTTTGGTGAATACAGCATCGCAATATGGTTTAATCCGTCAGTTTTCTACCACACCAAGTTATGACTTTAACTTGGGCTACCGTGTATTAAAATCCAATAATACCAATGCCTTGGTGCGTAATGGTGGTTGGAATATTAATATTTCTAAAACAGGCTATATCAATGAAGCAGGGCGCTGTGTTGTGATGCATACAACATTAAATAATCGTCCAGCTGTTGTTGTGTTACTGGGAGCCGATACCTCTCAAGCACGTACAGATGATGCAACGCGCTTAATGACTTGGGTAACTCAGTTACCAAAACGAATTTAAGGCTTAACTTCTTACTCAACTTGAGCTTTTTATTTTTAGGCTAAATTTAGCCCATAAAAAAACCCTGCTAGTGCAGGGTTTTCTTTATTCAATCAAATATGTGATTACATATTTGACAAAATTGAATCACGAACTTGATCCATTGTTGCATCGATTGACAACATTACGGCATCAGAGCATTGTTTGATTGCAGTATCAGGGTCTTTCAAACCATTACCTGTTACGGTACATACAATCACAGAACCTTCAGGGATTTTACCTGCTTTAAGGTCGCGGATTGCACCACCAATTGATGCTGCAGATGCAGGCTCAACAAATACGCCTTCATACATCGAAAGCATACGCTGTGCATCTAAAATTTCAGCATCAGTCAGTTCATCAAACCAACCTTGAGAATCGCGTACAACTGCTTTTGCATGGTTCCAGCTTTGTGGGTTACCAATACGAATTGCTGTTGCAATTGTTTCTGGATTTGCTACAGGTGCGCCACGTAGGAATGGTGCGGCGCCAGATGCTTGATAGCCTACCATCACTGGTAAACCTTCTGGTTTAGGGCCAGTGAAGGCGTCAGTTGCCGCATCGTAAATCACTTGTTCAAACTCACCTACAGGTTGGTTTGCAACAGCTTCTGTATAACCCATCCAGTGTGCAGTGATGTTACCCGCGTTACCTACAGGTAAGCAGTGGTAGTCTGGTGCACGACCGAGTTCATCAACGATTTCGTAAGCAATGGTTTTTTGACCTTGCAAACGGTATGGGTTGATTGAGTTTACGATGGTTACAGGTGCTTGGTCTGCAACTTCTTTCACTAGGCGCATGCCATCGTCAAAGTTACCGCGGATTTGCATGGTGATAGCACCATACATCATTGCTTGCGCCATTTTACCCATGGCAATTTTGCCTTCTGGGATTAAAACGAATGCTTTGATGCCAGCGCGAGCAGCATAAGCGGCTGCAGCTGCTGAGGTATTACCTGTAGATGCACAGATAATTGCTTTTGAGCCTTCTTCAACAGCTTTTGTTACCGCCATGGTCATACCACGGTCTTTAAATGAACCAGTCGGGTTTAAGCCTTCGTACTTCACATAAATTTCAACATTTTTGCCAATTAAACGCGGAATATTTGCAAGTTTAATCAGTGGGGTATTACCTTCACCTAAAGAAATCGCTTTAGTAGTGGCAGACACTGGTAAACGGTCGCGATAGCGGTCAACTAAACCAGTATAACGATTGGCATTCGACATGATGATGTTCCAATTGTGTATAGAGCTTGGTAAGGGGAGAATTTCCCCTTAACCCGATTAATTATCAAGCGATTCTAAACGAATTCGTACAATTTCGCCATGAATGACAGGCAATGCTTGAATTTGTTGAAGGGCTTCATCCATTTTAGATTCTTTCACTGGATCGGTCAGAATCACGATAGGAATAAGGTCTTTTAAGCGCGATTGTTGCATGATGGCATCAATGCTAATGCCTGCACGGCTTAAAATAGTGGTCACTTCAGCTAAAACACCAGTTTGGTCTTCAGCATTAATACGGATGTAGTAACCTGTTGTCATTTCTTCGCGTGGCAGAATAGGTAAATCGCTTAAGCTTTCAAAAGCTAATTGCGGAATAGTCCCTGCACCATCTTCGGTATAAGAGATGTCACGTACGATATCGACAACGTCAGCAACAACTGCAGAAGCTGTAGGGCCTGCACCAGCGCCAGCGCCATAGTAAAGTGTTGGACCAACGGCATTGGCTTGTACTAATACAGCATTTTTCACGCCATTTACATTGGCAATCAGCTGTTCTTCTGGAATCAGCGTCGGGTGTACACGTAATTCGATACCGTTTGCTGCACGGCGTGCAATACCCAAGTGTTTAATGCGGAAACCTAAATCTTCAGCATATTTCACATCTTGTGCAGTCACTTTGCTAATGCCTTCAGTGAAGACTTTGTCAAATTGCAATGGAATACCAAAAGCGATAGATGCAAGAAGTGTCAGCTTATGTGCAGCATCAATGCCTTCAACGTCAAAAGTTGGATCTGCTTCTGCATAACCAAGCTCTTGCGCTTCTTTGAGTACATCGGCAAAGGCACGGCCTTTTTCGCGCATTTCAGTCAAAATGAAGTTGCCTGTACCATTGATAATGCCAGCTAACCAATCAATTTTGTTGGCAGCCAAGCCTTCACGCATGACTTTAATAATTGGAATACCGCCAGCGACTGCAGCTTCATAGGCAATTTGTACATGATGATCATCAGCCAGTTTGAACAGCTCATTACCGTGCTCTGCGAGCAGGGCTTTGTTGGCTGTCACAATTTGCTTACCGTGTAAAATAGCTTCTTTGATCACTTCATACGCAGGGTGAATACCCCCCATAACCTCAATGACAACATCGACATCAGGTTGGCGAACGATCTCTAAAAGATCTGCGCTTTGTTGAACTGATGCAGGTAAATCAAGGTCAGGACGCGGGCGACGCGTTCCCACATGGGTAATTTCAATTTCACGACCGGTGCGACGTTTAATCTCAGCAGCATTTTCTTTTAGTAGTTTAAGGGCACCACCACCCACAGTACCAAGACCGAGGATTGCCAGACGAACTGGTTTCACGTCACACTCCATTTATTTCAGCAAATTTTTTAAGTGAACCTAGATCATAGCTAAAAAAAGCCTATGACTCTAGGAGATTCACAAATTTATATCTATCTATAAAAAACAGTAATTTAATCAATAAATTTTATTTATTTAAGCGTCCAATTAATTCGCTAGGCTCCATGTAGCCACCCAAATAAACACCGTCGGTATTATAAATTGCAGGAGTGCCATTTACGCCAATATTCAGACCCAATTTGTACATGTCGCGGACTGGGTTTTTGCATGATGCAGGAGGGAGTTGAACCCCTGAAATCGCTTGATTGAAGGCTTCTTGACGGTTTGCACTACACCAAACACTTTCCATTGCCGGCAAAAATTGGTCACCACGTGGCCATGCAATATAGCGAACTTCGATGCCTTTGCTGGTAATCTCATCTAAATGTTCATGCAGTTTATGGCAATACGGACAGCTTGCATCGGTAAAGACGTAGATCACATGCTGTGTTTTACCTTTTGCTTTGTAAACAATGAGATCTTCAGTTTTGAGTTTTGCTAATTCTTTTTTGGTCACTTCAGACTGCAAACTTTCGCTGACATTATGCAAAGTTTTGTCACCTAAGCGGATGACATCACCTTGAATAATGTATTTGCCGTCGGCTGTGGCATACACAGAAGACATGCCTTCAAAGCTTACCCAGAATAAATTTGGGACTTCGGTGGCTTTTACACTGCTAATTTTGGCAGTAATGTTGGCTTTTTTCAGGCCTTCTTGCAGGGTCTGAATGAGACGTTGCTGTTGATTGCGTTCTGAAAGGGTAGAGGCTTCGCCCGTTGCTGGCGCACTTGCGGTTAAAGGCGCTTGTTTTTCTTCATCATTATTTGATTTGCTGCAAGCACTTAAAGCAAGGCCTGTAGCAAGTGTACATGCGATCACAATTTTTGAACGGGTAAATAGCATAAAAAACCCTTTTCTTTTCGCTTTTTAAAAAACAGGTGAGCTAGCATAGCAAAAAAATCGGGTGTGAAAAAAACTTCTTGGTCTGATATGCCATACCGTTAAGCGCGTGGATGAAACTGAGCATGGAGCTGTTGCATACGGACTTGCGCCACATGGGTGTAAATTTGTGTGGTTGATAAATCACTATGACCTAATAACATTTGTACCACACGTAGGTCTGCACCATGATTCAGTAAATGTGTTGCAAAGGCATGGCGTAATGTATGTGGTGAAAGTTCTGCTTGTATGCCTGCTTGTAAGGCGTAACGTTTAATGGCGTACCAAAAATTTTGTCGACTCATAATCCCGCCCAGTTGCGTTAAAAACACATAGTCAGTCGCAGTTTTATAGAGTTGTGGTCGTGATTCATTGAGATATTTTTCGACCCATTCACAGGCAGCCTGACCCATGGGCACCAAGCGTTCTTTATTGCCTTTACCGACAATGCGAATATAGCCTTGCTTCAGATTCATCAACTCTAATCTTAAATTTAAGAGTTCCGTCACACGTAGGCCACAGGCATAGAGCACTTCTAACATGGCACGATCACGTAAACCTAAAGCGGTTTGAATATCGGGTGCCAAAATAAGTGCTTCGACATTGGCTTCAGACAAATCCTTGGGCAGAGCTCGACCGAGTTTTGGGGTTTTATGTGTGCTGACAGGGTTGTCACTGCGCAGTTTTTGCTCCCGCAGAAATTTAAAAAACGAACGCATGGCAGATAAGCAACGAGCAATTGAGCGAGGGCTTTTACCCTGTTGCGTTAGATGTAATAAAACATCAGAAATATCGTCTGCAGACCACGTCGGCATTGGGTGAGTAAGGCATTCACTACATTGGATTAAATCCGATAAATAGGCATTTCGCGTGTGCGGGCTAACGGTCTGTGCGATTAAATCGTCTCGATAACCTTTTAAAAAACTATAGTGTTCCGGAATGCTAACAGGAGTTGGAATACGAGGTTTTTTATTTAGCATGACGCACTCAGAATTAATGAATATAACCGATGGTGATGATTGATTTTATCAAATGTATTGTAACAATTCTTAGTAATCAATGTGCTATAACAGATGCGAATCATTATCGTATCTGATTTGGTAATTATTCTCATTTGTTTGTATACTGTTCAAAATATTTAAGGGTTGGATGCGGTGCGTTTATCTGATTTAAAAGTCAAACAAACTGCCATCATTAGCAAAGTAAATCGTACTTTGGATGGCGAAACTCAGACTGATTTAGTAGCAAGTCGCCTAGAAACGTTGGGTTTTGTTGCGGGTACGAAAGTACAAGTTATCACCAAAGGCATTTTTGGTGGTGATCCTATTTTAATTCAAGTTGGATTTACGCGTTTTGCTTTACGTAAAGTCGAAGCCGAAAAAATTGAAATTTTGCTTGAAGGAGCGTCAGCATGAGTGATGCTCTTCGTATTGCTTTAGTCGGGAATCCCAACTGCGGTAAAACCTCATTATTTAACCATTTAACGGGTACGCGCCAAAAAGTTGCGAACTATGCGGGTGTAACCGTTGAGCGTAAAGTTGGTCAATTTGTATTGCCTTCAGGTAAGCCTGTACGTGTGTTAGATTTACCCGGTACATATAGTCTGAATGCGACCAGTCCCGATGAAGCGATTACCCGTGATGTGGTACAAGGTAAAATTGCAGAAGAAGGCCAACAAGATGCATTTTTATGTGTGGTGGATGCCACAAACTTAAAACTGCATTTGGGCCTTGTCATGGAAATGATTGAGCTGAAACGTCCTATTCTACTGGTATTGAATATGATGGATGAAGCACGTCGTCGTGGCATGCAGATTAATACGCAAAAACTTTCTCAGCGTTTGGGTATTCCAGTGGTAGAAACAGTGGCTGTACGTAATGCAGGCATTGAAAATCTCATGGGTGCGCTGGATGCAGGCACCTTTAGAACACCTGATGCTGCGTTGAGTGACGTGGGCAAAGCAGATTCTGTTCATGCACAAATCGAAAACATCTTAAAAGATGTAGTGGTGTATGTAGACCAAGAAGATAAGCGTTCTGACTTTTTAGATAAAATATTTTTACATCCTGTGTTTGGCTTGATTAGCCTTGCTGTGATGATGTTTGTGGTATTCCAAGCGGTCTTTGCATGGGCTGCGCCATTTATGGATGGTATTGAAGGCTTCTTTGGTTGGTTTGGCGAAACCGTTGGTGCTTATATTTCACACCCAATGCTCAATAGTTTGGTGGTGGACGGCATTATTGCGGGTGCAGGTGGTGTTGTAGTCTTCTTGCCACAGATTTTAATTCTTTTCTTCTTTATTTTGGTTTTAGAAGAATCGGGTTATTTACCTCGTGCCGCATTCCTTTTAGACAAGTTGATGTATAAAGCTGGCTTAAGTGGCCGTGCCTTCATTCCATTGCTATCAAGTTTTGCATGCGCCGTACCTGGCATTATGGCAACTCGAAGCATTAGCGACCCACGTGACCGTTTAACCACGATTTTTGTTGCGCCACTGATGACCTGTTCGGCACGCTTACCTGTTTATGCGCTACTGATTTCTGCTTTTATTCCAGAAAAAATGGTTTGGGGAGTGTTCAATCTACAAGGCTTGGTACTGTTTGGCTTATATGCAGCAGGGATTGTGAGTGCTTTATTGGTTGCGACCGTACTTAAATTCTTCCAAAAAGATAAATCACAACATGCACTTTTAATGGAATTACCAAGTTATCGTATTCCAGATTTTAAGAGTGTTTGGATTGGTCTATTGGATCGCGCCAAAATCTTCTTAAAGCGTGTGGGTGGTATTATCTTTGCGCTTTCAATTTTATTGTGGTTCTTGTGTACCTTCCCTCAACCGCCAGAAGGTGCAACGCTGCCAGATATCGATTATTCATTTGCAGGGATGCTTGGGCATTTAATGCAACCTATTTTTGCACCACTTGGGTTTAATTGGCAGATTTGTATTGCCTTAATTCCAGCAATGGCTGCACGTGAAGTGGTTGTGGCTGCTTTAGGTACGGTATATGCCTTATCTGCAGCAGACGATGATGCTGTGGCACAAGGGCTATCAACACTCATCAGTACGGGTGACTTAAGCTGGTCATTGGCAACAGGTTTGTCACTGCTCGTTTGGTTTATTTATGCACCGCATTGCTTAGCGACATTGGCAACAGTGAAACGTGAAACAGGCTCAATGAAAACAGTTACATTCATGACGATTTACCTGTTTGGTTTGGCATATTTCATGTCATTTTTGACCTATCAAATTGCATCGCATTATTTAGGTTAAAAATTTAGATTAAAACATTTTACTTTGATGGTAAAAGGAGATTGAGATGATTGAAATTCTAATTGTGGCTGCTTTGGTCATTTGGAGTGCTGTCGTGGTGTTTAAAAAGGTATTTCCTCAAACATCGAACTCAGTCTTCACGTCTATTTCAAAAGCTTGTGCACGCCGTGGTTGGTCAAAACTGGCAACATGGTTAAAACCTGCTGCGGTTGCGGGTTGTGGTGGGAGTTGTGGTTGTTCTGCTACAGAAGAAGCACGCCCTCAAAAAGAGCAAGTACAGGCGGTTAAATGGAAGTAATTGCTTTAGCCATTGAAAATATGCTGTGTAAAAGAAAACCGTCATTTTTATGACGGTTTTTTTACGCGCCGACACAAAAAAACCATCATAAAGTTAAAACAGAAAAAGCATTCAAAACAGCAAAGTGCTAACATTTCCACAGTTGTAAAATAGACCATAAACAGAGGCAAAAATGTTAATACAACGTGGTGGATTAAAAGTCGTTGCTGGGCTCGGAATATCTGGTGTTGCAGCAGTTAATTTCTTACATGACAAAGGCTACCGTGTTGCAGTAACAGACTCTCGAGAAACGCCACCCGGACATGACCAAATCCCCAGTGATGTGCAAACCAGTTTTGGTCAATTAGATCAAGAATTGTTATTACAAGCCGAAGAAATTGTCATTAGCCCAGGGCTTGATCCAAAATTAGTAGAAATACAAGCTGCGGTTGCAAAAGGCATTCCTGTGGTGAGTGAAATTCAAATTTTACGCCGCGCAACAGATAAACCGATTGTTGCCATTACAGGTTCAAATGCGAAAAGTACCGTAACCACTTTATTTGGCTTAATGGCTGCTGATGCTGGTAAAAAAGTGGCTGTGGGTGGTAACTTGGGTCGTCCTGCTTTGGACTTAACCAAAGATGATCCTGAGCTTTATGTGCTTGAACTCTCAAGCTTCCAACTCGAAACCACATCCAATTTGGCTGCTGAGGTGGCTGTAGTGCTCAATATGAGTGAAGACCATTTAGACCGCCATGGCGATATGATGGGTTATCACACAGCGAAGCACAGAATCTTTCAAGCTGTGAAAAAAGTTGTATTTAACCGCGACGACTCTTTAACACGTCCGTTGGTGCCAGATGCTACCCCAATGCAAAGCTTTGGCTTAAATGCACCTGATATTAATCAATTTGGTGTGTTGAAAGACGATGATGGCACTATTTGGTTGGCACGTGGTCGTGAGCGTTTACTCAATAGTGCAGACATGTATATTCAGGGCACGCATAATGTAGCGAATGCATTGGCATGTTTAGCATTAGGCGAAGCAATTGGCCTAAGCCTAGACAGTATGTTAAATACCCTAAAAACCTTTAAAGGTTTAGAGCATCGCTGTGAGTTCGTGAAAGAATTGCATGATGTGCGTTATTACAACGACTCAAAAGGCACCAATATTGGCGCGACATTGGCCGCAGTGGATGGCTTAGGGGCTGCCATTGAGGCCAAAGGCGGTAAAGTGGTCATTATTTTAGGCGGTCAAGGCAAAGGGCAGGATTTTACTGCACTGCGTGATTCGCTACAAAAATATGCCAAGGTTGCAGTACTCATTGGTGAAGACCGCCCAATTATTGAAAAAGCAATTACAGGAACAACCACATTAGTACATGCTGAAACTTTAAAACAAGCAGTTGAAATGTGCCAACAACATGCTCAAGCGTATGATGTCGTACTACTATCACCTGCATGTGCAAGTTTTGATATGTTTAAAGGATATAGTGAACGCGGCCATCAGTTTGTCGACTGCGTGAACGCATTGGCTTAAAAAAATGATAAGGAAAGTTGTATGGCTGGGTTAGCTCAGACGACCATAACTAAAATTACCGAGGTATATGAGCGCTGGGCACCACGCGTGCCCGCCGAAATTACCACACGTAATGTGCTCATATTTAGTGTATTGGCATTGCTGTGTATTGGTTCAATTATGGTGGCATCGGCATCTATGCCGTATGCTGCACGTTTACATGAAAATCCATTTCACTATATCACGCGACATGGGATTTCAATTTTAGCTGCTTCTATGGCGGCTTATGCAGTATATAAAGTCCCTTTAAATGTCTGGTTTAATAATACTTTTCCATTTTGGATATTAACCATTTTACTGCTGGCCGTGGTGTTGGTCGCTGGTACAGAAGTCAATGGTTCCACCCGATGGATTAAAATTGCAGGCTTTACCTTACAGGCTTCTGAAGTGGCGAAGGTGATGATGGCCATTTTCACCGCCGATTATGTGGTACGAAGGGCAGAGGAGGTGCGTAATAGCGTCTCTGGCTTAGTGCGCTTAGGTGGGGTCATGATTATCACGGTCGGCCTGATTTTGGCTGAGCCCGACTTAGGGGCAACCGCTGTAATTGTCTTGATGATTTTAGGCGTATTCTTTTTGGCAGGCGCGCCTGCTGTACAGTTTATCGCGTTCATGGCCTTTATTGTGGTGGGCTTAATTGTCGCGATTGTCTTTGAGCCATATCGTTTACAACGCGCCTTATCGTTTACCAATCCTTGGGCCGATCCGCTGGGCACAGGTTATCAGCTCTCTAATGCGTTGATGGCTTTTGGTCGTGGTGAATGGTTTGGGGTTGGTCTCGGTCATAGTATCCAAAAAATGTCCTATTTACCTGAAGCACATACTGACTTTATGTTGGCTATTTTGGGTGAAGAGTTCGGCTTTATGGGGATTACCACCGTGATGATTCTGTCATTCACACTGGTGGTCTGCAGTATTAAAATTGGTCATCGTGCCTTACGTAATCAATACTTGCGTGCAGGCTATTTGGCTTATGGCATTAGTATTATTTTCTTACTGCAAATTTTGGTGAATGCGGGCATGAACATGGGGATGCTACCAACAAAAGGTTTAACCTTGCCTTTTATTAGTTATGGTGGTTCATCTTTAATTATGTGTGCGGTGATGATGAGTTTAATCCTTAAGATTGAAAGCACGACCAATCAAGTAAACCCAAGTAAAGAAGAATCGAGCTTCTAAGCCGTTTAAAGTTGAATCGATCAGCCGAGTAGGGTGAAAACCGTACTCGGCATTTTTATGCCCGTGTGGGCGAATGTTCAGCTTTGCCCTAGGTGTATACACAGAATGAGCGTAATAAGCGCCGTATAAAAGATGGATACAGTTTAAAAAATCTAGGTTATAACAGTATAGAAAGGTAATACACAGGCGTAGCGGTGTGTTTTTAGGTGTAAATACCTTCGAGCATAGTTTGATGTGGAATATATGTACTTGACCACTGTGCAACCGCTTGTTGGAGCATACGTGCAGGGCGGTCGAGTTCTACTTCGGGTTGATGTAAAGCTTTGAGTGCACGTTGTAGCAATTGCGAAGGTTGGCTTAAATCTAAAGCTTCGGCCATATTTTGCTTAGAAAGTTTTTGCCTTTGATCATTCATGGCAAGCGGCAAGTGCATATACTGCAGTGGCGCATAGCCCAAAAGTTGACCCAACCAGATTTGTCGCTCGGTGTTGTCGAGTAAATCGGCACCACGCACCACATGCGTGATCCCTTGCAAATGATCGTCGACAACAACAGCCAATTGGTAATTAATAATGCCGTCACGGCGTTTTAGCACGAAATCACCTAAATCAAATTTTAAATTCGATTGATGCGTACCTTGAATTGGATCTGTAAATTGGATGACTTGATCTGACACTTTAACCCGAATGGCTTGATGGGCTAAATCGAGCTGTAGATCTCTGCACGTGCCTTGATAAATATGATTAGAACCGAGCATTTTACGTGTGCATTGGCAAGCATAGACCAAGCCTTGAGCATGTAATTGCTGAATCACGTCTTCATAAATGTTTAAGCGGTCTTTTTGAAAAATGATGTTGCTATCTGGATCAAATTCAAAGGCATCTATGGCACGTAAAATATGCGCTTCACTGCCAGGATAAATGCGGGGGATGTCGGTATCTTCAATCCGAACCAGCCATGAACCTTGCTGAGCGCGGGCTTCGCAATAGCTTGCAACAGCAGTAATTAAAGACCCAAAATGCAAAGGGCCGGTTGGCGATGGCGCAAACCGACCCACGTAATTCACTTCTTTCCCTTCCTGATTTAAAGGAAGGGGGAGGGATGCATTACTCAATAACATGAATTAACCGTTATTTTGCTTCTCTTTGATCTCTGCCAAAGTCTTACAGTCAATACAAAGAGTCGCAGTTGGGCGTGCTTCTAAACGACGCAAGCCAATTTCGATACCACAAGTTTCACAAAAACCGTAGTCATCGTTTTTAATTGCTTCAATTGATTGCTCAATTTTACGAATCAATTTGCGTTCACGGTCACGTGTACGTAATTCAATCGCAAACTCTTCTTCTTGTGTAGCACGGTCGTTAACATCAGGAAGTGCAGTGTTTTCATCCTGCATTGTGTTTAGCGTACGGTCAACTTCAGACATCAACTCAGATTTCCACGCAAGTAAAATATTGCGGAAATGTTGAAGTTGGCCTTCTGACATGTATTCTTCATTTTTCTTCGGCTGATAAGGTTCAATACCAAATAAGCTTGCAGTAGAACCGCCATCAGCCGACTTTGGCTTAGTTTTGCGTACGCGTTTTACAGACTTCTCTTCTGCAACATCAGTTTGTTCGTCTAAAACTTGATTTTGGTTATCATTCGCCATATAGGGCATTCCTCATCATATACGTAAATGGTTATACGCAAAAAATATGGTGATATGCATGTTATATCCACCCTTTCAAGGAGTTTCCTCCTGTGGGGGTCGTCATCATATAGACTTTTTTTCCTTTTTGATAGTCCCAGATGTCTGGATGTTTTATATCACTTTTCCATTTGAGGACATAAAGTAATAGAAAAAAAACAAATTGAAAAGTTAATAACCTGAAATTTCGACATTTATTTGTGGCTGCGATAAAGCAACACGATGTACTTCGGTTTCAAATTCGCCATTATTCTTTAAGCGTATCACTCTATATCCAGGTAAAACTTGATCTAAAGCAAAGGTTTGGCTATATGGTTTAAACTGGATACTGGTCGAAGGTGTCGATAAAAATTGAATATTATTCCATGTATTCATTGAATCTTGATGCACGTGTCCACAGATCACAATTTTGACATTACTGTGCTGTGAAATCACATCCATCAAATGTGTCGCATTTTTAAGTTTATGCTGATCAATCCATGCAGATTCCATCGCAAAGGGGTGGTGATGGCAAGCAATCAAAATATGCTGTTGTGGGTGATCACTCAGAAGCTGATGTAATTGTTGTAACTGTGTTTCGCTAATCCAGCCATCGACTTTGTCTTTGACTGCACTATTGAGCAAAATCGCACTCCATGCACCATAATGTAAAATGTGTGCTTGATCTTGCTGCAAATGGAATGGAAAAATTTCTGTACAGTCATGATTGCCTGGAATTTGATAGTGGGGAATATCTAATCCAGTCATAAACTGCAAATAACGGCTATAGGTTTCAGCAACAGGGACTTGTGCGAGGTCACCTGTGTGAATAATCGCATCGATATGTGGCACTTGTTGCTGAATGTGATGCATCACTTCGTGAAAACTTTGCTCAGGGTTGACTGAGACAAAATCTAACTCGTGTTGATCCATCAGATGTGTATCTGATATTTGAATGATGGTCCAATCAAACACGGAATCGTGTTTGTGTTGATCATTATTATTAATGAGAGGCATGTCTTTCCCCTTAGACATTCTTCATAGTATCTATCTGCATTTGTAACCATTGCAAGGCCATTATGACAGGCGCATTCTTTAACCGACCATTGGTTAATAATGCTGGAATATCAGTGTAATCGATCAGATGAAGCTGAATATTTTCACCTTCTTCTTCTAAGCCAAAAATACCACCTTGTTCGGGTAGTTGTGTGGCTGCAGCATATAAATGAAAAATTTCAGAGCAAGCACCCGCAGAAGGATAGAAGGTAAATAAATGCTGAAGCTGGTCGATTTCACAGCCTGATTCTTCAAGGCTTTCACGGCGAATACAGCTTTCAGGTGATTCTTTTCCATCTAATACGCCTGCAATGACTTCGAGTTGCCATGCAGAATCTGCATCATCAATTGCACCGATACGAAATTGTTCAATTAAGCCAATTTTTTGTTGTGTTGGGCTATACAATAACACGCCTGCAGCTTCTTTACGTTGAATGAGTTCACGCGCCAAAGTACGACTATATTGTTCTTGATTAAATAAGCGGTAACGTAAGCTGACTTTTTCAACTTGAATAAATCCTTTGAAGACATGCTCACGGCTTTCTATCGTAAAATTATTCTGATTATAAGAGGCTTGTTTAATAATATTCATAAGCTTTATTAGGATGAAAAACAGCTGTTTTTCATCCTAACTGAGAATGACTCGAAGATAAAAGATTTTTTGTGTCAATTATACTTTGGAGTATAATTTTTGGCCATGTTCCTGATAAACGGCTTTCATTTCACTAAATCCATGTTCAATTTTTTGATTTAATGTATGCATTTCAGTGCTTTGGCTGGAACTATTTGCCTTGGCATATTCACGTACATTTTGTGTAATTTTCATAGAACAGAACTTAGGTCCGCACATTGAACAGAAGTGCGCAGATTTATGTGCGTCTTTTGGCATGGTTTCATCATGCATGCTTCGAGCTGTGTCAGGATCTAAGCTTAAGTTGAATTGGTCTTCCCAGCGGAATTCAAAACGGGCTTTAGAAAGCGCATTGTCACGTGCCTGCGCACCCGGATGGCCCTTGGCTAAGTCGGCAGCATGGGCTGCAATTTTGTAGGTAATAATGCCGTCTTTTACATCTTTTTTATTGGGTAAGCCCAAGTGCTCTTTCGGTGTAACATAGCAAAGCATGGCTGTACCGTACCAACCAATCATGGCTGCGCCAATTGCTGAAGTAATATGGTCATAGCCTGGTGCAATATCAGTGGTTAAAGGGCCGAGTGTATAGAAAGGTGCTTCTTGGCAGACTTCAAGTTGTAAGTCCATATTTTCCTTAATCATGTGCATAGGTACATGGCCGGGGCCTTCAATCATCACCTGAACATCATGTTCCCATGCGCGATGGGTTAGTTCCCCTAGGGTGCGTAATTCACTAAACTGCGCTTCATCATTGGCATCTTGTATGCAACCTGGACGTAAACCATCACCTAAACTAAATGAAACATCATAGGCTTTCATAATTTCACAAATTTCATCGAAATGTGTGTAGAGGAAGTTTTCTTGATGATGTGCCAAACACCACTGTGCCATGATGGACCCACCACGAGAGACTATCCCTGTGAGGCGGTTAGCGGTCATTGGTACATAGCGCAATAGCACTCCAGCATGAATGGTAAAGTAATCGACGCCTTGTTCGGCTTGTTCAATTAAGGTGTCTTTAAAGATTTCCCAGTTTAAGTCTTCTGCAACACCATTTACTTTTTCTAAGGCTTGGTAAATTGGTACTGTGCCAATGGGTACAGGAGAATTACGAATAATCCATTCGCGGGTTTCATGAATATTTTTGCCGGTTGATAGGTCCATAATCGTGTCGGCCCCCCAGCGGGTAGCCCAAGTCATTTTGGCAACTTCTTCATCAATGCTTGAACCCAATGCCGAGTTGCCAATATTGGCATTAATTTTGACTAAAAAATTACGACCAATAATCATCGGTTCAATTTCAGGGTGATTAATATTGGCTGGAATAATCGCGCGGCCTTCAGCGACTTCTTTACGCACAAATTCAGGTGTGATTTCCATTAAATTATGTGCGCCAAAGTTTTGACCTGCATGCTGGCGCATATCCACACCTTCGCTTTGGCGTTGGTTTTCACGAATTGCGATGTATTCCATTTCTGGGGTAATAATGCCTTGTTTGGCATAATGCATTTGCGTTACATTTTTTCCAGCTTTTGCACGGCGTGGTTTTTGTATGTGTGCAAAGCGAATCTCTGCCGTACGAATGTCACGTAGGCGTTCTTGGCCAAATTTAGAGCTGAGTGTGTCTAAACATTCTGTGTCGTTACGCTCGGCAATCCAAGCTTCACGCACGTGAGGTAAGCCGACATTGAGATCGATATTGACATTTGGGTCGGTATACACGCCAGAGGTGTCATAGACCATCAGTGCCGGATTTTTTTCGAGGCCTTGCTCGGTTGGTGTATCTGTTAATGCAATTTCACGCATGGGAACTTGTATATCTGGGCGTGAGCCTTGGAGATATACCTTACGTGATGCAGGTAAAATTCGAGTGAGATCTTTAGCATCTTGCTCATGTTGAGCAGAAAGATCTGTAGCGGTGAGATTCGTTAATTGGTTCATTACAATGATCCTTATGAATGACATCAACGAATCAAGCACGACCAAAAACAGGGGGCAAGTTGTACTTATGGCGCGCCTGAACATATAAAAATATGTAAAAAGCAGGGTATTTCTACCGACCAATAGACAAGATATAGGCTTTCAGTTTTTAGCTGGCTTGATTCCTACGCAGGTATTAACCTGATCAGGTTCAACGGTACTCACCTTTAAAAGCATGTAATGCTTTTAAGTGATCTCAGCGGGAGATTACCCGCGCTCCGTCAAGCGATGCTCTAATTTTAGCGGAGTTGTACTGAAAAACAAAGCACGAAGCGACAGTAATCAGTACGATAAAAATGCTTTGCGAAGATTTAACAAGGTGATGATGTGTATACATCACAGACAGATAGCATCACTAAAACAGTCTTTGCTAGAGTTTTGGCGTGTTAAATCAAGATAATGTATCAATTGTTGTTCGGCAGTTGCAGATGCAGGAATCTTTTGTCTACGTTGCTCTTCGCTCATGTGATAGAACTGAATAAATTTCTTCGCCAATTTTGATAATTCAGAATCATGGCGTTGGGATAGTTTTTCAATTTCCTCCCAAGAGCTTACTCGTACAGAATATTGGTCATGATAGCCTTCTGATACGGGGCTTTTGGGTGCACCAATAAATAAAAAATAACGATATTGTGCGAGAAGCAATTTAGCATCACTTAAGTAGCTACTTTGTGGATATTGTTGAATATAATCTTCCCAATAGAGCGCGCGCCGTGCCACTTCAAAGGGTTCAATGAGCAGGCTTTTGTCTTGAATAGCAGTTTCAATATTTTGATGCGCCAAGTTTTCAATAAATACTTTTTCAGCCTCTGGCATATATGGCGCAAAAATCCGGGCCAGATATTCAGGGCTACGACGGTAGCTCAGTTGTTCATTGCCTGCATCCACCACTTCAACATAGGCTTGTCCTTGGTGTTTGAGTAAGTATTGATCACGGGCGGTCAGCTGTTCAAAATGACTCTGATGAATGGTGGGGTGTTGTGCCATATCAAACGCATAGCGCTCAAAGGCGATTTGCTGTGCAGGGGTACGGGTAACTTGTAAAAAGTTATCGTACATTTTTAAGGATAGGCTTAATAAGGCTTTTTGTTGCTCAAGATTAAGCAAAGGCAAGCAAACTTTTAAATCTTGATTAATTTGTTCTAGGGCAAAAGTGGTACGCTGATCATTAATCTCAGCCATATTTTTTTTAATATTTTGGCACATGAGCGTGAGATCAACTGCCGTATTTTGTACTTTAGGTGTTTCAATTTGCTCTTTAATTGGGTGTGGCTCATCTTGTTGCTGACAGGCAACCATTGCAATTATGCAACCAATAAGGAGAATTCTGTATGGAACAGAAAAAAAAGAACGTAAAGACACAGTCACCCAGTCACAAAAAATTGAAATTTGTCCGATAGAATGTCGGTATTTTATAGCGCCAAAAGCATGAAGAATGTGTAGTATTGTGCATTGCTTTGTTACAGCGTTGTCAGCGTTTATGATTATTTCAGGAAAATACGCTAAATTATAAGAATCAC
The DNA here is from genome assembly GCF_004209135.1 of Acinetobacter sp. WCHAc060006. NCBI lineage: Bacteria > Pseudomonadati > Pseudomonadota > Gammaproteobacteria > Moraxellales > Moraxellaceae > Acinetobacter > Acinetobacter sp. WCHAc060006. The sequence continues at coordinate 126,456 of NZ_SGSS01000003.1, read as the reverse complement.
TGTAAAAAATTAATAAAAATCATACGGAAAATTGCATAAATCGCTTTAGTATTTGCTTTGACTTCAGATTGAATGTCAAAGAAGCGATAAAGAATTGCAGGGATTTGCCAAAAAAAATGAAGATAAATTACTTACTCTGTACGTGTGCGTTGTTCTTAAGTCCATGGGCCACTGCCTTGGATTTGGTCGATGCTTATGAACGAGCAAAACAGTCTGATCCTACTTGGCAAGCCAATCAGTTGCAGTATAAAGCCGATCAATTGAACCTTGGTATTGCTTCAGGCAATTTATTGCCCACGATTAGCTTATCGGGCAATGTGACCCGTAAAAACCAAGGTGAAAATACATCAGGTGCATCGGCAGGGTTGAATATGCCTAGCAGTGTGACCAGTAAACAAATTGCTTTAACAGCTCGCCAGCCACTTTTTCGCTGGGATGCATGGGAAGGGTTAAAGCAAGTCAAAACCTCAATTAATTTGAGTGAAATTAGTCTTCGGTTACAACGACAAGATCATATTTTAAATGTCGCGGATTCCTATTTTAATGTACTGCGTCAGCAAGCTTTAACCGTGGCTAATTTACAAGAAGAAAAAGCACTATCTGAACAGCTCAAAATGATGGATGCCAAGCTCAAAGAAGGCTTAGTGGCTAAAAGCGATGTGAGTGAAGCCAATGCGCAGTATCAAAATGCGCGGGCGAACCGCATGGCCACACAAGTACAATTGGTGTTGGCACAAGAAAAACTCCAGCAAATGATTGGCCCTTATACTGAAAATTTAGCCGTGCTACGTGATGATTTTGAATTTCAGAAACCTGTTCCAAGTAGTATGCAGGCTTGGGAAGATTTAGCCATGGGGCAGAACCTCGGTATTTTGCAAGCACGTATGCAACAACGTTATGCCGAAGATAAAAAGCGTGTCGAAAAAGCGGCACTTTACCCACAAATTGAAGCTGTTGGTACGTATGGTTATGCCAAGCAAAGCCCAAACTCGATCATGTCGCAAGATGGTCAGTTTAACCAAGTGGGTGTAGAAATGAATTGGAATCTGTATACGGGTGGGCGTACGCAGAAGTCGATTAAACAAGCCGCAGTGAATGTGCAAAAAAGTGAAGCAGAATTAGACGCAGCTGTCCGTAAAGCCACAACGGATGTCAAGCAAGCCTATATGCAGGTAGACACAGATCAAACGAAGATCCAAGCGCGTAAAGCTGCAATGGAGTCTTCTGCAACGGTGTCGAAGGCTTCACAAGCACAGTACCGTGAGGGCTTAAAAACCATGGTCGATGTACTATTGGCGCAGCGTAACGCTTTTTCTGCTAAGCAAGATTATTTAAATACCAAATATGATTATTTGGTCCATGTATTGAAGCTTAAAGCGGCTGTGGGTAAGTTGAGTGAAACTGACCTTGAAGAAATGAACATCTGGCTGTCTCAACCTACGGTCGATATGCGTATAAATAAACCTTAAGTCGTCATAAAAGCTTCATAATGGATATGTTCTAATAGAGCCTATTAAATTCTCTAAATTTGTTGCTGTGGAGTGCATGCATTGAGCCCAAACAACCCAATTTTAAATCACCATATTTCGTCTCAATTTAATGAAGATTTACAGGGTGTAAACACGAAGTTTATGACCATGGGTGGTTTGGTTGAACAGCAGGTGGCAAATGCAATCCATGCTTTATTGGATACCGATGCCGCGATGGCGATTGATGTGCAATTTCAAGACAATGCAGTAAATCGTTTAGAAACAGAAATTGATGAAGCGCTGACCTTAATTTTGGCACGTCGTCATCCTGCAGCTATTGATTTACGTATGGTGATTGCAATGTCCAAAGCCAATACAGATTTAGAACGAATTGGTGATGAAGCTGCAAAAATTGCCCGTATTGCACAAAGCTTATGTGAAGAGGGTGGTTCACCTCGCGGTTACATGGAAACTCGTCATATTGGTAACCAAGTGCGTGTCATGATTCATGATGCCTTAGATGCTTTTGCACGTTTAGATGTAGATCAGGCTTTAAAAGTACTGTTGGCTGATGCCGATATTGACCGTGAATATCAGTCTGCAACACGTACTTTAATGACCTATATGATTGAAGATCCGCGCCATATTACGCGTGTGATTAATGTAATGTGGGTACTTCGTTCTTTGGAACGTATTGGTGACCATGCACGCAATATTTCAGAGCAAGTGATTTATATGGTGAAAGGTCTTGATGTGCGCCATACCAGTGTAGAAGAAATTGAGTTGAAGGTTCAGCGCTAAGCGACTGAATGAAGCTTAAAAGCCTGCGAATTGCAGGCTTTTTTATTTTTAAGTGCGTATGGTTTGCTTAACTATGTGTTTCTTCTTCACCATCTTCTTCAAAGGTTTTGGCAATTTTTTCAATATTGAGGCTCTTGGCCATCGCATCAAAAATATCTTTATACACACCTTCTTGATGATAAAGCTGATGATGTTCGCCATGTTCTGCAATACATCCATCTTTCATCACATAGGTGTAATCAGCATCAATAATTTGCGACAAACTGTGGGAGATAATGACCACAGTACGGCCTTGCTTAATTTCATCGAGGCTGTGTTTGATTTGCTCAGTGGCAATCGCATCTAAGCTGGCTGTAGGTTCATCTAAAAAAATAATCGGTGGATTTTTTAAAAACATTCGTGCTAAGGCAATGCGTTGTTGTTGGCCACCGGACAGCATAAGTGCATCTGTGTCATAGCTATGTTCGAGTTGCAAAATTTGCTCATGAATTGAGGCTTTTTTTGCAGCTTCAATGACATCGTCTAAGCTGGCATGGGTTTTACCATAACGAATATTTTCAAAAATTGTGCCTTGGAAAATATGATTTTTTTGCAAAACTAAACCAATATGTTCACGTAAATAATGCGTATCGATGTCTTGCAGGGGAATCCCATCAATCTGAATTGTTCCTGCTTGAGGTTGGTAAAATTTGTCTAAGAGACTAATTAAGGTCGATTTTCCTGCACCCGACAAACCGACTAAGGCAGTAATTTTATTGGGTTGAATGGTCATATTGATCTGTTTTAAAGCTTGATGACCATTGGGATAGGAAAAGTCGACATTTTGTAGTTTAAATTCACCCTGAATTGATGGCTTTAAGGGGCCAGAATGTTCAATTTCATCATCCGCTTCAAGAATGCCAAAGAAGCTTTCGGCATAAATCATGGCATCATTCACTTCATCATAGATGCGATGCAAAGAGCGAATCGGAGCTGAAACATTATTAAAGAGTAAAACATGGTACATAATCATCCCAATGGTCATTTGTCCATCGAGCACAAAATAGGCTGTTAATATAATAATGAGCACAATGCCAATTTGTTCAATAAAGGTTTTTAAGCCATCAAACACAAAACTGGTTTGGCGCGTGCGCATTTGGTTGTGGGTGAGTTCTTTTTGTAGTTTTAGCTGTTTTTCTGCTTCAATCGATTCGCGATTAAACGACTTAATGACGGTAATTGAATTAATAATACCTAAAATCCCTTGGCTTTTTTTCTCACGACCGTCACGTAAGTTTCTACGCCATCCCCCGAGCTTTTGCGCTTGTTTATAGGTCAGCCAAAAGTAAATTGGCACAATGCTAAGGGCGACTAATCCGACATAGATGTTGGCATAAAACATGAGCCCGAGCGCAACAATGGCACTGGTAAATAAGGGCAAGATATCAATAAAAAATATTTGCACTAAGCGGGTGAGAGAGCCAATCCCACGGTCAATACGAGTTTGTAATTTACCCGCTTGGTTTGCATCGTGATTAAAAAAAGCCAAGCGATAGGTGAGAAATTTTTCAATAATGCCTTGAGCTAAATCTTGCGATACAAAAATGCGCAGTTTCTCGCCATAAAATTTTTGACCAAATTGCACCACCGCATTGAGGATTTCTTTGCTTAATAAAATGATGCTAATGGTGATTAAGATGCGCCAGCCTTCGGCGAGACCCTGACCAGCCTCTAACAGCGAATTGATCCGATCGACGGCATATTGCAAGGTGAGTGCATTGACTTGTGCTGTTAAGGCGCCAATAAGCGTTAAAATTAAGGTCGCGATAACCAATAATTTATAAGGATGCACAAAGGGGCGTAACTTATGAAAGAGTTGCCAAAGGCTCATGGGCAGTTATTTTTATTGTTGAATTGATTTTAGTGTAAGTATTTCAACCCATACCAACAAGCGACTTCCTTGTATTAAATTGTGAGCAAAATTGCATAAGTATAAGTCTACAGTAGGCCAGACAAAACAAAGTGCCCTCGACCAGAGACATTACTTTTATTGAGACAAGAAAAAAGCCCATAGAAACATGAGCTTTTTACTTCTGAGGAGTGTCTTCTTTATATCGCACAAAGATGTCATGGAACATTATGGTTGATGAAGAACAATAATCATATTATGAGAATCTATCTAAATATTCAACTATTTTTGTGCAATCAAAGATGCTTTTATAGAGGTGAATGCTGTGTTTGCTCAGCCAGTGTATTGACCTTTTTCTCAATTAAACTGGCATTTTCTTGCAAAATCTCAATGAGTTTTTGTAGATTAACAAACTCAAAGCGGTTTTTAGATGCTAACAAGGTCAGTGCGAGTGGTGGTTCTTTGCTGGAAAATTTGATCGGCACGGACAAACCAGAAATATTAGGATCGAGTTCACCTACAGAAAAATAATAGCCTTGCTTTTTAATCTTCTTCATTTTTTCTAAAAACTCATGCTGATCTTGCGCAAAATTGACTGCTGATAATTGTTCTGCAAAGCGTTGATAGTAATCCAGCATCATCTGTTTAGGTAAATGTGAAATCATAACTTTGGCTGATGAACCGACAAAGACAGGACGTGGACAACCGCGACCATACGACAGCAGCAAGGTGTTTTTATACACTTCATCATGTAGATCAATGCAGGAATCATGATTTAAATGCGTTAATAGGCAAGAAAACTCTGTCCGTTCGACAATATCTTGCATAAACGGCGTGCTGATTTGGACCAAGGGATCTGTGGTACGTGAAATATAGTCCAAAACGGCTATTTTTGAGCCCAATGTATAATCGCCAGAGGTTCCACTTAGGCGTTGTAATAGTTCTACAGAGACCAATTCTTTTAAATAGCGGTAGCTCGTGGGTTTTGATAAGCCAAGTTCTTCACTGATGATATCGACATTAATGACGGGACGTGAAATAGAGAATAAGTCCAAGACAGTAAGAATTTTACCAAAACTGGATAGGGCCATAAAAAACCTACTTGCTCAAAATAAGCGGAAAATTTCAAATTAAGAGTTACTTTATAACAAAAACACTGCTGCTCTGCAGGAGTTTTCGACACATTCTGTATGTCAGCTGTGAGCTTCAAAGGAGAATCTTTGGCTCTTGGATTGCATTTTAATTAGAAAGTATGAAGATAAAATAAGTTAAATTATCACTATTGGATAATTTATATTGACTTTAAATGCTAAATTTGAAAAAATGCAACCAAAATATCTAATGGCGAATTATTAACCTTTATTTGGGTTGGTGCATTCTTTCGCCAAATTTCTTTGCTTTTAAACCATATCTACGTAGGCATCGTATTGGATGTTGGACCTGCTCAGGTCGAGTCATCCCTGTGAGTTCGTGGTTTAAAAGCATCATCTTTGAGAAAGACATGTTATTAACCAAACAATTACTTGCATTTCGTCCGAATAAAATGGACTGGATTTTTGCGACTAAAACGTTTTTAGCAGGCATGCTTTCACTTTATGTTGCATTCGCTTTAAATTTGGCCTATCCCATTTGGGCGATTGGCACTGTATTTGTTATTGCCAATCCTTATGCAGGCATGACGTCTTCTAAAAGTTTGTATCGCGTTTTAGGGACGCTATTGGGTGCGGTCGTTTCCGTTGCTGTTACACCGTTTTTAATTAACACCCCTTGGCTATTTACTTTCTTTTTAGCCTTTTGGGTGGGTTTTTGTCTTTATATTTCACTGTTAGACCGAACCCCGCGTAGTTATGTGTGTATGTTGGCGGGCTATACCACGGTGATTATTTGCTACAACATTATTTATAACATCGATACCAGCTCTATATTTGATATGGCTGTAGGGCGGTTTTTAGAAATTACGGTTGGGGTGGTGTGTAGTGCGATTGTGACGACCACTATTTTTCCAATGCATATTGGGCCTGCTGTAAAAACCCGAGTGTCAAAAGCACTTTTAGATACAAAACAGCTTTTTGAAAAAATATTAATAGATGAAAAAGCATTAGAAAATTACAGCACGGCGCTGAGTCATATTGCACGTGATATTGCTGATATTCATGTCATGGCCGTGCATTTGACTTATGAAAAATCAACTTTGAAGGGGATGACCAAACCCTTACAAGAGTTATTGCATCAGCTCAGTATGCTGGTGAGTAATATGGTTGCCATGGCAGAACGCATTAAACAACTCGATGAAATTGATACGAATTATCGACCACAGCTAGAGCTTGCAAGACAACATATTGTTGAATTTTTGGATACACATGAAGATTTTTCTGAGCGTGAATTAAACACTTTACCTGAAAGTTTTGAACAGGATTTTGCCAATATATCGGCGGTGGCAACCTCATCACAACAAGTGGTTATTCAGAGCTTTAAAATGGATATTCGCCATTTTATTCAGAATGTACGTGCAATTAAATTGATTTGGCAGCGCATACAAAAAGGTGATGCATCTTTACCTGAGAGTGTTGCGCCCTTAACCACTACTTATCCAAGTCTACATCGAGATCATGGGATGGCGGTGCGAGGAGGAATTTCTGCATTTTTAATTGTGCTGATTGCCACAGGTTTTTGGATTATGAGTGGCTGGAAGGCCGCATTTATGTTGGCTGAAATGGCGGCAATTAGTGCATGTATTTTGACGTCGATGGATAACCCTGTGCCTGCTTTGAAAATGTTTATTCGTGGGAATATTTATGCAGGGGTTATGGTGTTTATTTATGCCTACGGTATTTTTCCGCACGTCACCGAGTTTTGGCAGTTGGCCTTGGTTCTTGCGCCATTTGTAATGTATTGCTTAATGATGTTTCCTCATCCGCCCTTAACTGGCTTGGCTTTACCTGTCCTTATGGGAACGATTATGGGACTTAACTTTCAAAATCGTTATTCGTTAGATCAGATCTTCTTTTTTGATGCGTCTATTGGCACGGTACTTGGTCCAATTATTTCTGTTTATGTAATTCATTTGGTTCGAGCGATGTCGCCAGATATTACGGCACAGCGTATTTTGGCCTTACATTACAAAGATATCAGGCAAGCCTTATATATCCCTTATGGAGTGAACTTCCGCATTCACCTACGTGGCATGTTCGATCGGATTGGTATTCTCAATACCAAAGTAGTGCAATCAGACTTATTAAAGAAAAAGATTAATTTGGCCCTGATTGAGTCCAGTGCGGTTATTGATTTAACCCGTCTTCAAGAGCTGATTTCTAAGTTGAATGACGAGCCTGAACTTTGCCTAAGTTTGGCAGCGTTACAGTCTCATTTAGATGATTACTTCCGTGCGAAAGAGCTATATCAAGCAGAAGGTCAGTATCGAAATGAAATATTAAGCCAAATTCAAACATTAAAAATTCGAGCTTTAGATATGGAAAATTCGGATCTTTCTCAGCGACTACAGATTTCACTTAACAATATTCAAAGCAGTTTGTGTCATGCAAGTTTTGATAAAACTGAACAAACACATTGGGTGGGAGCATAAATATGGGTGAACTCAATATCTATGGTGTTTATGTCCCCATGCTTTTAGTGCAGAGCGTAATTGCTTACGTTGTGCTGTGCTTAGCGATGTTAGTAATAGACCCCTTAATCGCAAAAGGGTGGATCCCGTTACCTAGCGTTTTCTATTTATGTATTTATGTCATTTTACTATGGCTAATCCATTGGGGTTTTATTGTGTGTTCTGTTTAAGCACACAAATAATTGAAATGAACGAGGTAAAATGAAAATGGCATCTTTTGATTTGCGTAAAATCATACGACCCGTAGGTTTACTGGTTGTTGCGATTTTCGCGATATTGGCAATTACACATATTTGGAACTATTACAATGCAGCGCCATGGACACGTGATGGACGTATTCGAGGTGATGTCATTCAGGTCTCTTCGGATGTTTCAGGTTTAATTACTGAAGTTTTGGTTCAAGACAACCAAACGGTGAAAAAAGGGCAAGTTCTATTTAAAATCGATGTTGCACGCCAATCTCTTGATGTTGAGCAAGCGAAATCTGATTTGGCGAAAGCGAAAGCAAGCCTAGCCTCGGCGGAAGCCTCGTTACTACAGGCCAAAGCCAATGTTATAAAATCTGAAGCCACTAGAAATTTAGCAGACAAAAATGCAAATCGTTATTCAAACTTAATGGATGGCGCAATTTCAAAACAAGAACAAGACCAAATGTTTGCGCAAAGAGACCAATCTCATGCAGAGCATGAACAAATGCAGGCATCGATTGAGCAAGCCAAAGCCAATATTGTTCAGCAAAAAGCATTAATTGAAGTGGCAACCAGTAATTTGCATTTAGCACAATTGAATTTAAAGCGTTCAGAAGTGGTTGCACCTGCAGATGGCACATTATCCAACTTTGAATTAAAAGCAGGTAATTATGTCAAAGTAGGTCAAGCTGTTGCAGCTTTACTTGACCGTGAAGAACTTTATGTGGTGGGTTATTTTGAAGAAACTAAATTGAATAAAATTTATGTGGGCGCACCAGCATCTATTCAATTAATGGGGGATTCTCATAGCTTAAAAGGGCACGTTCAAGGGATTGCTTCAGGTATTGAAGATAGGGAAAGAACTTCAACCACAGGTTTGTTGGCCAATGTGAATCCAACCTTTAGTTGGGTGCGTTTGGCACAACGTGTTCCGGTAAAAATTGTTTTAGATGAAGTTCCTAAAAATGAATTGGCATTTGTTGCAGGTCGTACTGTGACAGTTCATATTTTAGAAGATAAGCAATAAAAAATCGTTCATTTCAAATATTCATCTAAAAATGAAAAAAGCATCTGATTCAGATGCTTTTTTTTATGAATGAAATCTGATTTAAGGTGTTAAACCTTCAGGGTTTCGATACCAACTTTCAATAAATAAAGCAGCTGCAATACTGTCTGCAGAGAGCTTTTTAGCGCGACCTTGAGCTTGATAATGATCGAGTTCATCCCGTGCTTCACGTGTTGTTAAGCGTTCATCCACCATTAAAGTTTCAATATTGGTTTGGTGGCGTAAGCGGCGGGCGAATTTACGTGCTCGTGCAGAAAGCTCTGATTCGCTATCATCCATATTGAGTGGTAAACCCACCAAAAATAAAGTCGGTTGGTATTGCTTCACAATTTTAAGTAAATCATCCCAAACCGGAATTCCATCTTTCATGGGAAATAACGGTAATGGATTGGCACTTTCAATAAGCGATTGGCCAACAGCCATGCCCATTTTTTGTGTGCCAAAGTCAAAGGCCATAATTAAATGCGGTGAAGATAAATCAGGCATGTCCTATCTCGGAAGAAAGCCAATTACGGTCGACGCCCATTTTTTTGTAGGCTGCATCCCAGCGGTCACTGTATGGCAAGTTAAAAATTAAATCCATATCGGAGTCACAAATGAGCCAATCACCACGAGAAATCTCTTGTTCTAATTGGTTTTTGCTCCAGCTGGCATAGCCTAATGCAATTTGATAACGACCAACACCTTCATTGTGTGCAATCGCATCTAAAATGTCTTTTGATGTAGTAATACAGACATTTTCACCTACCGCAATGGATGAATGCCATGTGGGTTGTCCCGTATGAAGTACAAAGCCTGCTTCTGGACGTAAGGGACCACCTTGCAAAACTTCATGCGGATTGACGTTATCCGCATTAATTTCCAGATCGTTGAGCAACTCTTTAATTTGCAGGCCAGAAGGGCGGTTAATGATGATGCCTTGCGCGCCATCTTCATCGTGGCGTGCCAAATAAATCACCGTATTTGCAAAAAATTCATCTTGCATATCTGGCGGTGCAATCAAACATTGATGCGTCAGATATTGTTTGCTCACCGAAGGGCGTCTCCCTATCTCTATGATTGTCTTTATGATCTTTAATTTATTACACGTTACAAGAGGAATAAGATTTCGCCAAATACTTTTTGCATTTGGCGCGTTTTAATTCGTATCTTTTGCTGATTTGGGCTTAAGCGTGTTGAAATTTTAGATTGCGTAACTGTTTAGCATGTTGGAGTGTTGTTTCGCTAATTTCTACACCACCTGTCATACGCGCTAATTCTTGAATACGGCCGTCTTCTTCTAATTCTAAAATTGTACTGCTGGCTGGGTCAGTCTGACGCTTTTTAACCAATAGGTGTTGGTCTGATTGTGCGGCCACTTGTGCCTGATGAGTAATACATAAAATCTGCACATGTTGTGCCAAATCAGCCAATAAACGACCGACGATTTCCGCTGTACCACCGCTAATACCAACATCAATTTCATCAAAAACAATAATTTCGGCATCGGTTTTTTCGGCATTCATCACCTGCATCACCAAGGCAATTCGCGATAATTCACCACCAGAAGCAACTTTTGCCAAGGGCTGTGCAGGAATGCCTTTGTTTGCGGTAAAGAGCAACTGAATGAAACTTAAACCTTCACTCGAGGCTTGCTCGAGTGGTTCAAATTTAAATTCAAAATGTGCTTCAGGCAACGCCAACTGTTTAACTTGCTCGGTTAATTGTTTGGCTAATGGTGTCGCTGCTTCACGGCGAATATGGTCTAAATGTTCAGCTTTTGCTAAAAAGTCTTGGTAAGACAACTCCACTTGCTCTGCAAGGGTTTCAGGGTCTTCCAATTCATGCAATTGCTGTAGTTCAGTTTGCCAAGTATCAAATTGCTCTTTTAAAAGTTCAGGTTGTGTACGGTATTTACGTGCTAAACGATGGAAGACTTCAAGCTGGGTATTGAGTTCTTCCATTCGTTCAGGATCAAAACTTTGACGGTCAATGAACTGGCGCAAGTTTGCTGTCGCATCATCTAATTCACTTTGCGCATTCAGCACAGCATTGTAAATTTCAGACAGTTGTTCACTACGCCCTGCATGCGACTCTAAACGGCGCAAAATAGATGAAATTTCTTGATTAATGTTTTGTTCTGCATCATCTAGGGCAGCCAGACCATAACCACAGTCTTGCATAATATGTTCATGATGACTTAAACGATCGAATTCTTGTTCAATCTCTTTGTAGTCTAGCTGTACAGGTTCTTCGAGTTCTTCAAGCTGTAATTGTAAGGTTTCAATTCTTTGCTTACGTGTCGCTTGTGCATCGAGTGCAGTTTGATGCAGTCGAATATTTTTATGCCACAGGCTATATGCATCACGTACTGCTTGAGCGGGTTCATGGAAGCTACTATAACGATCGATCCAGTGTTTTGGATAGGGCGGTTCGAGTAATTGTTGCTGACTATGCTGGCTATACAGTTGAACCAGTAAGCGCCCTAACTCTTTGAGCTCAGATAGACTGCTTGGTCGGCCATTAATCCATGCTTTGCTTCGACCCGTTGCAAAAATCACACGACGTAAATGGATTTCCCCTGACTCATCATCTAACTCCTGCTCTTTTAGCCAAAGCGCTTCTGGTGAGCCTTCTTGATAACTAAAGGTGGCTGTAACATCGGCTTTATCTGATCCATAACGCACATAATTGGTATCTGTACGTTCTCCTAAACACGCTGAGAGGGCATCCAATAACAAGGATTTACCTGCGCCAGTTTCACCCGTTAAAACGTTAAAACCTTTTTCAATATCAATGGCTAAATGGTCGGCTAATGCAAAATTGATCAGAGTTAAATGTGTCAGCATACACGCATCCGAGCTGCGAAGAGTTTGAGTTTTAAGATAGACAAGTTTTGTTTTTCTCACAAGACGGCTTAGTTGAGATAAGACCGAAAAACAGCATCATTTTAACGCAATTTGGACAAGATGATATAGGAGAAGTGATGATGATCATCATCGCCGATATTTCATGGGGTTAAATATGAGTATTGATCACAATACTGTCATGTTTTGGTCACTTAACTTAGATATAGCTACAGTAATTTTACAAAAAATAAGCTGTTGGTCTAATTTTGGCATGTTCTTCGCTAGTTTATTTTATGATAGCTTCAAGTCCAATGATTCTTTAAAGTGCTCATAGACAAAGTTTTACATGTCATATTTTTGTATCATAAAAAGTGATTTGAGATTCAAAAATAGTTGCTTTAGACTCAGTCTGCTTTTGAAGCAGAATCGTCAATATGGATATGAGCTTTGGCGATGAAGGCGGCATGATCACTTGATTCCGTCTGTGCATTCATTGATTGATTAGTTCAAGTGGCGGAATTAAACTAACTCAATCTAAATATTATAAATATGCTTTATCTGGAGAAATACGCATGTCAGCGCAGTTTGATCATGTATCAGTTGTAAAAAAATCAAATGTTTATTTTGGTGGTCTATGCATTAGCCATACCGTTCAATTTGAAGATGGTACCAAGAAAACATTGGGTATTTTGCTTCCAACGGAAAAGCCACTGACATTTGAAACACATGTCCCTGAGCGTATGGAAATCATTTCAGGTGAATGCCGTGTACAAATTGGCGATAGCGAAGAAAGCGAATTGTTCCGTGCAGGTCAGTCCTTCTATGTACCGGGTGAAAGCCGTTTTAAAATTGAAACAGATGAAGTGTTAGATTACGTATGTCATTTTGAAGGCTAAGCGATTCCGTAGCCAAATTGAAGTAAGGCAAGGAAATTTTGCCCTGAATCAGTTAAACTAATGCTATCGCAAAAATCCTGTAAAGCTGGCTTTGCAGGATTTTTTATTTTATATCTCTCCAATTGTTGTCGTTAAGAGGCCGTTCATGGCAAAACCTGAATATTATTATGGCGTTCATGCAGTGGAATCATTGCTTGAGCTAGAGCCAGAGCGCGTTTTAACTTTATTTGCTTTAAAAGGCCGTGATGATCAGCGTTTACAGCATGTATTTGAATTGGCTGAACCGTTTGGTATTAGCATTCAAAAAGCGAGCCGTGACACCTTAGAAAAGCTAGCAGGTCAGCCTTTCCATCAAGGCGTTGTGGCCGCTGTGCGTCCATACCCTACGCTCAATGAAAAAGACTTAGATACGTTGATGGCTGCTTCAACACAGCCGATCTTGTTGGCGTTGGATCATATTACAGATCCTCACAACTTAGGTGCATGTATCCGTACTGCGGCCGCAATGGGGGTTGAGGCGGTGATTGTACCTCGCGATCGTGCAGCGAGTCTTACACCAACAGCGCGTAAAGTGGCAGCGGGTGGGGCAGAAAAAGTTAAATTTATTCAAGTGACCAATTTGGCACGTACCTTAGCGCATTTAAAAGAAGAGTTTAATGTGCGTGTTGTGGGAACTATGCTGGATGAAAAAGCATTGCCAATCCAACAGTTTGATTTTACAGGCACACCAGTTTGTGTAGTGATGGGCGCTGAAGATACAGGCTTACGCCCAATTACGCAGTCGCAGTGTGATCAAACGGTATATATTCCAATGAATGGTAATTTACAAAGTTTGAATGTCAGTGTTGCTACAGGTATGGCTTTGTACGAAGTATGTCGCCAGCGTAATCACTAATACACTCATATTGAGTGAGTTTGACTTAATTTAAGAAATAAAAGTTTATGTCTCCCCAAAAACAAGGTTATCTCTATGTTCTGATTACAATGTGTATTTGGGGGGGATTTACTCTGACTGCACGGCTCAGTGCAAACTGGGGAATCGGCGCATGGGATATTACCGCACTGCGCTTTTTATTGGCCTTTTGCATATTAATGCCGATCTTAATCTATAAAAAAGACACCGCTTTTTTATGGAAAAAAGAACCTTTTATTTTGGCCATGATTGGTGGTGTAGGATATTGTTTAACCGCATATTCAGCATTTCATTATGCACCAGCTGCACATGCAGCTATTTTTCTCAATGGCTTTATTCCGCTGTGTACAGCAATCGCTGCCTTCGCTTTATTTAAGCAGGCTTTTGATCGGCATACTTGGGCGAGTCTAGTCATTATGATTGGTGCGATTAGTGTCATGAGCTTCTTAATGTATCGTGAAACTGGGGTCGCATTTGGTCTAGGGGATCTCCTATTTGTCATGAGTGCCATTTGGTGGGGTGTTTTTAGCGTATTGCTAAGACAGTGGCAATTAAGCGCATGGCATGCGATGGCTGGGGTTGCTGTATGGTCAGCGATCGTATTTGTGCCAATTTATCTTTTATTTCTGCCTAAGCATTTAAGTGAGCCTGAGCCGATGCATTTGCTGGCTCAAGTTTTATATCATGGCATTTTTGTGGTGATTGTTGCGACCTTAACCTATGTGGAAGCAATTAAACGCCTTGGAGCCTTTAAGGCGGGCAGCATTGTCACACTGGCACCATTTATGGCTGCAATTTTGGCCGTTCCATTGCTGAATGAGCCTTTAAGTTTTGCGATTATTTGTGGTTTATTCGGGATGGCAATAGGTGCTTTGCAGCCATGGCGTTGGTTGCGCCGTCGTTAAGTTGCCGAATGATCTGTGAATGAATGTGCAAAAAAAGCAGTCTGTATTAAGACTGCTTTTTTTCTGCGCGTTTTAAGTATTGTTGATGTAGGGGCGTTAACTGTTGATATAAATGATCGAGATGACCATCATTCACAACAATATCATCAGCCAAGGCGCGTTTATCTGCCCGTGACATTTGTACCTGGATAATATTTTGAATTTGTTCAACACTTTGGCCATCACGTTGGCTGGCACGTTGAATTTGTAGGGATTCGCTCGCATCAATTAAAAGGGTGTGATGGGTCAGTTCATGCTGATTGGTTTCAAACAAAAGTGGTGAAACCAAGATGACATAAGGACTGCTGGCATGCTGTAGTTGCTGAATAATGGATTGGCGAATGGCAGGGTGAGTGATCTGTTCTAAGATTTTACGTGCTTCAGGTGATTTAAAAATATGTTCACGTAAAGCAGGGCGGTTTAATTCGCCATTGTCGAGTAAAACCCAATCACCAAACGCACGTTGAATATCGAGTAATGCACCATGCCCAGGCGCTACAACTTCTCGTGCCACAATATCGGCATCGACTACAGTGATATTTTGAGATTCAAACCATGCACTTGCAGCAGATTTACCGCTTCCAATACCACCTGTAAGACCCAAAATAAATGTCATGCCGAGATTACCTTTATGCTTGACCGAGATAGATTTTCATAATTTTCTCACCCCATAAAAACGCAATCCAACCAGCAATGGCAATATAAGGGCCAAAAGCAAATGGCTGGTTTTCTTTACGAACTTTGAGCAAAATAATACCGATAATCGCACCAACAAAAGAGGATAAAAGCACAATGAGAGGCAACATGAGTGGCCCCATCCATGCGCCTAAAGCCGCTAATAATTTAAAATCACCATAGCCCATGCCTTCTTTGCCTGTAATGAGTTTAAATGCGTAATAGACAGTCCATAAGCATAGAAAACCCAGTAAATAACCCCAAATCGAAGCGGTCGGAGAGACATAAATGGCATAGCTATTAATCCCTAAACCTAGGGCAGCTAGGGGGAGGGTGTAGCGATCTGGCAAAAGCTGTGTATCAAAATCGATAAAAGTCAGTGCGATCAGCATATAAGTCAGCACCAGACCAAAGAGCATTTGTAACGTTGGGCCAAAGACAGCAACAACAATTAAAGCACAGACAGCTGTGAGTAATTCGATACAAGGATAGCGAATACTAATTGGGTTATGGCAACTCCCGCATTTGCCTTTTAAGCTTATCCAGCTGATCACGGGGATATTTTGATACCAGCGAATTGGAGTGTGGCACTTAGGGCAGGTTGAGGCAGGCTTGCTTAATGTGATCTTTGTTTCATCAATGATAGGTTGTTCAGGGTGAAGGAAAAGTGTGCAGTCAGTTCGCCATTCCTGTTCCATCATTTTTGGGGTGCGATATATAACGACATTTAAAAAACTGCCGATACAGAGACTAAAAATCCCAACAACGCAATAAAGCGCTGTTGGGTTTTGAATTAAATATTCTACTAAATCTTGCATTAAACCACGGAACCCATTTGGAAGATTGGTAAATACATGGCAATTACGAGACCACCAACAAGTACACCTAAAACTGCCATAATTAGAGGTTCCATCATTGCTGTTAAGCCATCTACGGCATTATCTACTTCATTTTCATAATGGGTTGCAACTTTGTCTAACATTGAATCGAGAGCACCAGATTCTTCACCAATCGCTACCATTTGCACCGCCATGGATGGGAATTTATTGGTAACGCGCATGGCAAACTGCAATTGTTGACCAGTTGCGACATCATCGCGGATTTTTAAGACCGCTTCTTCATAGACACAGTTGTTGGTTGCGCCTGCGGTAGACTCTAGCGCATCAATTAAGGGTACACCCGCAGCAAAAGTGGTTGCCAGCGTACGACTATAACGCGCGATAATCGCCTTATAAACTAGGTCACCAAAAATAGGAGCTTTGAGTGCAGCTTTATCAAGAAAATCACGGAATTTTTTACTACGTTTTTTCGCTTCAAGAAAACCAGCAATAATGGCAGCAATAACAATAATTAGAATAAACCAATATTGTTGTGTCCATTGTGACATATTCACAACCATTTTGGTGAAAGCTGGAAGGTCTGCACCAAAAGAGGTGAAGAGTTCTTCAAAAACTGGAACAACTTTGACCATTAAAATGATTGTAACAATCAGCGCGACAACAACGACTGTCGCAGGATATTTCATGGCTTTTTTAATTTTTTGTTTGAGAAGTTCACTCTTCTCTTTATAGATGGCTACACGATCCAGCATGGTTTCTAGTGCACCAGACTGCTCGCCTGATTCCACCAATGAGCAGAATAGGTTATCAAAGTATTGTGGATATTTACGTAAAGCACCAGCGAAGGTATTACCACCTTCTACTTCTCCTTTGATCCCTAATACAACTTCGCGCATGGCAGGGTTTTCTAAGCCTTCAGCGACGATTTCAAAACCTTGAACCAATGGAACACCAGCTTTCATCATGGTGGCCAACTGACGGGTAAAGATCGTGATATCTAAGGTTGTCACTTTCTTTTTCATAAAGCCTTCAAGAATATTTTTACGCTTTTCACGAATATTCTTGATGGTAATCCCTTGCTTACGCAAAGTGACTTTTGCCAGCGCCATATTGCGCGCAGGCATTTCCCCTTTAATTTTGGCCCCTTTACGGTCAACCCCTTCATAACTGAAGGTTGGCATCATCTGCCCTTTTTTGACAGCCATGATTTATCCTTATTTTATAAATACTAAATTATTCACTGGTTACACGATTGACTTCTTGTAAGGAAGTCACCCCCTGCATAACCTTAATGAGGCCAGAACGGCGTAAATTATTAAACCCTGCTTTGTCTGAGGCATCTGCAATTTGTATGGCGTTACCATCTTCCATAATAATGCGAGAAATTTCAGGTGTCACTTTCATTACTTCATAAATACCGACACGGCCTTTATAGCCTTCTCGACATTCTGAACATCCGACGGGTTGATAAAGCTTAAAATCTGGATTTGCGAGATCTTCTTCGGTAAAACCAAGCTCGATTAAGCTTTGGTGTGGAACTTCAACGGGTGCTTTACATTGTGAACAAAGACGACGCGCCAAACGCTGTGCAATCACTAAATTGACTGAAGTTGCAATATTAAAAGAAGGTACACCCATATTACGTAAGCGGGTTAGGGTTTCTGGGGCGCTGTTGGTATGCAGTGTTGACATCACCATATGGCCCGTTTGCGCAGCTTTAACCGCAATTTCTGCTGTTTCAAGGTCACGAATCTCACCAACCATGACAATGTCTGGATCTTGACGCAGGAATGACTTTAATGCTGCAGCGAAGGTTAAACCAACTTTGTTATTGACGTTAACCTGATTAATGCCTTCCAAGTTAATTTCCACAGGGTCTTCGGCTGTGGAAATATTGGTGTCCTCTCGGTTTAAAATATTTAAACCCGTATAGAGCGATACGGTTTTACCCGAGCCTGTTGGACCTGTGATGAGTAGCATGCCTTGGGGTTTATCAAGTGCTTGCATGAACAATTCTTTTTGCTCAGGCTCATAACCTAATGCATCAATCCCCAGCATGGCACTAGAAGGATCGAGAATACGCAGTACCAGTTTCTCACCAAATAATGTTGGGAGTGAGTTGACACGGAAGTCGATGGATTTTGTTTTTGATAGCTTGAGTTTAATACGGCCATCTTGTGGGATACGTTTTTCGGAAATATCCATCTGTGACATCACTTTTAAACGTGATGCCAAGCGATTGGCCAATTGTAGGGGAGGGTTGGTGATATTGCGTAATACACCATCTACACGATAACGGACACGATAACTTTTTTCATAAGGTTCGAAGTGTAAATCCGATGCGCCCATACGAATCGCATCAACCAGCAATTTGTTAATATATTTAACAATTGGTGCTTCTTCGCCTTTTTCTTCATCTTCAGAATCTTGTGGCTGGGGTGTACTGGTTCCATCGTCAAGATCTAAATCAAAATCATCATCAAATTCAAAGGTACTTTCTTCGGCAAACTGTTGTTCGATTAGTTTTTCTAGTTTGGCATGTTCAACAATAATGGCTTCGGTCTGCATTTTACTGCTGAATCGAATGGCATCAATTGCATCAATATTGGTTGGGTTACTCGTTGCAACAAAAAGAACATTGCTATGTTTAAAAATAGGTAAGACCCGAAAGCGCGTAATGAGCTTTTCATCTAAGCCCTCACGAATGATTTGGCTCGCATCGTAAGCACTAATATCAAAAACAGGTTCAGCGAATTCAATAGAGATCGTTTCAGCAATGGTGAGGCCAGATAGTCCAATTTCGCTGACAAGATAGGCTACGATGTCTTGGTTGGCTTTTTTTGCACTCAACATAGCTTGTTGCATGTTTTCAGCAGAAATGTGCCCTTCGTCGACTAAGCGACGAATAAATCCTGTAAATCGTGGAGAACCTTGTAATGCTGTCATGCGTAAATAAACCTATGCTTCAATTTGTTTATAATTGGTTTTATTGAAATTATACTTTCGTTAAATAAAAATACCATATCTGAAAATGATGTCACTACCTTAATATCGGGAAAAACTTTGAACTGGGCCTTAATCTAAGCAGAAAAAATGTAAAATAAATTGTAGTCAGTGGGCTCAAATAAAAAAATTATCCTCAAATGTCAGTGGAAATTTTCATTAAATTTCACAATTCCGTGTAGAATGTGCCCGTTTTCATCGAAAGTTTTTATAGGTTATATATGTCGGGTTCGACGATTACGCCTTGGGTGGTTGGCAATTGGAAAATGAATCCAATGCAAGCAGATGCCAAGCAGCTGGTTCAAAACTTAAAAAAATTATTGCAAGATCAAGAAATTGCTGAATCTGCATGTCAGATTGGTATTGCGCCAATCAGCATTGCACTTCAAAGCATTCAAGCAGAATTACAAAGGGCAAATCGTCATATTGCAACGGTTGCACAAGATGTTTCACGTATAGCAGGTACAGGTGCATATACAGGTGAGGTGAGTGCTGAATTACTTAAAGATAGCCAAATTGAGTTTGTACTGGTAGGTCATTCAGAACGCCGTGAATTTTTTGGTGATGCCCCAAATATTTTAAATGAAAAAGTTAAAAATGCGCTTAATGCAGGTTTAACCGTCATTTATTGTGTGGGTGAGAGCCTTGAACAACGTGAAAATGGTCAAGCTGAACAAGTGGTATTACAGCAAATTTGTGATATTGCAAGCGTGGTAAATGCTCAGCAATGGGAAAAAATAGTTATTGCCTACGAGCCAATTTGGGCGATTGGCACAGGTAAAACTGCATCGCCAGCAGATGCGCAAGCGATGCATGCAACTATTCGAGAAGGCATTAGTCAGATCACGCCTATAGGTCAAACAATGGCGCTATTATATGGCGGTAGTGTTAAACCTGAAAATGCAGTAGAGTTAGCTGCTTGTCCGGATATCAATGGTGCACTAGTAGGTGGTGCTTCTCTGAATGCCGAATCGTTTTATAAAATTGCTCAGGCATTTGCGAATACAAAATAATTAGGAGTGCAGCATGCAGACTTTCGTGTTGGTAGTACACATTATCTTAGCCGTTTTGATGATTGTTTTGATTCTGGTTCAGCATGGTAAGGGTGCTGATGCAGGTGCATCATTCGGTGGTGGTGGTGCTGCGACCGTGTTTGGTGCATCAGGTTCAGGTAACTTTTTAACGCGTTTAACGGCGATTTTAACGGCGTTATTCTTCGTAACAAGCTTAACTTTGGCCATTTTTGCGAAGAAACAATCTACAGATGCGTATAGCTTAAAAGCAATTTCGAATGTACCTACTGCTCCTGCTAAATTGCCTGAAACTTCGCCAACTGCACCAAAAAGCGCAGACTAATCAGAATTAGTTCTTTCTTTTTTTGAGTGATGCGTCTAGAATGCGACACAGCTGCGGTGGTGGTGGAATTGGTAGACACGCTACCTTGAGGTGGTAGTGCTTTCGGGCGTGGGGGTTCAAGTCCCCCCTTCCGCACCAACTTATAATCCAGAACATAAGTTGGTGCTTTGTAGCTAAAATCTGTTGATGCGGGATGGAGCAGTCTGGTAGCTCGTCGGGCTCATAACCCGAAGGTCGTTGGTTCAAATCCAGCTCCCGCTACCAATCAACTTTATTTATGAAAACAACATGAATAAACAGCCAATTTGGTTGAGATAAATTGCATGTCGGTGCGGGATGGAGCAGTCTGGTAGCTCGTCGGGCTCATAACCCGAAGGTCGTTGGTTCAAATCCAGCTCCCGCTACCAATTTCTGATCTTCGGTGCAACGCGATCAGGCAAATCATTACAATGTTTTCGATTGAAAATTAGGAATGAATTGTATATAATTTTTGCACGTTGATGCGGGATGGAGCAGTCTGGTAGCTCGTCGGGCTCATAACCCGAAGGTCGTTGGTTCAAATCCAGCTCCCGCTACCAAGTTTCTAAAAGGCTCACAAAAAGGTGGGCCTTTTTGCACAGTGGACTTTAGTTTTCTGTGCAATACTAGGGGCGTTTACGCCCTTTTTTATTGGCTATTGTGCAGTGTCGACATGATTTGGTCATAAAATGACGCTTCACTATAGGTTGTTTTCTGGCTGTTTCTGGCCAATGAATCGCACAAATTTAACGAGAGTAAATGAAGCTATCAAATAAAACTCAGGCACTCCAGGATCTAATCGCTCCAGCAGTGCAGGCATGTGGTGTAGATCTTTGGGGTATTGAATTCATGCCTCAAGGCAAGCGTTCTTTATTGCGTATTTACATCGACAAAGCAGTGGATGACGGCGCAGAACCTGTGATCAATGAAGATGGTGAAGTTGAACAAGGTCGCGGTATTGGCGTGCAAGATTGCGTACGTGTAACGCAACAAGTTGGCGCAATGCTGGATGTGCATGATCCAATTTCAGGTGAGTATGCACTTGAAGTGTCTTCACCTGGTTGGGATCGTCCATTCTTCCAACTTGAACAAATGTCGGGATATATCGGTCAGCAAGTGGCTTTACGCTTAATTAGTGCTGTAGAAAACCGCCGTAAGTTTCAGGCTAAATTGGTGGCTGTAGATCTAGAAAATGAAATCATTCAAGTGGAAGTCGAACAGCAACAAGTGCTTGAAATCGACAGTCATAATATTGATAAAGCAAATTTGATCTACCAAGATTAATTCTATAAATAAGAATCTGAACGAATAGGTGACTTATGGCACGCGAAATTCTTACCGTGGTAGAAACGGTTAGTAACGAAAAAGGTGTACCTCGTGAGGCGATCTTTGAAGCGCTAGAGCAAGCATTGGTTGCAGCGACGAAAAAGAAATTCTATGAAGGCACACATTCGGAAGAAGCGCGTTTACGTGTGGAAATCGACCGTAAAACTGGCGATTACAGCACTTTCCGTCAATGGGAAGTTGTTGCCGACGAAGATCATGAAATGCCTGCATGTCAGGATGCAATTTCAGATGTAGATCCAGCAAAATGGTCTATTGGTGATATTCGTGAGCTTGAAGTTGAATCGATTGATTTTGGCCGTATTGCAGCGCAAATTGCGAAACAAGTGATTGTACAAAAGATTCGTGAAGCTGAGCGTGCATTGGTTGCAGATGCTTATGAATCAAAAGTGGGTGAGTTAATCTACGGTGAAGTTAAAAAACAAACCAAAGATGGCTTTATCATCGACTTAGGTGACAATGCTGAAGCATATCTTGCACGTGAAGAAATGATTGCAAAAGAAATTTTGCGTCCTAAACAACGTGTAAATGCGATTTTATATAGTGTGAACCGTGAAGGCCGTGGTGCTCAATTATTATTGTCACGCTCTAAGCCAGAAATGCTGATTGCTTTAATGAAAAAAGAAATTCCAGAAATTTCTGAAGAAATCATTGAAATTAAAGCAGCAGCGCGTCAACCAGGTGTTCGTGCTAAAATCGCTGTGAAAACAAACGATCATCGTATTGATCCAGTAGGTGCTTGTATTGGTATGCGTGGTACACGTATCCAAGCGGTACAACAAGAGCTTAATGGCGAACGTATTGATGTTGTCGTGTGGTCAGATGATCCAGCGCAGTATATTGCAAGTGCGCTTGAGCCAGCAGATGTATCAAGTATTGTCATTGATGAAGATGCACATACTGCAGATATCATTTTCGCTGCGAGTGATCAATTGGCTCGTGCTATTGGTTCTCAAGGTCAAAACGTACGTTTAGCATCTGAATTGACTGGCTACAAGCTAGACATGATGCTGGAAGAAGAATACTACGCGCGTCAACAAAACGAAGCACAACAATATCTAGATATGTTTGTGACTCGTTTAGATATTGCTGAAGATTTAGCAATGGCGCTGGTAGAAATGGGCTTCACATCTCTCGAAGAAATTGCATATGTTCCTGCAGAAACATTTGATGAGATTGAGCTTGATGCTGAAACTGTTGAATTATTGCAAAGCCGTGCGAAAGAAGTTGCATTGGCAGATGCATTACAACAACAGGAAAATGTTCAAGAGCCGAGCCCAGAGCTAGCTGCAATGGAAGGCATGACACAAGAGATCGCGTATGCGCTTGCTGCTCGCGGTGTGGTAACTGTAGATGACTTAGCTGACCAAGCAACTGACGATATTTCAGATATCGAAGGTTTAGGTTCAGAAAAAGCGGGTCAACTAATTATGAAAGCGCGCGAATCATGGTTTAACTAGGAGGTAATATATGGCGGACAAGTCGATTAAAGAGTTAGCACTTAGCGTGGGTCGCCCCGTTGAGACGCTGCTGGAACAGGTTCGTGATGCAGGTCTACCGCAAGGTAAATCTGATGATATTATTACCACCGAACAACAAGATGTTCTCGTTAACCATTTGAAGAAAGTTCATGGTCAAGACGATGGACATGCAGGAAAAATCACGTTGAAACGTAAAACTACCAGTACTGCTAAAGTGGCAAGTACATCAGGTAAGGCAAAAACGATTAATGTAGAAGTTCGTAAGAAGCATACATTTGTTAAGCCTGATCCAGAACAAATTAAAGCGGAAGCTTTGGCTAAAGCTCAAGCAGATCAAAAAGCGCGTGAAACTGTTGCTCCAGTTGCATCTGCAAAAGAAGAAGCAACTGCTCAACCTGTATCTAAAGCAAAACAAGCTTTAGAAGCAATGCGTGCGGCAGCGAAGCAAGAAAGCGCGAAACAAGAAACGCCTAAAGCGGCGGTTGTTGTAAAACGCAAGTCAAACAACAAGCCGATTTCTAAACCAATTGAAACATTGGCACAGAAAAAAGCGCGTGAAGAACAAGCGGCTCAGTTAAAAGCAACTGAAGAAGCAGTACGTCGTAAATCTGCTGAAGAAGCACAACAACGTACGCTTGAGCAAATGCGTCAAATGGCATCGAAATATTCTGCTGAAGATACGACAGCAACGATTCGTGTAATTGACGATTCTCCATTAGCAGCTGGCCTTGTTGGTCAGGCTTATGAAGATTCATTTGCGAAAGAAGACCGTGAAATTAAACGTGGTACAAACACGAATAATACACGTTCACCTAAAAAAGGCGGTCGCCGTGGTGAAGAGCAGTCTTTCCGTGATAACTCACATAAACGTGGTTTAAAATCAAGCCAAGCAAACAAACATGGCTTTGAAAAACCAGTTAAAAAACAAGTTTATGATGTAGAAATTGGTTCTACGATTGTTGTTGCTGACTTAGCTGCAAAAATGGCAATCAAGGTGCGCGAAGTTATTAAATCACTGATGAAAATGGGTGAGTTAGTTACGCAAAACCAAGCGATTGATCAAGAAATTGCTGCTCTTGTTGTTGAAGAAATGGGCCATAACCCGGTTCTAGTTTCTGAAACTCAAGCAGAAGACAACTTATTTGAAGCAGCTGAAGAAGCACGTGGTGCACAATCTACGCGTGCGCCAGTGGTTACGATCATGGGTCACGTTGACCATGGTAAAACATCGCTTCTTGACCGTATTCGTCGTGCCAAAGTTGCACAAGGCGAAGCGGGCGGTATCACACAGCATATCGGTGCTTACCACGTTAAAACTGACAAAGGTATTATCACTTTCCTAGATACTCCGGGACACGCAGCATTTACTGCAATGCGTTCACGTGGTGCGAAAGCGACAGATATCGTGGTTCTAGTTGTAGCGGCAGATGATGGTGTAATGCCACAAACTGCGGAAGCGATTGACCATGCGCGTGCTGCGGGTACTCCAATCATTGTTGCAATCAACAAGATGGATAAAGAATCTGCAGATCCAGATCGCGTATTGAACGAATTGACAACCAAAGAAATCGTGCCTGAACAATGGGGCGGTGATGTACCGGTTGCAATGGTTTCAGCACATTCTGGCCAAGGTATTGATGAATTACTTGACCTTATTTCAATCCAAGCTGAAATGCTTGAGTTGAAAGCATCTGAAGAAGGTGCAGCGCAAGGTGTTGTAATTGAAGCACGTGTTGATAACAGCCGTGGTGCGGTAACGTCGATTCTTGTACAAAATGGTACATTGAAAGTAGGTGATCTTGTTCTTGCAGGTGCATCTTACGGTCGTGTACGTGCAATGACAGATGAAAATGGTCAACGTATTAAATCTGCTGGTCCTTCGATTCCTGTTGAAATCTTGGGTCTTCCAGAAGCGCCAATGGCGGGTGACGAAGTTCTTGTTGTAAGCGACGAGAAAAAAGCACGTGAAGTTGCTGATGCGCGTATGGATCGTGAACGTCAAAAACGTCTTGAACGTCAATCTGCAATGCGTCTTGAAAACATCATGGCGTCTATGGGCAAGAAAGATGTTCCTATTGTTAACGTTGTTCTTAAAACAGACGTACGTGGTACTTTAGAAGCACTACACGTAGCACTTGCTGATCTTGCAACTGATGAAGTGAAAGTACGTATTATTGGTTCGGGCGTTGGTGCAATCACTGAGTCTGACGTAACACTTGCAGAATCTTCTGAAGCTGTACTTCTTGGCTTTAACGTACGTGCTGACAATACTGCACGTCAAAAAGCAGATGCAGATGGTATCGACATTCGTTACTACTCAGTTATTTATCAATTGATTGATGACGTGAAAGATGCAATGAGCGGTAAGCTTGCACCTGAACACCGTGAAACAATCCTTGGTGTTGCTGAAGTACGTGAAGTGTTCCACTCAAGTAAATTTGGTGCAGCTGCAGGCTGTATGGTACTTGAAGGTATGCTACATCGTAATAAACCAATTCGCGTATTACGTGATGATGTGGTTGTCTTCCAAGGTGAACTTGAATCTCTACGTCGTTATAAAGATGTGGTTGAAGAAGTTCGTGCCGGTATGGAATGTGGTCTTGCAGTTAAAGGCTATAAAGACATCAAAGCTCAAGATAAGATTGAGGTTTATGATGTTCAATTGGTTAAACGGAGTCTGTAATGGCAGGCAGTCAACGTCTGAAGCGAATGGCGGATACAGTACAACGCGAGTTGTCTGAACTGATTCGTCAAGAGCTGAAAGATCCTCGCTTAGGTGGTCTAGTGACCATCTCTGCGGTGAAGGTCAGTCCTGATCTAGGCTATGCAGAAGTTTATGTGACCGTAATGGGTCGTGAACTTGGTGATGACCAAAACGAAGAGGCGAATAAAGAGACTTTAGATGTTTTAAATAAAGCATCAGGTTTCTTACGCCATGAGTTGGGTCACCGCATTAAGACGCGTATTACACCGCGCTTGCGTTTTCACTACGATAAAACCAATGCGTATGGTAACTATATGTTTGGTTTGATTGCTGAAGCTGTGAAGGATTTACCTCCTACAGATGCAACACAAAAAGATGATGAATAAGATCTCATTTGAGATCACATAAAAAAAGCCACCTTCGGGTGGCTTTTTTATGTCAGCAATTATTATTAAATCACAATCGCCAGTAAATTAGAAAACGAAGCTATTTCACTTCATCCTGAGATGTTTTTTGATGAAATGCACGACGGCGCGTACGTTGCCAAGGCAGCGGTCGGTCTAAAGCTTCAGGCACTTCGCCACCTTTTGAGCGTAAACGCAGGTGTAAAGCTGCTTGTGCCATTAAATTGGCAGAAACTGGCGCAGTGATGAAGGCAAAGAGTGTGAGTAGAAGTTCAGGAAAGCCAAACCGGCCTTGAAATGCAGAATAAATCATGGCTGCAATCAAGAAGCTACCGAGACCTAATGTACTTGATTTGGTCGGTGCATGTAGACGCATAAATAAGTCGGGGAGGCGGACCATGCCAATGCCACCCACCAACATAAAGAAAGCGCCACAAATGAGAAAGAACGAAACCAAGATTTCCATTAACAATTGCATGATGGTTGCTCCTTAATCGATCACATGGCCAGTGGTAAAGTAGCGTGCAAGCGCTGCTGTAGAAACAAAGCCTAGCATTGCAACCAATAAAGCACCTTCAAATAAAGACGTACTCATCCAATAAATGCCCAAGATCACAATCAGGCAAGTCGCGTTTAAAAATAAAGTATCGAGTGCCAAAAGGCGATCGACGATTGATGGTCCCATCACTAAACGGATGAGACATAAGAGCATAGAAATGGTCACTGCAATGAGGCAGATTCCAAGTGCATAAGGCAAGATCATCATGCATGCTCTCCTGACTGAACCCCAAAAATTTGCATCAGTGGTTGTTCATAACGCATTTTGATGGTGTGAATTTCTGATTCAGTGTCATCTGTGCTAAGTGCATGAACCAAAATATCACCACGGTCTTGATCGATCCCTGCAGAGACTGTGCCTGGTGTGGTGGTAATGATCATCGCTAATAAGGTGTTAACTTCCTCATGCTGTGTTTCTAAAGGCACACGAAACCATTTTGGGTGCAATTTATCAGTCGGCCCAAGCACCAATTTAGCTACGTGGATATTACTGACAATAATATCCCATAGCACCACAAGGCCTAATTGAATTGCCTTTACCCAATTAATATTGGGTGTACGAGCAATAAAGGGTTTGACTAAGTAAGGAATACCAATGGCGAGGATGACTGCCATGAGTAGTGATGCAGGATCAATACTGTGCGCCAACATCAACCAACTTAAGCCCGTGATGATGGAGACGAACGGATGTGGAAAACAGCGTTCTAGAAACGAGGTGTTTTTCATATTCAAGGTGCCTCCATCGGTTTGAGTTGGTCATTCTCTGGTTGTTCATCTGCTTGATGTTGTCTCTGAATTTGACGCTGTTTAAATTCTGAAATATGCCCACCTTTTAAGGTTTGCTCAGGAATTAAATATGGAATTAGATGTGCATTCGGGTCAACAACTTCACCGCCATACTTGGTCTCTGGAAGATTTTCTGGATCAAACGGTTGTACGCTAATCACTTCACCTGTTTCATCTTTTTTCAATAATAGGCCTTCATACAGGGCATTATTTTGAATCTGTACCGCTGTGCTATGCGTATATTGATAGATGGGTGCGGCAAATGCCATATAGGCGATTAAGCCAGCCAGAAGGACATAAATGGTTTTATCGTTGCGCTTAGGTGCAATTGCGGGCAAGACTTGATAATTGGTATAGGCTTTTTCAGCAGGATTGTCTTCTGGTTGGGTCGCACGCCAAAAAAGAATAAAACCAACACGTGTCATGGCCAAAATACTGAGTAAGCTGACCAAAAGCACCACCAATATAATCAGCAATTGATATGGAGAGTTTGCAGTCGCTTGTAAGATAAAGACTTTACCTAAGAAGCCACTAAAAGGTGGCAACCCCGCCATCATCAGCGCAATAATAAAGTAGGTGAGTGCAACCACTTTGTGCTGTTTCATCTGTGGCGCAATTTTAAAATGATCTTTAAATTCGCCACGCTGAGAGGTAATCCAGCCACAGAGCAAATAAAAGGCTGCACCAATGATAGTACTGTGAACTAGATAATACAGTGCAGCGGCCCAAGCTTGTGTATTCATGAGTGATAGGGCAATTAAGATCGTACCGATAGACGATAAAATCATAAAGCCAACAAAGCGGCGCAGACGTTCTGCACCAATTGCGCCAATCACGCCATAAACAGAGGTGACTAAACCAATCACAAGTAATAAGGCTTGTAGAATGCTGTGGCTCACAGCATCATCAAATACCGTTCCATTAATACGTAAAATCGCATAAATGCCGACTTTGGTCATAATGGTAAATAATGCCGCAACGGGTGTAGTTGCTACGGCATAGGTTTTTGGTAGCCAAAAGCCCACTGGTAACATGGCTGCTTTAATGCCAAATACTACAAAGAGAAGTAATCCACCAGCAACAGCCAGACGATGCTGATCATTTTCTAATAAAGGCATTAAACGTGCGACATCGGCCATATTTAGACTGCCGACACTGCCATAAATTAAGCCTAAACCAATTAAGAACAGTGCAGAAGCCAATAAATTAATGGTGACGTAGTGAATACCCAACTGGAAGCGTGCTTTGCCTTGACCATGTAGGAGCAAGACATAAGATGCCATGAGTAGGATTTCAAAAAAGACGAATAAGTTAAATAAGTCGCCTGTAAGAAATGCACCACATAAGCCCATCAATAAAAAATGGCACATTGCATGGAAGTAGCGTCCACGTTCATCCCATTCTTTACTGGCAAACCAAATCACTGGGAGGGCCAGTGCATAGGTTAAAACCAGCATAAATGCAGACAGTTGATCGAGTACCAAAACAATGCCAAACGGCGCTGCCCATTCGCTCAGATTATAAATATGTACCTCACCTGTACTGGCAAGGATTAAATAATAAACTGAAGTTAAAGCACCTAGAATGAGTGAGAGTAAGCTGAGACCACGGCGCCATGGTTGACGGCGGTCTTGTGCTAATGAACCAGAACCCGGGTTGCCGAGCAAGACCAACAAGAACGCTGTAAACGCAGGAATTAAAATACTAAAAATCGGTGTGTGTTGCGTAAAGAAGTGCATAAAACTAGTCATTATGGCTCATCCTCACGCGAATCGATTGGTGGTATTTCTTCTTTAGAGTCAACGTGGTCTGTTCCTGTTTCATAACGGCTACGCAGCGCCAATTGCACAATAAATGCCGTAGTGGCAAAGCCGATAACAATGGCAGTGAGTACTAAAGCCTGTGGAAGTGGGTCAGTTGCTTTGGTGGTTTCAGTCAATACCGCTGGAGCATTGATTTGAATACGGCCCATGGCAAATAAAAATAAATTCACGGCATAACCAATCATGGCCAGACCAAGAACCACAGGGAAAGTACGTGCACGGAGAATTAAGTAAATGCCTGTTGCGGTCAGTAAGCCAATCGCAGAAGCCATTAGAAGTTCTAAACTGATCATGTGCTTATCCTTTTGGTACTGGGCCAGACATACTTGAGTGACGCGAATCGCCCAAGACGGAAATCATCAACATTGTGGCACCGACGACGGTGATATAAACACCGACATCAAATAAGGCAGCCGTTGCTAAATGCATTTCACCAATGAGTGGTGGCGACACATAAAAATGTGCACTGGTCAGGAAGGGGCGACCAAAGAACCATGCACCGATCCCTGTTAGGCCTGCAATCACTAAACCAATGCCAATCCAAACTTCGTATAAACGTCCTGATTTTGCTCTGAGCAATTTCTCGGCATGGTCTTGACCCAGTGCAATGTACTGAATTACAAAAGCTAAAGAAGTAATTAAACCTGCAATAAAGCCACCGCCTGGTAGATTGTGGCCACGTAAGAAAATGTACAGGCTAATTACAAGTGCTAAAGGTAAAATCCAAGAGGCTGTAATACGGAACATCAGGGGTGATGGATTGAAACGATAGGTCAGGCCTTGTGTAATGCTAGTACCGTGGGTACGCATACCGTCCATCAAGCACAGCGTGCCAATGGCAGCAATGCCTAATACCGTAATTTCACCGAAGGTATCGAATCCACGGAAGTCGACCAAAATGACATTCACGACGTTGGTACCACCACCTAGTGGAATCGATTGTTGCATGAAGAACCATGAAATTGAATTATGATCGCGGGTCAAAATGAGCCAGCTGATCCATGCAATACCTGCACCACCTGCAATTGCAATCAGGGCATCACGCCAACGACGAGAAACACTCGACTCATAAGGTGTAAGCTGTGGTAAAAGCGATAAACTCATGAGGAGCAATACCGTAGTGACCACATCAACAGTGATTTGGGTGAGTGCAAGGTCAGGTGCAGAGAAGCAAACAAAGACCATGGTCACCACAAGACCAACTGCACCACTAATCAATACAGCTTTAATGCGTTCGTGGTGAAACCACAACATCATCCAACATGCAGAGAACAACAATAACCAAAGCACAATCGCAATCAATGGAGCACTGGTTAGCTCACGCGTACCTGTCATTAAGCCTTGAGAAAAGAGCGGTAATGCCATCACAAAAATACTAAACACCACAATCCACATGAGGTAGCGTTGGAGTGAACCTGTTTCAGTGGCGCGTTTAAATTTGCGTGAATTTAATAATAAATGTTTTAAGAACAGCTCAAACAGAACTTTACCTTGGAATTTGCCTAAGATAGGATCAAGGTCAATTTCTCGAATACGCCCATCTTTGGCCAAGGCAAAATAGAAAATAATCCCGCCGACCAAAGCAATGGCACTCATCAGTAATGGCAAATTAAAACCGTGCCAAATAGCCAGATGTGTACCTTCAAAGGCAAAATTTTGTGTACTGGCCTGTGCGGTACGATTAACAATATTTTCGACCAAGAGGGCAGGGAATAAGCCCACTAGAATACATAAAATGGCCAACAATGTTGCTGGTGCACGCATCCCAAAAGCAGGCTCGTGAGCATCTTTATTAGGCACTTGCTTGCCGATTGGGCCATCAAAAAATACGCCGTGAACCAAACGAATAGAGTAAGCCACGGCAAAAATGCCAGCAAAAGTCGCAACCACCGCAGAACCAAACATGATTGGACCCGTTAAATTTGCCAACAGTTCCGTAAAGAACATTTCTTTGGATAAGAAACCGTTGGTCAATGGTACGCCTGCCATAGAGGCTGCAGTAATCATGGTAAGGGTTGCGGTGAACGGCAGTAATTGCCATAGACCACTTAATTTGCGTAAATCACGAGTGCCTGACTCGTGGTCAATAATCCCAGCAATCATAAACAGCGCTGCCTTAAAGGTCGCATGGTTAATGATATGGAAAATGGCTGCGGCCACCGCCAAAGGTGAACCGATACCAAGCAAGCACACAATAAGACCCAAATGACTAATGGTTGAATAAGCCAGTAGGCCTTTTAAATCTTCTTTAAAAATGGCGAAGAATGCAGCCATGCAAAGGGTAAACAACCCGATAAAGGTCACGAGATTATGGTAAAGCGCAGCTCCTGCAAAAATTGGCAGTAAACGGGCAAGTAAGAAAATACCTGCCTTGACCATGGTTGCGGAGTGTAAGTATGCAGAGACTGGCGTTGGTGCCGCCATTGCATTGGGTAGCCAAAAATGAAAAGGGAACTGCGCACTTTTGGTAAA
Source organism: Acinetobacter sp. WCHAc060006 (assembly GCF_004209135.1). Taxonomy (NCBI): domain Bacteria; kingdom Pseudomonadati; phylum Pseudomonadota; class Gammaproteobacteria; order Moraxellales; family Moraxellaceae; genus Acinetobacter; species Acinetobacter sp. WCHAc060006. The sequence continues at coordinate 94,378 of NZ_SGSS01000003.1, read as the reverse complement.
TGCACCCATGAGGATAAGTAGGAGCATTGGAACAAAGAGCGCATGACTTTGGATTAAGCCACCCATCGTTAAAATTTGATCTATTTCATAGGTGTCAGTGATTTGTCCGAGCAGGATAAATCCACCCAGCATACACAGCCCACCCATTCCGGTAATGGTGAGTGCCATGCGTGAGCCACGTTGTGCAGCCTCGTAGTTACTCCAATAACCAACCAATAAGAAAGAAGAAATACTGGTCAGTTCCCAAAACACTAACAGCAACATTAAGTTATTGGATAATGAAATCCCCAGCATGGCCGCCATAAACAACATAAGGAGCGTATAGAGTTTGCTGAGTGAATTTTTTGGGCTGAGATAATAATAGGCATAGATAAAGATGAGTGTTCCAATGCCAGTAATGAGCAAAGAAAACAACAATCCTAATGCATCTAAACGAAAACTCAGGTTCAGCCCCAATTGCGGAAGCCAATGCCAAGTTTCTAAAATCACTTGACCATTAAAAACAGCTTTGGCTTGTGTCAGTAGTAGCGTGAGGCTACTTAAACTGACAGCAATTGCCCCAAAGGCTGTCGCTCCTCGTGAGAATTGTTTCAGCCATGGGATAAGGATTGTGCCTAAAACTAAAGGTAATAAGATAATAATCGGCAGCACACTCGTATCCATTGTCGTGATTAGGCCTAAGCCTAGAGTGAATCTCAATCTTTCAAGGACTGAAGGACCGCAAAGAGTAGTCCAAAACTTAATCTTGAAAGCATTTATGTGTTTAAAAATATAAAGTGCTGTATTGCGCAGCAAATAAGCGATAGCAAATTCCGATTTTAATATGAAATTTGCAAGTAAAACCGATCATATTACAGGCAATGCACAACTTCAATCTTTTTATGCAAGAGAAGGTCATTATATACCGCATGCTTCAGTGCATGGGGTGGTGTATTGTACAGTCCGCAAGGCATTTTGGCCGTATTGTAAATGTTAAACTCAAAGTGGCTTGATGGCTTTGGATTTAGAGCAAATGTTGTTGATTGGAATTGTCATCTTCAAATTGTAAGCGTTGTATAAGTTCTAAACGCTGTTGTTCATTCAGTTGTTCGCTAATTTGATTCACTAGACTTTGGATCGGGTTAACGTCGGGTTGTAAGATTTCGATAGGCAGAGGAGTAGCATCCTCTGTTTTAGGGTGATCTTCTAAATGTAGACTTGCATAAATATGTTCAAATTGCTGTTGCCATGCTTCAGGATGAAGACTGTATAGCTGTTTATTTTCCAATTTTAAACATTGAAAACGTGATGCGCGCTCTAAAAGTTCAGGGCGTTCGCCTGTAGCGAGAATTTGTAAGCGCGGAAAGGCTTGATGTAAACGCTCTAAAATTACAGCTGCCATATTGCCATCCAATTGATAATCAATGGCATCAATCATCAATACACCATCACCCTCATCGCAAGGATAGAGGCTGGCAGGGTTTAATAGACATAAGCGTCGAACGATATCGCCAATCAGTGCAACAAGATTGCGGATGCTGTTGGAGAGTTGCTGAAACATCATGATTTGGCCGTCATAATTCACCATAAACTGTAGCTTTGGGTGATATTGCAACCAAACATTGCTGATTTCAGGTAATACGATACGAATGGCATGTCTTAAAGCCGCCAGAGCAGGCGCGTGCATTTCACTATGCGCTTGAAGTAGTCGTTGTTCTATAAAGTGTTGTGATTTATCTGACTCAGTTGCAGTTTGGCTTTTGGCTAAAATCTGTTGGACCAATTGCGCACTTTGAGCATTTTCAATATCACTTACTTCACGGAACCATTCAAAGAAACGGCTAAACGTTGTAAATGGAATAGCCGAAACTTCGTAAGCATAGGCGGCCTGAAAAATTGCTGGATTATTTTTATTTAGCAAATTCACATCATTGACAAAGCGCTCTGCGGGGTAATAAGCAATTAAAGGCATGCCCAAAAGTGGGTCATCACGCATGGCACGTTGATAGATCAGCACCAAATCTTCAAGTTGTTGGGTATCTACCTTACTAATGCCAATACCTTGGCTATTGATAGTTTTGTATAGTTGCCAACGACACAGCTGAGGATCTTCACTGCTTGTATCTGGGCTTTCTGGAAAATGCCCAATATCTTCTGGAAAGCGAATTTGAATATCAATTTTAGACTGCAATCGCGTGAGCATAATATCTTGATCAAGCATCACGACGCCTGCTGTGCGCAGGTCTTTATAGCGGGCCGCAAACCATGTGAGTGCTTGATAGCTCAGACGTAAAAGAGAGGTTTTACCACTACTTTGCTCGCCTAAAATTAAGCTAATAGGCAGGTCGTGGTAATTAAATTCGGCTTTTAGGTCGGTAAAGTGTAAAGCGTGCTTAAGTTGAATTGATTGTATTTTCATAAGACACCTGTTTCTGGCTGGAGCAGGTTATCGGGCGACAGGTCTTAGCTCACAGCTTGGCGCAGTGATTTCGGCATTTCTCGTTTTAATATCTGCACCAAATCATAAATATGATGGATGTTTAAGCTTACTTTAGCACGTGTACAAGCCACGTAAAGTAATCTTAACTCTTCATCACTAATTTTATAGTCTTTCTCATTAAGTCGAAATTGGTAGTCGTCTTCTATATGAACCCGATCCCACTCTAAGCCTTTGGCTTTATGGGCGGTCGAAATAATATAGTCGGCTTGCTCAATAGGGGTGATTTTGGCCAAGGCGCGCTTTAAAGGATCTGTACCATGATCATCCACCAGTTTGACTAAGGGCTTAATGTCGCTACCGTCATTGGTTTCACAGTACTCGTGTACATCGTGCCAAGAGTTAAACCATGCCAATTCAGGTACATCCACGACACGCTTACCTTGTTTTAACATGGCTGCTGCATCGACAAAACGATTAAGCTTGGCATGGTCGGCTTGTAAACTGACTTTGTCACCATGGACTAAGCCTGCCAATAAAAGTTCCATTGCCCGTGCATTGGTACGACACAAAATAGCATCACGTTGCTTGGTATGAGGTTTGTTGACTACTTTGGAATTGAGCAGGGGGTTGCCGAGTAAGGGCACGGTTTCATGCAATGCACCTAAAATGGCATTGGCATTGAGTGCAATTTCTTCACCAAAACGAAATGAAGTGGTGAGACGAGACTCAGGCAAAGGTAATTGCTGCATAGCATTGACTGCGCCACGCCATGCATAAATTTGCTGATGGGCATCGCCCACATAAATCACTTGCGTATTGCGCTGTTTGAGCAAAATGCCCAGCATCAGTGGGTCTGCATCTTGTGCTTCATCAAAGAGCACATAGTCTGCGGGAATATTAGGTTCAGACAATGCCCACAATTTTAAATAAATATCATGCCCAATCCCTGCTTGATGGTGAGGGTCGATTGATTCTAACCAACGGCGTTCAACAGCAGGGTAAAGGTGCTTTTGTAGCGTATCGATATCATCTGCATGTAACCAGCTAGGCGCTTGAATGTGGCGCGGTGCAGGGTACTGCGAACTGGTCGAGCAGAAATAGCTGACGGCATTGGCCACAAGGCTAGCCAAGCGAGAAGGCATCAGCACATATTGTTCATAACGCCCACCCATCATTCGACGTAGCGTAATTGGCGTTAAACGATATTCTTTCGCGATGAAACTTGGGCTTAAACGAGGCAGGCGAAGCTTGTCTGTGACTCCACGTGGAACGCTACGAAAGGCCAAGGAGTGAAAAGTTCGACAGTCGACATTACCATGAAACTTTTGCTGTGCTTCAGTTGCTATGGCTTTGTTAAAGGCCAAGTACATGCCACGTCTTTGTGGCATGGCCTCACTGATCATTTGTAAAGTTGTGGTTTTACCTGTGCCAGCATAGGCAATGACTTTAAAAGATTTCCCCAGCCGTGCGTTATCTATCGCAGTGGCTTGCTCATAGGTTGCGCTCGGCTTTTTGGGATTAGTCACTGTTCAATGCCTAGTTGCTTAGTGGCTACGATTGGCTTTTTCAACCAAGCCTGATAGGCCTTGGCGACGTGCCAATTCGTTTAAAACCAATTGTGGGTCTAGATCGAAATAACCCAACATCACAATGGTATGGAACCACAGATCAGCCACTTCGTAGATTAGGTCGTTTTTATTATCTTCATTGGCTTCAGTTTTAAAATCTTTGGCTGCAATGATGGTTTCAACACTTTCTTCGCCAATTTTTTCTAAAATTTTATTCAAGCCTTTGTGGTATAGCTTAGCCACATAAGAAGAATCTGGGTCTGCAACTTTACGTTCAGCCATCATTTTGCCTAAGTAGTCGAGCACTTCCACTTGTTCAGACTGTGCATTTGAGGCATTCATTGCAATGGTATGTGGATTTGCAGACTTTTCACCATAAATTGCAGATGGATCTTTAAGCTGCGCATCAACAATTTCCCAGCCCGTTGCTGTCAGTTTACGGTAAAAGCAAGATTCACGGCCTGTATGGCAGGCAATACCACCGTGTTGTTCAATTTGAAGCACAATCACGTCAGCATCACAGTCTAAACGGATTTCGTGTACCGTTTGAAAATGACCAGACTCTTCGCCTTTGTGCCACAGTTTGCTACGTGAGCGAGAGAAGTACACCGCTTGATTTTTTTCAGCTGTTAAAGCCAGTGCTTCGCGGTTCATCCACGCCACCATCAAAATACGTCCAGTTTGATGATGCTGAGCAATAGCAGGCACTAAGCCTTGTTCGTTAAATTTTACTTCATCGAGCCATTGCAGATTGTTCATGTGGATTACACCTAAATTTGTTCAAATAAATAAAGTTACTCAATCGAGTCACGATTTAAAAATCGCGAACCATAGTGTACGGCATCATGGCGTAAGAGAGTAACTAAAACTTAAGCAATTTTTAAAGTGTCGAATATTGCCAAAATATTCATAGACATAAAAAAGCCCAATCGAAATTGGGCTTCACTTAAATAGGCTTAGTCATGTAGACCTACAGACTAGCGAAACTTACCAGTGCTCGCCTGGGAATAAGCGCGCGTATGCTTTTTGCACCCAGTTGAGTTTCTGTTGTTGACCCACCGAAGCGCTTGAACTTGGGAAAAGGTTATAACCAATCGACATCAATTTGTTGTTAATGTCTGGCGCAATCGAATAGGTAATCGAGGCTAAACGGCCAAGATTTGTCGCCACTTTTTTCGGGCGCTTCACAATGGCATAGGCAATGAGGTCAGCTGCTTGTTCAGGAGAGAGCGTTGGCACATATTTGTAAATTTTGGTTGGCGCAATCATTGGCGTACGCACTAAAGGCATATAAATCGATGTGATTGCAATTTTATGTGAATGCACTTCTGCAGATAAGCAACGACTGAATGCATCGAGCGCGGCTTTAGATGCTACATAAGCCGAGAAACGGGTCGCATTTGCTAACACGCCAATTGAACTGATGTTAATAATGTGACCATCACGGCGAATCATCATTTGCGGTAAAATGTTCATCACCAAACGAATTGCACCAAAGTAATTCAGCTGCATGGTACGTTCAAAGTCATGGAAACGATCAGTGGATTCGTGCACGGCACGACGGATTGAACGTCCTGCATTATTAATCAGAATATCAATATGATCGACAGAGGCGAGGATTTGCTTTGACACCTCATCAATAGAATCCATGTTGTTTAAATCACATGGAAAAACTGAAGCTTTACCACCTTTGGCTTCAATTTCAGCTTTGACTTCTTCTAGGGTTTCTTGGGTGCGCGCAACCAAGAGCACATGTGCACCTGCATCGGCGAGGCGATGTGCTGCTGTAAGGCCAATACCGCTGGAAGCGCCGGTAATCAAAACAATTTTACCGTTCACTTTGTCTTGAAAGCGTTTTTCTAATCTTTGGTTCACGTTTAATACCCTGATTGAATAAATGTGAGACTGTGCGTTTTTTTTATTACGTGGCTGGCTGTGCTTGGTTAGAGACAGTGGCAGCGAAAATATGCTTGCAATGATAACGTATTTAAAAAGAAAAGATAGGATTTAAGCTATTGAAATTTAAAAATATTATTAGAGTAATTGCTCTAAAATTACTCATTGTTGTGATTTACTTTTAACAATATTTAAGTGCGAAGACAAGGGATAAAATGAGAAAGATCACAGAATAGTGTGGAAAGCATAAAAAAACCCTCTTATAGGGGTGCATAAGAGGGTTTTGAATTGATTTTTAGGGCTGTAACCTACTTGGCAAAGAAAATAAAATTAAACTTGTGCCAGCGCTTGTTCTAAATCAGCAATCAAATCATCAGCATGCTCGATACCCACGGACAAGCGCACCATGTCGATACTCACACCAGCTGCTTTTAACTCTGACTCATTGAGCTGACGATGCGTGGTGGTTGCGGGATGGCAAGCTAAACTTTTGGCATCGCCAATATTTACGAGGCGAGTAAACAGTTGTAATGCATCGATGAAGCGTGTGCCACCTTCAAGACCATCTTGTACGCCAAAGGATAAAATCGCGGAAGGTTTACCTTTCACATATTTTTGTGCTAATGCATGCTGAGGGTGATCTTTTAATCCTGCATAGTTGACCCATTTTACTTTAGGATGAGCTTGTAAATATTCCGCCACCTTTTGCGCATTTTCAGTATGGCGTTCCATACGTAGACTTAAAGTTTCGAGGCCTTGCAAAATTAAAAATACATTTTGTGGGCTAATGGCTGCACCAGTATTGCGTAGCGGTACTACGCGAGCGCGGGCAATATAAGCTGCTTCGCCCAGTGCTTCTACATAATTCACCCCGTGGTAGCTTGGATCAGGGGTATTCAGTGATTTAAAGCGTTCGGGATATTTGCCCCAAGGGAATTTGCCGCTGTCGACGATGATGCCACCGATCGAGTTGCCGTGACCACCAATATATTTGGTGAGTGAGTGCACCACGATGTCGGCACCAAATTCAAATGATTTTTGTAAGACAGGTGTAGCAACGGTGTTGTCGACAATCACTGGGACGCCGTATTCATGTGCAATTTTAGAAATCGCCTCAAGGTCAATAATATTACCCAGTGGATTCCCAATTGATTCAACAAAAACCAGTTTGGTTTTTTCATCAATTAAACCACGCAGTGCTTCTGGGTCTTGGTAATCAAAAAAGCGCACTTCAATCCCTTGTTTCGGTAGAGTATGTGCAAAGAGATTATAAGTTCCACCATATAGGGTTGAAACTGAGGCGATATTATCACCCGCTTCAGCAATGGTTTGAATCGCGTAGGTAATCGCAGCCATACCAGAGGCTAAGGCCAAAGCGCCAATACCGCCTTCAAGCGCAGCTACACGTTGCTCCAGTACCGCAGTGGTTGGGTTCATAATACGGGTATAAATATTACCTTGAACTTTTAAATCAAATAAATCAGCACCATGTTGCGTGTTGTCAAATGAATAAGAGGTGGTTTGATAAATCGGCACCGCAACTGCTTTGGTGGTTGGCTCCGGTGTATACCCCGCGTGAATTGCTAAAGTTTCGTCTTTATAAGTCATGATTACTTCATCTAAGAGAGCTAGTTTTTAAACAGTCTATCACTTATATATATGAATAAAAGTGCTTTATTTATAAAATGAATATCATAATTATTAATATTATTGAAAAATTTTCAGCTAAAGATGAGCGAAATCATGCTTAAAACAGCATGTTTAAATTTTGTTCGCCATTAAACTTGTAACAATGCATTGAAGGCGTGTGCGAAACCTTATTTTTTCACGACTTTATGCGTATAATAGCTGATTATTTTTTCGCTCAATTGAGCAGGGACAACTTTGTGTTGTTCCGTATATGTTTTGACTATTGAGGAGTCCTAAGTGGCCCAATATATTTACACGATGAACCGTGTGTCGAAGATGGTTCCGCCTAAGCGCGAAATCCTGAAAGACATCTCTTTATCATTTTTCCCAGGCGCAAAAATTGGTGTGCTTGGTCTAAACGGTGCAGGTAAATCTACCTTGCTTCGTATTATGGCGGGCGTAGATAAAGATTTCTCAGGTGAAGCACGTGCTCAACCGGGTATCAAAATTGGTTACCTTGAACAAGAGCCGCCATTGGATGAAAGCAAAGATGTTCGTGGTAACGTTGAAGATGGTTTACGTGAGCCGCTTGATGCTTTAGCACGTCTAGATGAAGTTTTCGCTGAATATGCAGCTGAAGATGCAGACTTTGATGCACTTGCAAAAGAGCAAGAGAAGCTTGAAGCAATTATCCATTCATGGGATGCACATAATATTGTGAACCAAATGGATCAAGCGGCTGCAGCTTTAAACCTTCCAGCTTGGGATGCAGACGTATCTAAACTTTCTGGTGGTGAACGTCGCCGTGTCGCACTTTGCCGTTTGCTATTGTCTAAACCAGACATGTTGCTTCTAGACGAACCGACGAACCATTTAGATGCTTCATCTGTAGCATGGTTAGAACGTTTCTTGAAAGACTTCACGGGCACAATCGTTGCGATTACCCATGACCGTTATTTCTTGGATAACGTTGCTGAATGGATTCTTGAGCTTGACCGTGGCATGGGTATTCCATACCAAGGTAACTACTCTTCTTGGTTAGAGCAGAAAAATGCCCGTCTAGAACAAGAGAACAAGCAAGAAGAGTCTTTTGCTAAAGCATTGAAAAAAGAACTTGAATGGGTTCGTTCAAATGCAAAAGGTCAGCAAAAGAAAAACAAAGCGCGTATGGAGCGTTTTGAAGAGCTTAACTCGCGTGAATTCCAACAGCGTAACGAAACGTCTGAAATCTACATTCCACCTGGCCCGCGTCTAGGGAATAAGGTTGTAGAAGTTGAAGGCATCAGCAAATCGTTTGGTGATCGTACGCTTTATAAAGATCTAAGCTTCGTTGTTCCACCATGTGCCATTGTAGGTATCGTGGGTGAGAACGGTGCGGGTAAAACAACTTTATTCCGTATGATGACTGGTGAACAGCAACCAGATACGGGTTCTGTTGTGCTTGGTGAGTCAGTTAAAGTGGCTTACGTTGGTCAGATCCGTGACACGCTTGATGACAACAAAACTGTTTGGGAAGAAGTTTCTGGCGGTTTAGACATCTTGCGTATTGGCGAATACGAAATCGCATCTCGTGCGTATATCGGCCGTTTTAACTTTAAAGGTCAAGATCAGCAAAAACGTGTAGGTCAATTGTCAGGTGGTGAGCGTAACCGTTTACAGCTTGCGAAAATCCTGCAAATGGGTGCAAACGTAATTTTACTCGATGAACCATCGAACGACTTGGACATCGAAACTTTACGTGCGCTTGAGGATGCGATTTTAGTATTCCCTGGTACTGTAATGGTGATCTCGCACGACCGTTGGTTCCTAGACCGTATTGCAACGCACATCTTGTCATTTGAAGGTGAAACACCTGAATTCTTCACTGGTAATTATGCAGAGTTTGAAGAATATCGCCGTAAACGTGATGGTGATGACCTTGTGACTAAGCGTCAAAAATATCGCAAAATTGGCGTTTAATTGCCGATTTTGATGTAAAAAAATCAGCCTTCGGGCTGATTTTTTTGTGTTTTAATTGGTGCTATTTAAGACAAGTCATGAGGTTAATTAAAATTATACAAAAGCGAGTACTGCTATTTCTGCTTCAACGTATGTGATGATGTTTTAAATTCAAGTTTTATGGTGTTCATGTTTTTGATTGGCTGTTTCAATATGATACATAACTGATCTGTTGTTGTAATGGTATTACATCGACAGAAGTTGTTATGCTCAAGTTCGCTCAACGAGTAGAAGGATAATTGAATGTCCGAGCATCATGATCATAGTCATGCCGTTGTAACAGATGAAAATTCGAAAAAATTAACCTTTGCATTATTACTGACCAGTAGTTTTTTGGTGGTCGAAGTTGTGGCGGGCTTTATTACACAAAGTTTGGCTTTGCTTTCAGATGCCGCGCATATGTTTACCGATGCAGCAGCTTTAGCGATTGCTTTAGTCGCAATTAAAATTGGCAAATTACCTGCAGATAATAAACGAACCTTTGGCTATCAGCGTTTTGAAATATTAGCAGCTTTATTTAATGCGCTCATGCTATTTGCCGTGGCTATTTATATTTTGTATGAAGCTTATCAGCGCTTTTCAACCCCTCCAGAGATACAAAGTATGGGGATGTTGATTGTGGCGAGCATTGGTCTTGTCATTAATTTAATTTCCATGCGTATCCTATTTTCTAGCTCTCAAGACAGTTTGAATGTGAAAGGAGCATACCTTGAAGTTTTAAGTGATGCTTTGGGCTCTGTAGGCGTGATTTTGGGTGCTGTGCTGATTTATTTCACCGGCTGGATGTGGGTGGATACAGTGATTGCTGTGCTGATTGGTTTTTGGGTTTTGCCACGCACATGGGTACTGTTAAAGCAGAGTTTAAATATATTATTAGAAGGTGTACCAGAAGAGATTGATATTGAAAAGCTACGTAAAGATTTATTGCAATTGAATGGTGTAGAAAGTATTCATCAACTTAAAGTGTGGGCGATTAGTTCTAAAAATATTCATTTGACAGTCCATCTTTATGCGCCGGGTGCTGATCGTACCAGCTTATATAAAGAGGCGATGGAGATGTTAAGCCATCAACATGGGATTACTGAGATGGTTTTACAGATTGAAGAAGAGGCATGTCTGGCAGAAGAAGGACATCATCATGCCTTGGATGAACATTCACATCAGCATTAATGCTGATGTGAACAAGTGTGGGAATTAAACTTCCCACTCATGATTACAATCGCGGCATTTCCATTTTTTTTGTGACTGCATGAAGGCTTGCATTGAAATTTTGAAATCAGGTAAGTCGCGATAAAATAAGAAACCTGCAATCACGCAAATGATAAAAACCACAACGGTTGCTGTTTGTATGGTGCTTCCTGCACCATTGCCAAATAACCACATTGCAATACTAATGATGACCAGGAGTAACAACACGAAAATTGCAGGGATTAAAAATACCAAACTTTTAGGCACAACAGGGCGTGCAGCGGGTTGGCCTGCTTGCGCAATGGGCATAATTTTAGGGCTTTGACATTGAGGGCAACGGTATTGCATTACAGTTCCATAATTTTGAGCTGAGTATTATTTTAATCGGAATAGTACAGAAAGCAAAAAATACTCAGTAACAGTATAAGATTCAGTGTCTTAGTAAATAGATAAGCAATAAAAAAAGCCCAAGTCATAATGCTTGGGCTTTTTTATAAGCAAACCATATTGATTTGCTTGAATATGGCGTCCCTACGGGGATTCGAACCCCGGTTACCGCCGTGAAAGGGCGATGTCCTAGGCCTCTAGACGATAGGGACAAGTGAGGCAACAGGATCAGTGTTTAACACTGTGTCTCTGTATGGGCGCTATATTATGGATATAAGGCTCATGCGTCAACTAAAAATTCAATTAAGCTTCATCAACTGCGTCATTTTTCGGCAATTTTAAGCTTTCATTGAGTTTTTCCCAAACTTTAAGTTCTTTTTTGCTTGGACCACCAACAATTTCAAGCGCATGGCGTAAGCGAGCGAAAGTTAAATCTGGACCAATCGTGACCATTGTTTGCATGACAGGTGTAGATGCTGTTGAGCCCGCAATCGCAATAAAGAACGCAGGCATGAAATCACGTAATTTCACTTCCATTTGCGCAGCTAAGTCCATTAGCGTTTGGCTAACAGTGTCGTTATTCCAAGTGAACAGACTTTCTAAGCGCCAAATCGCAAATTGTAAGCTTTGACGAACTTGTTCGTCAGAGAGTTTTTTACTCACAAACTGCTCTTGGCTCAGTGTAGGGAAGTGGTTGAAGTAATGTGCAGACCAATTCACAGCTTCTGAAAGTAAGTTAATACGCGGTTGAATGGCAGCAGTAATTTCTTCTAATTTGGCACGATCGGTTTTCCAAGCCAATAATGTATCTAGCAGATCGCTTGGAGAAAGCGCTTTAATCCATTGACCGTTTAACCAGTTGAGTTTTTCAACATCAAAGATTGGGCCACCAAGAGATACGCGTTGAATGTCGAAGTGTGCAATCATTTCTGCCAAAGTGAATTTTTCACTTTCATCCGGCATTGACCAGCCCATACGGCCGAGGTAGTTCAACAAAGCTTCTGGTAAAACGCCGATGTCTTTGTAGTAGTTAATTGACGTTGGGTTTTTACGTTTAGATAGTTTTGATTTATCTGGGTTGCGCAAAAGTGGCATGTGGCAAAGCACAGGCATATCCCAACCGAAGTATTTATACAACAATTGATGTTTAGGCGCTGATGGAATCCATTCTTCACCGCGGATCACGTGCGTGATTTCCATTAAATGGTCATCGACTACGTTTGCTAAGTGGTAAGTTGGCAAGCCGTCAGTTTTAAGCAGAATTTGCATGTCGACTTGTGCCCATGGAATTTCAACTTCACCACGTAGTAAGTCATTAAATTGACAAATACCTTCTTCAGGCACTTTCATACGAATGACATGCGGTTCGCCAGCAGCTAAACGACGTTGTACTTCTTCTGCAGTGTGTTTTAAACCACGACCATCGTAACGTGGAGATTCACCACGTGCTTGTTGTTCTGCACGCATTTGATCCAGTTCTTCACTTGTTGCGAAGCAATAGAACGCATGACCTTTTTCAACCAATTCCAGTGCATATTGCTTATAAATGCCCATACGCTCTGATTGACGGTAGGGTGCATGTGGGCCACCTACATCTGGACCTTCAGACCAATTTAGACCTAACCAACGCAATGAATCTAAAATCATTTTTTCAGATTCAGGTGTAGAGCGAAGTTGGTCGGTATCTTCAATACGAAGAATAAATTCGCCACCATGTTGCTTAGCAAAACATAGGTTAAACAAAGCGATATAGGCAGTCCCTACATGAGGGAAACCAGTAGGAGAGGGTGCAATACGAGTACGAACAGTCATAATCAATTATTAATCAGAATGTAAATTGGGATCTATTATAACGAAAAAGCCTGATCACTTAATGCTTAATTTATCATTCAGTGATCAGGCTTCGAGCCCAAGCAGGGGAATGCATGGGCTTAAAATATGTGCGTTAAAGACTTAAGATGGATTTGTAGAGAATAACGCTTGAACAAAACGGCTAAAACTTTGGTTTTGTGAGGCAAAAAAACTTTGAGCAGGTGCAGTTTTAAGCGATGTAAGTACTTTTAAGCTGTCATCAGATGATTGCGCTTTAGAAGACTCATTTTTTTGTTGTGTTAAGGCTTTTTCAATCGGCGACGTTTTATCACTTGGCAAAGTTACTTTTGCACTGGTCGTCTTGTTGATTGCAGCACTATGCGTGAATTGCAAAGTTGAAAAACTTAAAGCGACACAAAGAAGCATATATTGATTTAATTTCATGTCCAATCTTCCCCTAATTTGATGAATGGAACTTTTATTGGTGTTTTTTAATACTAATACTACGCTTTAACCACGTTAATTGATTAAAAAGTAGAACAACATCACATTTTTTACAAAAAAATAATAAAACACCAAGTTAGATTACCTGAATAAAGCAGATTTCTCCTTAATTGTTACTTTATATCAAATAACTATGAAGATAGCATGGAGAATAGAATTTTGAAGCATTGTTTTAGCAAAAAAATATCAATTCTAAGCAGTTTTTTGCATATCTAAAAAATAGAAATCTAAACAAATTAATCATCTAGCCAAGATATTGTGCAAGAGTATTGAGATTTATATAGTGCATTTCAAGAATGAAATGAGACTTGGCAATGAAAAAAATAATAGCTTCAACTGTATTGGCGCTTTTAAGTGGTGCTATAACTTCTGTATATGCGAATAAAGATTTTTTAAACGTGTCTTATGATCCGACCCGTGAGTTTTATCAAGAATATAATCAGGAGTTTGGTGCATTTTGGAAACAACGCACAGGCCAAGAGGTTAATTTTAAGCAATCACATGGTGGTTCTGGTAAGCAGGCACGTGCCGTGGCGACAGGCTTGCAAGCCGATGTGGTGACTTTGGCCTTAGCCAATGATATTGATGAAATTGTAAATGCAGGTTTAATTAAAAAAGGTTGGCAAAAAGAATTTCCAAATAACTCTGCGCCTTATACCTCAACTATTGTTTTTTTGGTACGTAAAGGCAATCCTAAAAATATTAAAGATTGGAATGATCTGACCAAGCTTGGTGTAGAAATTATTACGCCAAACCCAAAAACGGGTGGCGCGCCACGTTGGATTTATTTATCAGCATGGGGATATGCCTTAAAGCAACCCGGTGGTAATGATGCGAAAGCCAAAGAATTGGTTAAAAAGCTCTATCAAAATGTCAAAGTATTAGATTCGGGTGCACGTGGTTCACTGACGACATTTGCGGAGCGTGGTATTGGTGATGTGTTGCTGTCTTGGGAAAATGAAGCTTTGCTGGCGACACAAGGGCTAGGTAAGGATAAGTTTGATATTGTGTATCCATCGATTTCGATTTTGGCTGAGCCATCTGTGGCGATTGTGGATCAGACAGTGGATAAAAATGGCAATCGTAATTTGGCGAAAGGCTATTTGAATTATTTATATTCTCCAAAAGGACAGGAGCTGGCTGCCAAATATTATTTCCGCCCACGTGATAGTAAAGCTGCAACGAAATATGCAGCTCAATTTCCAAAGCAAAAAACCTTTACCATTGATCAAGTCTTTGGTGGATGGGCAAAGGCACAGCAAACCCATTTTGTGAATGGTGCAATCTTTGACCAAATTTATAGTGATAAAAAATAAGGCATTAATACAGGTTGTTTAGATAAGAAAAATGGATGACTACTGTTATCCATTTTTTTTATATACAAAGCAAAAAACAGTATATATATGGAAAAGGTAAAGTGTTCTTGAAGTTTTATATAAGTAAAACAAGATGATAAAAGAACAAATTATTCTACTTTAACGGATGTTCTTTTAATTTTGTGAATTGCGATTAATGATTTTCTTTCATATAGTTAGCATTAATTTAGATATTTGATTTGTGCTGATATGAAACTTCAATTCAAAGCATTGTTGAGTGGTGCATTGTTGTCGCTAGGTCTAGCGCTTCCTACAACAGCAACTCAGGCGGCAGATCGCCAATTTTTAAATGTATCTTATGATGCAACTCGCGAATTTTATGACGAATTTAACAAGTCATTCGGCGCATATTGGAAAAAGCGTACAGGTTATTCTGTTGATTTTAAACAATCACATGGTGGTTCAGGCAAGCAAGCACGTTCGGTGGTTGATGGTTTGAAAGGTGATGTTGTGACTTTGGCTTTGGCCAATGATATTGATGAAATTGTAAAGTCTGGTCAGATTCAGCCGGGTTGGCAAAAGGAATTTCCGTATAACTCAGCACCATATACATCGACAATTGTGTTTATGGTACGTAAAGGCAATCCAAAGCATATTAAAGATTGGAGCGACTTAACCAAGCCAGGTGTAGAAATTATTACACCAAACCCAAAAACAGGTGGTTTACCACGTTGGGTGTACTTATCAGCTTGGGGCTATGCACTGAAGCAACCAGGTGGTAATGATGCGAAGGCGAAAGAATTCGTCGGCAAAATGTATCACAATGTGAAAGTGATGGACTCAGCAGCGCGAGCATCTATGACGACTTTTGCTGAGCGTGGCATTGGTGATGTGTTGTTAACTTGGGAAAATGAAGCGCTTGTGACCCAAAAAACGTTGGGTAAAGGTAAGTTTGATATTGTTTATCCATCAATGTCTATTTTAACGGAGCCTTCGGTTGCAATTGTCGACAAAACTGTCGATAAAAATGGCAACAAGTGGTTGGCAACAGGTTATATCAACTATTTATATTCGCCTTTAGGTCAAGAAATGGCAGCTAAACATTTCTATCGTCCACGTAATGCGGCTGTTCTAGCCAAATATAAAGCACAATTCCCACCATTAAAAACATTTACCATTGATGAAGTGTTTGGCGGTTGGGCAAAAGCACAGCAAACACACTTTGTGAATGGTGCGATTTTTGATCAAATTTATAATTCGAAGCGTTAATTGATGAATGGATTCATTCTGAAGAGTTAATCGTAGTCGAAGTTATTTTAAAGCCTCTGTTCGCAGGGGCTTTTTTTGTGCCATTGATCTGTAGGCTACTGGTTGAAAAGGATTTGTGTTTGCGGGAGATGAATGACTGTAGCTGTCTGAATTATGGTGTTTTAGTGTGAATATGTAGGGTGATCTATCGCAAACAATAGATGAAAAGCTTGCAACAGTTGGTTTTATAAATGCCTAAAACGGTTTTCTCTATAGAAAGTAATATTTCTGTACAAAAAGTCGTTTGGAGCTTTACTAAAACAAGGTAATAATGTGCAGTTACTTTTTTACTGTCATGATTGATTCTGTATGTCGCATATTTCTGTATTACTTCACGAAACTGTTGATGCCTTGCTTGCTGGGCGTACTACAGGAATCTATGTCGATGGGACATTTGGTCGTGGGGGACATACACGATTATTGCTATCAAAATTAGATGAAAATGCACGTGTTTTTGGCTTTGATAAAGACCCACAAGCTTTGGCAGTGGCCGCAGAATTAGAACAAGAAGATCCACGTTTTAAAATCATTCATGCCAGCTTTGCTGACTTACAACAAGAATTACAATCACGTGGCATCGACCTTGTAGATGGTGTTATGGCCGACTTAGGCGTGTCGTCACCGCAGTTAGATGAAGCAGAGCGTGGTTTTAGCTTTATGCGAAATGGCCCACTTGATATGCGTATGGACAACTCTCAAGGCCCAACAGCTGCAGAGTGGTTGGTGGATATTGAAGAAGAGGAATTGGCCAATATCATCTTTAAATATGGTGAAGAACGTTATAGTCGCCGTATTGCCAAAGCCATTAAAGCCGCAGGTTATATTGCAACTACTGCAGAGCTTGCTGAAATTGTAAAAGTTGCCCACCCAAAATGGGAAAAAAATAAACATGCGGCAACACGGACTTTCCAAGCCATTCGTATTGCCATTAATAAAGAATTAGATGATATTGAAGCTTTCCTACCACAAGCTGTGGACGTGTTAAAGCCAGAAGCGCGTTTAGCGGTGATTAGCTTCCACTCATTGGAAGACCGTTTAATTAAACAGTTTATTCAAAAAGAATCGACTTTGGCTGAAGATACGAGTTGGGGTATGCCACAACAACGTGAAGATACGCGTCGATTGAAAAAAGTATCCCGTGTTCGTGCCAGCGATGAAGAAGTAAAAGCCAATCCGCGTTCACGCAGTGCTTGGTTACGTGCAGCAGAACGTTTAGCTTAAAAGGCAAAGAATGAAAACCGAAGCAATAGAACAAAACACAAAAAAATTAAAGCTAAAAAAAACGATCACATACGCCGTCATGTTGATTTTGGTTTTCGTTAGTGCAATTTTTGTGGTTTTTCAAGTCTTTGAATACCGTCAAGATTATCGTCAATTGAACACCTATATCCGTGAACGTGATGACTTAAACGCGGAGTGGGGGCGTTTGTTGATTGAACAACAAACTTTTGGAGCAACGGCGCAAATTGGCACACGTGCAGTTACACAACTTCGGATGTATTCACCGCCAGTTGCGCAAACGGTGGTGATTTCTTTGCCGCAAACTTCAGAAGAGAAAAAATAAGGCTAGCTGTCAAATGGTTGAAAAGAGAAATAAGCAAACAGCACGAAAAAAACAGCAGTCTGTCACAGGTAAAACCGCCATTAGTGTTGATATGTGGCGTTTTTATTTAATGTGGAGTGTGGTTCTTCTGTGCTTTTTTGCATTGGTTGGACGTGCTTTTTATGTGCAAATTATCAACAAAGACTTTTTGCAAAATAAAGCCAATGCCAATATTTTAAGAACAGAAAAAATTCGTGCGATGCGTGGCGTGATTTATGACCGTCATGGTGTGCCTTTGGCCATTAGTACACCTGTTATGAAGGTGGTGATGGACCCGCGTGATTATTTTGATACCAAAAAACTGTTTGATGAAACCACGGCACAGCTGGCCAATGATCCGCATAACCGTAAATTAAAGCGTCAACTGCCAGATAAAAATTTAAACTTGGATGAACTTGCAGATGCAGTGGGCATGGATCGCGCAGAGCTTCGCAAAAAGTTAAATGAGCGCCCGCGTTCACGCTACTTGGTACTTAAAAAAGAAGTACCACCGCAGCAAGCTGACATGATTATGAAGCGTGAGTTTCAAGCGGTATATACCGAGAAAAACTATAAACGCTACTATCCACAGCCACAGCCGAACTCTCAAATTATTGGTTTGACCAATAGTGAAAGTGTCGGGATTGAAGGCTTGGAAATGCAGTTGAATCAACGTCTTGCAGGCACTGATGGTGAACAACAAATTGTCCGTGATAAAAAGGGCAACCGAGTTAAAGACCCAGAAGTGATTAAAGAAGTTGAACCGGGTGAAAACATTACCTTAAGTATTGATTCGCGCCTACAATATATTATGTACCGTGAATTGACTGCTGCTGGTGTGGCAAACAATGCACGTTCAGCAACTGCAATTGCAGTGGATGTGAAAACCGGTGAAATCTTGGCCATGACCAGTTGGCCGTCGTATAACCCGAATGATAAAAATGGCGTGTTGAATAAGGATGCCATGCGTAACCGTGGTGCGATTGACTCATTTGAACCAGGTTCGACAATGAAGCCATTAACAGTCGCGATGGCCTTAGAAAGTGGTAAATATACGGCCAATACGGTGGTTAATACCTCGCCAGGGTCGATGCGTGTGGGCAACCATACCATTCGTGACACCCATAACTATGGGGCATTAACCCTAGGTGGGATTATTCAAAAATCATCGAACGTTGGTGTCGCAAAAATTACCTTATCGTTGCCATATCCGACATTACCCACTTTTTATAAGCGTTTAGGTTTCGGTCAGCGCTCTGCTGTGAAATTCCCTGGCGAAAGTGGTGGTTTAATTTTACCGCCGAGCAAGTGGAATGTATCAGAAGTTGCGACCATGTCTTATGGTTATGGTTTGAATGCGACCGTGCTTCAAGTTGCAGATGCATACGCCATGATTGCCAATAAAGGCAAAAAGATGCCGTTGAGTTTATATAAATTAGACGAAGCGCCGAAAGGCGAGCAAATGATTGATGCAAAAATTGCTGATCAAGTGCTATTGATGATGGAAGCAGTAACCTTACCAGGCGGGACTGCACAGCAGGCGAATATTCCTGGTTATCGTGTCGCTGGTAAAACGGGTACGGCACATAAATTACGTCCAGACCGTAAAGGTTATTCGCAAACAGATTATCGTGCACTCTTTGCAGGGGTTGCACCTGTAAGTGATCCACGTTTAGCCATGATTGTGGTGGTGGAAAACCCGAAAGGCGCATACTACGGCGGTTTAGTTGCAGCGCCAGTATTTGCACGTGTGATGCAAGAATCATTGCGTTTAATGAACGTTCCTTTAGATAAACCTTTAGATACTCCTAAAATCCAGTAAGAGACAATCCATGACGATTTGTTTTAATGAGATATACAGCCTAACGTCTACTGCTGACTGGATGAAACAACCTTTTCAGGGTTTTAATTTGGACAGCAGATATGTATCCAAAGGGCAAATTTTTATTGCTCTGACGTCATATTCGCAACCTGAAAAAACCATACAGTTTGCCCAAAGTGCGCTAGATCGAGGTGCTTTGGCTGTAATTTCTGAAATGGATTTGAACTTAGCCAATGCCGTGACCATTCCAAATGTACGTCAATTGATGGGGCAATGGCAGAAGCAGTATTTACAAGCGACTCAACCTGTTGTTGCTGCGCGCGTGATTGCAGTAACTGGCACCAACGGTAAAACCACGATTTCTCGTCTTATTGCTGAGTTGTTGATGCTACAAGCTAAAAAGTGTGCCGTGATGGGAACGACTGGTAATGGTATTTTGCCAAATTTAGAAGCATCGTCGCATACAACTTTAGATGCGTTGCACTTACAAAATGCTTTACATGATTATGCACAGCAAGGTGCAGAGTTTGCTTCTATTGAAGCCAGTTCGCACGGTTTGGAGCAAGGGCGTTTAAATGGTTGTGCAATTGAAATTGCGGCTTATAGTAATTTAAGCCGTGATCATT
This sequence comes from Acinetobacter sp. WCHAc060006, assembly GCF_004209135.1. Classification (NCBI taxonomy): domain Bacteria; kingdom Pseudomonadati; phylum Pseudomonadota; class Gammaproteobacteria; order Moraxellales; family Moraxellaceae; genus Acinetobacter; species Acinetobacter sp. WCHAc060006. The sequence goes on along the minus strand of NZ_SGSS01000003.1, from coordinate 74,323 downwards.
TGGATTATCACAAAACCTTAGAGGCTTATGCCGAAGCGAAGTCTCGCTTATTTGCCTTTGAGTCTCTTAAAGTGGCTATCATTAATATTGATGATGAGCATGCCTCAGTTATGTTAAATGCTGCGCGTCAAAATCCAGCGCAACCTAAAATTCTAAGCTATTCAACCACGCAAAAAGCGGATTATGAAGTGTGTGATATTCAATATAGTTTGAGTGGCGCGCATTTTAAATTAATCACTGTAGATGCTGTATATGACGTGCATAGTCCGCTGTTGGGGCACTTTAATATTGAAAATATTGTGGCGAGTTTAATTGCAGCCGAGCAGGCAGGTTTTGCACTGGCAGATTTAATCGCAGTCACTCCTAAATTAAAGGGCGCACCAGGCCGCATGCAAGTGATCCGTGATGGTGAGCGCTTATTTGTTGTCGATTATGCCCATACGCCAGATGCGCTGATTCAAGTACTCGTTACCCTTAAGCGACATGTTTCCCAAAATCTTTGGGCTGTTTTTGGTTGTGGCGGGGATCGTGACCGTGGTAAACGTCCATTAATGACACAAGCAGCATTAGATTATGCGGATGTGGTCTTAATTACGTCGGATAACCCACGTACTGAAAACCCAGAACAAATTTTTGCAGATATGAAAGCCGGTATTCAGTTTGCAGGCCATATCGTGCATGAAATTCATGATCGTCGTGAAGCAATTAAATTTGCAGTCCAACACGCTCAAGATGGAGATATTGTTGTGATTGCAGGTAAAGGTCACGAAAATTATCAAGAAATCGATGGCGTACGTCATTGGTTTGACGATGTTGTTGAGGTGCAGTCTGCGATTAATGCATTGCAGGGCACAGATTCAAGCTATCCAGCTCAATAGGAAATCATCATGCATACATCTACTACAAGTACGGTGCCTTTAGAGCCATGGACAGCATCTGAGTTAGCTGAGGCTACTCAAGGCTATTGGTTAAATGATCGTGTGCCAGACACGGACATTAAGCGTATATTGACTGACTCGCGTCATGCAGAACTGGGTGATGCCTTTTTGGCATTAAAAGGGGAACGCTTTGATGCACATAATTTTGTGGCTCAAGTTGCAGCGCAGGGTTGTCAGTTGGCGATTGTTAGCCAACCTATAGACGCAGATATTTGCCAGTTGGTGGTTGCTGATACACGTTTGGCTTTGGGTCATTTGGGGGCTTATCGCCGTGCCAAACACCCAGCGCTTAAAGTGATTGCGCTGACAGGCAGTAGTGGCAAAACCACCACCAAAGAAATGTTAGGCAGTATTTTGTCTCGCCTTGCCCCGACTTTAATTACCCGTGGTAACTTAAATAATGATTTAGGTGTACCGATGATGCTGCTTGAACTCCGCTCAGAGCATCAATATGCGGTGATGGAGCTGGGCGCAAGTCATAAAGGTGAAATTGACTATACTTCAAATCTGGTACAGCCACAGGTTGCGGGCATTTTGAATATCGGTACAGCACACCTAGGTGAGTTTGGTGGTCGTGAAGGCATTTGCTTAGCAAAATCTGAAATTTATACGCATATTGCAAAAGCGGGCACATCGATTGTGCCGGCGGCAGATGATTTTACCGATCAAATTCGGGGTGCAGTACAAACAGAGCAACAGATCAGCTTTGGTCTAGGTGGTGATGTTTATGCAACCGATATTCAGTTACATGCACAGTCTGCAACGTTTAAGTTGCATACCCCTTCTGCAGAACACCTTGTAAACCTACCTTTTGCAGGTGAGCACAATGTACAAAATGCGGTGGCTGCAACTGCATTTGCTTTAGCAATAGGTATAGGTTTAGATGACATCGTCACTGGCTTAGAACAAGCGCAAGGTGCAAAAGGTCGTTTAAACTTTATTCAACATAAAACACATTTGTTTATTGATGATACTTACAATGCGAATCCGACCTCAATGCGTGCGGCAGCAGAAGTGCTGGCACAGCAAGAGGGTGTACGGGTCATGGTTGTTGGTGATATTGGCGAACTCGGTGCATCTGCGGCTCAGCAACACTACATGCTAGGTCGTGATTTAGTTTCGGTTAAAGGCATCAATTTTGTCATAGCAGTTGGTGAATTTGCACCTGCTATGCAAGAGGGTGCGCGTAGTACACAATATGGTAAAAAAATGCAGGCTTTTCTGAATCAACAGCAAGCCTTGCCTCTTTTGATTAGTCTCGTTGAAACACATCAACCTCAGTCCATGAGTTTCCTGTTTAAAGGTTCTCGTTTTACCCACATGGAAACGTTGATGGCTGAATTGATGGAGAAGCTCTAAATGCTGTTATGGTTATTTGAACACTTGGCGGGCTATCATAGCTCATTCCAAGTGGTCCGTTATTTAACACTTCGTTCTTTACTGAGTGTATTGACGGCATTATTAATTGGCTTGACCTTGGGTCCAGTCATGATTCGTAAACTCCAAGCTTTGAAATATGGTCAAGCGGTAAGTTCATTCGCACCAGAAAACCATGCAAAAAAAATGGGTACACCAACCATGGGCGGGATTTTAATCCTACTATCGATTGGTGTTTCTACCCTGTTATGGGCAGATTTATCCAACCCTTATGTGTGGATTGTACTCGGTGTAATGGTGATTTTTGGTGCCGTAGGCTGGGCAGATGATTGGATTAAAATCCGATACAAAGACAATGCGGGTTTGCCTGCAAAGAAAAAGTTCTTTTGGACATCAATTGCTTCATTGGGTGCAGGTATTGCGTTGTATGTGATTGCAACACAGCAACCTAACCCTGAACATACTGCAGATATGCTGGATGTGCTTATACCATTCTTTAAAGAATTAAGTTTGCCACTCTCTGTAATTCCATTAGGTTTAGGGTTTATTGCCTTTACATATTTGGTGATTAACGGTGCTTCAAATGCAGTGAACTTAACTGACGGTCTCGATGGTTTGGCGATTATGCCAATCGTATTGGTGGCGGCTGGTTTAGGTGTATTTGCATATCTAGCAGGTGATATTCGTTTTGCGACCTATTTACATGTACCTTATGTGAAATATGCATCCGAGCTGGTGGTCATCTGTGCGGCGATGATTGGCGCAGGTTTGGCATTCCTTTGGTATAACGCACATCCAGCCCAAATCTTTATGGGCGATGTTGGCGCATTATCTTTAGGTGCAATGCTAGGTACAATTGCGGTAATGGTTCGACAAGAAATTGTCTTTGCCATTATGGGTGGTGTATTTGTGGTTGAAGCGATTTCCGTTTTCTTGCAAATTGGCTCACTACGGATGCGAAATAAGCGCGTATTCTTAATGGCGCCATTACATCACCATTATGAAAAGAAAGGCTGGCGTGAAACTCAAGTCGTGATCCGTTTCTGGATTATCACAATTATGCTGGTAGTTTTAGGCCTAATGACCTTAAAATTGCGTTAAGCAAAATTGAAATGAAAAGCCGGTCAATTGCCCGGCTTTTTTTATGCCTCAATGGCCTTGGAGAAAATGATGAATCTGCTGATGTGCCCAGTTTGTAAAACAAACTTGGTGCTTGAGGAAAGAACATGGCGCTGTGAAAACAACCATAGTTATGATGTAGCCAAACAAGGCTATGTAAATTTACATGTGGTACAGCATAAGCATAGTAAAAACCCAGGGGATACACCTGAGTCTGTGCAAGCACGTCGTGCTTTTTTAAGTGCAGGGCATTATGCGCCCCTCCAGCAAGCTGTTGTGCAAAAAATTCGTGATTTACGTATAGAAAATCTATTGGATATTGGCTGTGGTGAAGGTTATTACACCGATGCGATGCAACAAGAAGTGTTGCAATGCGTAGGGGTGGATATTGCTAAAAATGCAGTGCAAGTGGCGACAAAACTCAACAAAAATGTCACTTGGGTGGTGGGTACAGGGGCGACTTTACCTGTGCTTGATCAGAGTATTGATTTGTGTACGAGTTTATTTAGCCCAATCCCGCAAGAAGAAATCTTGCGTGTGCTGAAACCCGAAGCTTATCTTTTGGTGGTAACGCCTGCACCTGAGCATTTATACGCGATGCGCGAAGCTTTATTTGAGGAAGTAAAAGCGCATGAGCCAAATAAATTTGCGGAGCAATTGGCTGGCAACTTTACTTTAATTGATCAAGAAATTGTGCAGTCTAAGATGTGTCTTCAGCAAGAGGATTTAAAAAATCTGATTGCCATGACGCCGTATGCATACAAAGCAAAACCTGAGCGCCGCCAGGCCCTAGAGCAGCAAAATGGCTTTGAACTGACTGCACATTATCAAATCTACATCTTTCAAAAGAAGTGATTGTTTAAGGCTGTAGCAAGATCACCAAATCTGACGATAATAAAAAAGCCCTCGAATTCGAGGGCTTTTTTATTATTGTACTTGCTGGATCAAATGATCTAAGGCATCTCCACCTTGTTTAGGCGGGGGATTGTTATTTAGTGCAGGTGGTTTAGTTTGGTTTGGCACCAAAGGTTGATCACCTGGTAAATCTTCGAAGTCATTTTGCACAGTTGGACGTGGTGCAACTGGGGCAGGGCGATATAAAGGTTGTGCTAGAGCAGGTGCTGCACGATCCTGTTTATTTGCATCTTTATTTGGCACCGCCTGACCGCGTTGTACAGGAAGTTTGGCATTTTTATCAAAACGAACCCAAGATTCTGGAGTGCCTTTTAATGCATTTTCCATAAAGTTGGTCCAAATTGGTAGGGCTGCGACACCGCCATATTCGCGGCGGCCCAATGTGGTTGGTTGGTCAAAGCCCACCCATGCAATCGATACCAGCTTGCCATTGAAGCCTGCAAACCATGCGTCTTTAGCATCATTGGTGGTCCCTGTTTTCCCGCCAAGGTCATTACGACCAATTTTGAGGGCAGCACGACCTGTACCATGCTGAATAACATCACGTAAGATATTGGCCATATCAAATGCAGAGCTTGATTTTAAAATACGCTGTGCTTGGCGATAATCGCCAGTATCAACTTCTGCGCTATCACTTGAAGTGGCTTCACTTGCCGAATTTGAAACTTGGAAAGCTTCATCATCTGGCGTTGCAGGATTATCACTTTCAGGAGCAGGTTCTTTTTCATTAATACATTGAATACATGCATATTCAGGATTAGCCTGATAAATGACTTTGCCATAAGCATCTTCAATGCGACTAATAAAATGCGGTTGAATACGATAACCACCATTGGCAAAGGCAGCATAACCTGTGGCCATTTGTACAGGCAGTACTTGAGGTGTACCCAAGGCAATCGTGTAGTTACGTGGAATTTGATTTTCTTGTAAGCCAAAATCCATCAGCAATTGGCGTGTGCGCTCAATACCGACCATTTGTAATAGGCGTACAGATACCGTATTACGTGAAAGATATAATGCACGACGCAGTGGAATCATTCCGAGGTAGCGACCATCAGAGTTTTTAGGGGTCCATTTGCCAATCGTAATAGGGCTATCATTAACCATACTATAAGGCGTTAAACCACGTTCTAAGGCCAAGGCATATACAAAAGGCTTAATGGTTGAGCCGGGTTGACGCCAACCTTGAACAGCACGGTTAAAGGTGGATTGATAAAAATTATATCCACCCACCACCGCTTCAATGGCACCATTATTGGGGTTAATCGCAATTAACTGCCCTTGAACTTTGGGAATTTGTACCAGTGCCCAAGCTGTTTTATTGTCATTTGGTCTTAACCGTACAATATCGTCTTTTTTGACAATTTGTGAAGCATTGCTGGGCGCATTACCCACACTATTTGCATTGCGATAAGGGCGTGCCCAAGACATGCCTGACCACGGCACCGTCACTGTGGTGCCATCTTGTAAAAGTGCATCAAAACTTGAGCGATCGACTTTTACTACTTGAGCGGGGAAGGTGTTAGCAAATGCTGTGAAATTTTTAAGCGGTTCGCCATGCGCTTCAGCACCTCGCCAACCATGACGACGGTCATAATCCTCTAAACCCTCTTGTACGGCTTGTTCCGCATAGGTCTGACGTTGGCTGTTAATCGTAGTATAGACTTTATAACCAGAGTCAATCGCTTGCTCACCCAAGGTACTAATCAGTTCTGAGCGGACCATTTCGCCGACATAGGGAAAACGATTATTTACACCTCGTTCAGGCATATCTAAATTAATAGGTTCAGCAATTCCAAGCTCATATTCTTTTTGGTTGATATAACCTAGTTGTAGCATACGCCCCAAAATCCAATTACGACGTTCAAGTGCACGTTTTGGGTTAGCAACTGGATTATATTTTGAAGGTGCTTTAGGCAGGCCAGAAATCATCGCCATTTGGCCCAATGAGAGTTCATTTAGACTTTTGTTATAATAAATCTTAGCGGCTGCGGCGATACCGTATGCATTTTTACCTAAAAATATTTTATTGACATATAAAGAGAGAATTTCTTCTTTGGTGAGATTTTGTTCTATTTTACGAGCTAAAAATACTTCGGTGAGTTTGCGTTTTAATGTACGTTCAGGGCTTAAATAATAATTCTTGGCCACCTGCATGGTAATGGTGGAACCACCTGTCTGTACATCTGAGCCTGTAATAGACTCACTAACAGCCCGACCTAAGCCTTTGAAACTAATGCCACTATGCTCAAAGAAAGAGGAGTCTTCAGCTGCTAGAAAAGCATGGATAAAGTTGGGTGGTATTTGATTGTATTCTACAGGCACAGAAAGTTTGCCACCATATTCCGCAATAAGCTCATTATCGGCACTATAAACTTGTAATGGTTTTAATAATGGTGCCTTCTTCAGAGTGGACATTTCTGGCAAAGATGGTGCAATATAGAGATACATGCCATAAAAACCCATTGGAATAGAGATCAAAATTAAAATTAAGATCAAAAAAAATGGATGAACAAGGCCTGAACAAGATAGCTTTTTCATAACAAGTAAGTTTTAATAAGAGCTAATGGCAAACTAATTAGCGGTCAGTATATCCTTAAGGCGCGCAGATTGTTATATGAGATATTGTATCTGCGATAAATTATAGGCCGATTATAGTTAGTTAGTTACTTTTTTGGGGATAAAAAAATAATAGGAATGATATTGTGCTCAGGTTATATCGTAAGCCAAATAAGGGGTTAATAGGAGTAGATATTAGTTCAACTTCTGTTAAGGTTCTGGAACTTTCTGTAAAAGGCGGCAGGCATTGGGTCGAAAGCTATGCTTTGGTACCACTGCAAGAAGGCAGTGTTGTTGAAAAAAATATCTTAAACCCTGAAGCGGTTGGGGATTCTCTTGAGCGCGCAATTAATTTAGCCAATACGCAATCTTCAAATGCAGCATTTGCAATTCCAACATCTATGGTGATCACAAAGGTCATTGAGATGGATGCGGATATGACAAGTGATGAGCGTGAAGTACAAATTCGTATGGATGCTGAACAATACATTCCATTCCCGCTGGATGAAGCAAGTCTAGATTTTGAAGTTCTCCCTGACGTTTTATCTAATCCAAATCGCGTTAATGTTTTATTGGTTGCAACGCTGATTGAAAATATCGAAGGGCGTTCTGAAGTTTTAGAAATGGCGGGTTTAACACCTAAAATTGCGGATGTCGAAAGTTTTGCATTAGAAAATGCCTTTAAGGTTTTTTCAGATACGCTACCGATGGGTGTAAAAACGGTTGGGATTTTAGATATTGGTCATAGCATGACGACCTTATATGTAATGCAAAACAATAAAGTTATCTACAGTCGTGAACAGGTATTTGGTGGTAAACAACTTACCCAAGAAATTCAGAACCGTTATGGTCTTTCTTTTGAAGAAGCTGGGCGTGCGAAAAAAACGCGTGCTTTACCAGACGATTATGATGTTGAAGTATTAGAGCCTTTTCTAGAGGCCGTAGTGCAACAAGCTGCACGTTCATTACAATTCTTCTTTTCATCTTCACAGTTCAATGAAATTGATCATATTTTATTGGCTGGGGGAAATGCCAATATTCCTGGTCTTGCAAAATTGTTACAACAAAAGCTGGGATATCGAGTCACGATTGCCAATCCATTCTTACAAATGGGTTTTTCACCTCAAATTGATATTAAAAAAATTGAAAATGATGCTTCATCATTATTGGTGGCATGTGGCTTAGCATTGAGGAGTTTTGATTAATGGCAAAAATTAACTTACTCCCTTGGCGCGATGAGCTAAGAGAGAAACGAAAAAAAGAATTTATTGCGATTTGCATTGGGGCATTTTTTCTAGGGGTTATTGCAGCAGCTGCGGTTTGGTTCTACTACGATCAGAAATTACAAGATCAAGAGCAAGCCAATCAGTTGATTGTGAGTACTAACCAAAATTTAGATGTGCAGTTAAAGTCACTCGATGGTTTACAAGAACAACGTAATGCAATTATTGAACGCATGAAGCTTATTCAAGGTTTACAAAGCCAACGTCCAATCGCAGTACATCTGATAGATGAATTGGTTCGTGTGGTACCGAGTAATGTTTATATTACAAGGTTTACTCGATCTGGAGATAAGTTTACTTTTGAAGGTAAGGCGGAAAGTCCAAACGCTGTTGCAGAATTTTTGCGTAATTTGGAAGCTTCACCTTGGTATCGAAATGCTTTCATGAATTCGTTCTTGGCTGTTGAAGTAAATAAAGATCAAGCCCCAAAATCCGTGGTTCCTCGTGTTGAAGAAAGTTATGGTAATTTTGTGGTCACTGCAGATCTAGATACGATCCCACAACCCGTAGCAAATGCAGAAGGAAGTGCTACAGGAGCTGATTCAGCAGCATCTACAGCGGAGGTGGCGAAATGAGTCGTGAAGAATTTGATGAATTAAATCAAGCATCTGTTGCGCCCGCAAAGAAAAAAATGACGCTGGATAAATTCTTACAACAATTCAATACTTTGGATCCAAATAACTATGGTAGTTGGCCCTTATCGGTCAAAATTACTTGTTGGATTTTTATTGTACTGCTGGTATTAGCTTTAGCTTATTTTGTCATGATCAAAGGCAAAATTGAATCAATCGCAAATGCAAATGCACAAGAACAAAACTTATTAAATGAATTCCGTGAAAAAGAATCTAAGTTGCGTAATTTACAACAATATCAAACTCAATTGCAGGATATGGAGGCGCGTTTTAATCAGCAATTGGATCAATTGCCGAAAGAAACTGAAATTCCAGGTTTGGTTGAAGATATCAACGTAACAGGTGTGAATTCGGGGTTGAAGTTTAAGAATATTCGACTTGAACCGGAAGTAAAGCAAGAGTTCTTTATTGAACAGCCGATTTCGATGGAAGCAACTGGTGATTATCACGCCTTTGGTAGTTTTGTAAGTGGAATTGCAGGATTATCTCGTATTGTCACTTTGCATGATTTTACGATTAGCTCTTCTGAAAATCCTCAGAAAAAATCTGAAATTCCAAGCATAAATTATACTCTTCAGGCCAAAACTTATCGTTATGTAGGTAATAGTGATAATGCATCCACGGAAGGAGCACAATAATGAAAATGAATAAAATTGCCTTATTTTCACTCATTGGCTTTGTTTTAGTTGGATGTGATAGTCGTATTGATGCAGTTAATCAAGAAATGGCAAATATTCGTAATCAACCACCTTTGCCAATTGAGCCAGCACCAGATTTTACTTCGACAGAAACCTTTGTTTATGCTGCACATCAACTAAAGAGCCCTTTCTTGCCAAGTTCATTGGCAGCAGAGCTGAAAATTATGGCGGGTAAACGTGTTTATCCAAACTTTAATCGTCAGCAACAGCCTTTAGAAAGTTATGCTTTAGAAACTTTAAATATGAAGGGAAGTTTGCGTAATCAAGCGGGTGGTATTATCGCATTGATTCAAACTCCTGATGGGCAAATTGAGCGTGTTCAACGTGGTAATTATATGGGGCTTAATCAGGGGCGTATTGTTAATATCACGCCGACACAGATTGACTTGATTGAGGTTATTCCAGATGGGCGAGAAGGATATGTGGAACGTCCGAGAAGTCTTATTTTAATTGGACCAGCACCTTAAGCTTAAAGGAATAAAAATGAAAAATAGTATGCAAGATTTTATTTTTGGGGATGGCAATACAATGAACCGTATGTTTCGTCAGTTTTCTATGGGTGCTGTAGCAATGGCTGTCATGCAAGCCGCAAGTGCGGGTGTTGCAGTGACGAATGTGGTGCCAATGCAAATTCCAGGACAGGGTACTGAAATTCGTGTCATGTTCAATGGTTTGCCACCACAACCTCAAGCTTATCAGTTGGAACAGCCATCACGTTTAGTTTTAGATTTTGATAAAGCACAGCAAAATCTTAAACAAAGCTCGATCCCAGTTGCGACCAGTGAAGCAAATTCTGTTGATATTAGTTCAGATGCGCAGCGCGCTCGTTTAACCGTCAATTTAGCTGATGCAGGCGCATTTACAACACGTGTTGAAGGGAATACGTTCATTCTAAAAATTAATGCGGCAAATGCATTGGCACCTACACCTGTAGCGGCGCAAAAGCAGGCACAAGGCATTTCTGATATTGGGTTTAAACGTGGTTCAGCTGGCGAAGGCTTAGTTGTTATTGATTTGTTAGGAAGCAATACCCCTGTTGATGTACAACAACAAGGTAGCAAAATTGTTGTACGTACTTTAGGGAATAAAGTACCAGCACATTTGGCACGTCGTTTGAATGTGAATGATTTTGCGACACCTGTTGCTACGGTAGATGCACAAAATGATCGTGGTAGTGGGTTGATTACGATTTCATCGAGTGGTAGTTATGAATACATGGCTTATCAGACAGATAATCGACTAACCATTAGCTTAAAGCGTCCTGAAGATAAAAACCCAGCGCGTGCAAAAGCTTCAAATCACTATACGGGCAAAAAGATCTCTTTAGATTTCCAAGATATTGAAGTACGTCGTGTATTACAGTTACTTGCAGATTTTACAGATATCAATATGGTTGCTGCGGATTCTGTAAATGGCAATATTACATTACGTTTAAAAGATGTTCCTTGGGATCAAGCATTAGATATTGTACTAAAAACTAAGAATTTAGATAAGCGTAGAAATGGTAATGTCATTTGGATTGCACCTGTTTCAGAGTTGATTAAAGCAGAAGAAGATGAAGCAAAAGCCATTGAGCAGAGTATAAAACTTGCACCAATTCAAACAGAATACTTAAAGCTAAGCTATGCCAAAGTTGCTGATATTGAAAAGTTAATTACACAAAGTAAGACCAACAATACGGGTGGTACAAATAGTGGTAATAATGCTTCTGATGCATTACTTAGTTCACGTGGTTCAATCTCAGTGGATGCGCGAACTAACACTTTAATTGTCAATGATACAGCTCAAAATATTGATAAAATCCGTAAGATGGTCGATTTACTTGATGTTGAAGTGAAGCAGGTCATGGTTGAGGCGCGAATAGTTACAGCTCAAACAGAATTTTCACGTGAGTTGGGTGTGAGTTGGGGCTTGCAACGTAATAATCCAAGCTTAAGTGCTGGTGCAAACGGTTCAAACGTTTGGGGTGGAGATTATTCGCCTAAGTTTGATCTAGGTGTGGACTTGGCGACTGGGACAGCGGGAACCTTTAATTTTGGTTTGTTAAAGATTTCTGATTTTATGTTGGATTTACAATTAACTGCGCTACAGTCTGATGGTCATGGTGAGGTTTTATCAGCACCAAAAGTGATGACTGGGGATAAGCAGAAGGCATCAATTTTACGTGGTGATCAAATTCCATATCAATCGTGGAGTGCTGAGGGTGGTACGACAACTAGCTTCGTTGATGCTAACCTAAAGTTAGAAGTCACGCCGAGTATTACGCCTGATGGCAAAGTACAAATGGATCTCAAAATTGAAAAAGATACCATTGGTGAACTGACTTCGGCTGGTTATCTAATCAATACAAACAAACTTGAAACCAATGTTCTAGTTGGTGATGGTGAGACGATTGTATTGGGTGGTATTTTTGATGATATCAAACGTAATCAGTATCAAAAAGTTCCATTCCTAGGTGATTTACCATTTGTTGGAGTGTTGTTTAAAAACAATGTGAAGACAAATGCGCAAACTGAGTTGCTAATTTTTGTTACGCCACGAATTGTTAATGACAGTGTTTCAAGAAATCATTAATATATTTTGAAATTAACAAAATCAAAAGGTGACTCCTTGCCAAGCAAAGAGTTTGAATCCCTACCAAATATATATTTGGTAGGGCCTATGGGGGCAGGCAAAACAACCGTTGGACGGCATCTGGCAGAATTGTTAGGGCGTGAATTTCTTGATAGTGATCATGAAATTGAGCGTAAAACAGGTGCTACCATTCCCTGGATTTTTGAAAAAGAAGGGGAAGCGGGTTTTCGTAGTCGTGAAACTATTGTTATCGATGAGTTAACGGCTCGAGAACATTTGGTTTTAGCCACAGGTGGTGGTGCAGTCACTCAAGCCCCTAACCGCGAATTTCTCAAGCATCGTGGTATTGTGGTTTATCTCTATACGCCAGTTGAAATTCAATTGCAGCGCACCTTTCGCGATAAAAATCGCCCTTTATTGCAAGTTGAAAATCCTGAACAGAAGTTGAAAGATTTACTTGCGATACGTGACCCACTCTATCGTGAAGTTGCACATCATATTATTGAAACGAATCAAGGTGCAGCGCGTGATTTAGCGCATAAAATCTTGAACTTAATCGTTTCCACTCCTGTACTTAGTCAGTCCTAGATCGGCGATATTCATGCAAACCTTATATGTTGAACTTGGCGAACGCCGTTATCCTATATTTATTGGTAGTGATTTAAATCCACAAAGCTTGTTAGCACCTTATATTCATGGGCAGCAAGTGATGATTGTATCCAATGAGACAGTCGCACCACTGTATTTAGAGCACTATCAGCAATCAATCCAAGCCTTGGGTAAAACAGTTGCGACATGTATCTTGCCAGACGGTGAGAAATATAAAAATAGTGAGCATTTGAATCTTATTTTTGATGCCTTACTTCAGGCTGGCTTCAATCGAGATTGTACTGTACTTGCTTTGGGTGGTGGTGTGATTGGAGACATGGCTGGATTTGCATCGGCATGTTTCCAGCGTGGTGTGTACTTTATTCAAGTACCTACTACTTTATTGTCACAGGTAGATTCAAGTGTTGGTGGTAAAACAGGCATTAACCATCCTTTGGGTAAAAACATGATTGGTGCATTCCAACAACCTCAGGTTGTGTTGGCAGATATGTCTCAATTGGATACATTACCCGATCGTGAGTTATCAGCAGGTTTGTCTGAAGTTATTAAATATGCGTTACTTGGTGATTCAGGTTTCTTAGTTTGGCTAGAACAAAATATGGATGGCTTAGTGCAGCGTGATGCTCACTTGCTAGCAGAAGCGGTATATCGCTCATGTGCACATAAAGCGCGAATTGTGGCCAATGATGAAAAGGAACAAGGTGAGCGTGCTTTGTTAAATCTAGGTCATACCTTTGGTCATGCAATTGAATCATACTTAGGTTATGGTGAGTGGTTACATGGCGAAGCTGTTGCTGTAGGTATGATTATGGCTGCTGACTTGTCGCATCGTATGGGTTGGCTTAGTGCAGATGATGTACAACGTACAAAAAATATCATTTTACGTGCCAATTTACCTGTAGTTTGCCCTAAAATTCCATTAGATCAATTCTTGTCATATATGTCGCATGATAAAAAAGTGTTGAATGGTCAGTTGCGTTTGGTGCTAATGAAGCAACTCGGTAAAGCTGTCATCACGAAAGAATTTGATGTGGAATTAATGAAACAAGCCATTCTGGCAAATCAAAGATAAGTAAAAGGTTCATCATGGCGCTTCAAAAGGCAAAATTTCCTATCCAGCAATACGTTTGGCTCGTATTTGGAGGGGCTTGCCTGTTTGGCGCGCTCGTGTTCTGGGCGGTTACAGACACCAAAGAATTAATAGAGGTGGATAAACAGCCCGAAACAGAAGTTGAATTACAAATTCAGCCTGAAAAAGTTGCTGCAATGAACCATCTTGGTGCGTTATATGATGAGGTGAAACCTTTAGATATGACTACACGTGTGGTGGTGACTGCACAGCATGAAGCTGAGTTTCGTGGTACAAAATTCATCGCTGAACATAAAAATGATGTGGCAGTCGAGATTTTTCGTAGCTCAAATGAAGAAATTGTAAAAAGCTTCTTGAAAAAGCAAAGTGATCGTAAGCCTTTCATCTATTTGAGACTTTCTGGTGAGGATCACCCAGAGCAATATGTTTTATTGTATGGTGTGTATCGTAGTAATAGTGAAGCAAATCAGGCTATTGCAGATATGAAAATAGGGTTACCTGCTTCTGTAAAGCCAGTAGTTATTGCGATTGATCAATATCAGCCGTTGGTGAATGATTTAGGTACAGAAGAATTAAAAAATAACAGTAAGGTTTATTCAGTTAAATTAAAAACTGCACCTCTGCCACAGGTTGATGAGGCACAGTTGGCGGCAGCACGAATAAAAGCACAAGCCCAGCAGTCAGAAACACAAGTGGATTCAACGAAAAATGTTACCACGAGTACCACAGTAACTCGACGAGATGCATCGGGTAATGTGGTCAATGTGCAGAAATCTCAGAGTAGTGTAGAGCCAAGTCGCCCTAAAACAACGCCAACAAATAGTGCGGAACATGAGGTGAGTGACCCATTTAATTAGTTCGGGCTAAAATGGCGCACTAAGTTGTCATCTTATTTTAAAAGTGCGCCTTATTGGTGCAATTTTGATTAAAAATAAAACATCAAATAACAATATTGAATATAAAATCCTTAACTCCTAGATACTTGCTTGTAGGTTTCTTTAATGTGGCATGAAACTTGCTTTATTGGTGCATCAATTGAATATATCTCCCTATTTTGGCGCGAAAATGATTCGATGAGAGTGCGAAGCGGTCGGGCTGATGAGAACTGATGGTTCTGCAAAATATGTCTCAATTTACATGCAAGATTATGATTTTCGGTATATCTTAAGCATGTGAAGAAGAAATAAATTTGCTCAGCAAAACAATTTATGTGAGTAGATTAAGACTAAATCGCGAAGAAAAAATTAGATTTTGTTATTGGCTCGAAAGAGCAGTGTAGAAAAGAAGGGTACGCTATGCACATGCCATCGCCTAATACTGTAGCTCCCGCTCAAGGTTTATACCAACCGGATGAGTTTAAAGATAACTGTGGTTTCGGTTTAATTGCCCATATGCAGGGTGATGCAAGCCATGATCTCGTTAAGACCGCTATTCATAGCCTAAGCTGTATGACCCACCGTGGCGGTATTGCTGCCGATGGTAAAACGGGTGACGGCTGTGGTTTGCTTTTGGCCATGCCAAAGCAATTTTTTCGTGAAGAAGCGAAAAAAATTAGTGATATCACTTTAAGTGAAGTCTTTGCTGTCGGAACGGTTTTTCTAAATTTAGATCCAGCCCTTGCTGCGCACTCAAAACAAGTATTAACCAAAGAAATTGAATCTGAAGGCTGTAAAGTTTTAGGTTGGCGTGTTATTCCAACAAATAATGACGCTTTAGGTTCAATTGCTATGCAGTCATTGCCTGGCTTTGAACAAATTATTGTGAACTGCCCAATGGGTGTAACTGAGGTTGAATTTAACCGTAAGTTATTAATGGCGCGTCGTCGCGCTGAAGAAGCGTTAACTGCAGATCCGTATTTCTATGTAACAACTTTGTGTTCAACTGTGATCAGCTATAAAGGTTTGATGATGCCTGCATATATTGCAGACTTCTATACAGACTTAGCTGATGAACGCTTAGCCTCTCATATTGTGGTTTTCCACCAACGTTTCTCAACCAACACTTTACCGCGTTGGCCTTTGGCACAGCCATTCCGTTATTTGGCACATAATGGTGAAATCAATACCATTACGGCAAACCGTAACTGGGCAATGGCGCGTACGCCTAAATTTGAAAACCCGCTCTTGCCGGGCATTACAGAGTTGAATCCAATTGTGAACCGTACAGGTTCGGATTCATCAAGTATGGATAACATGCTTGAGCTCCTAGTCGGTGGTGGTATGGACTTGTTCCGTGCACTGCGTATGCTCGTTCCACCTGCTTGGCAAAACGTTGAAACTTTAGATGCAGATTTACGTGCGTTCTATGAGTTTAACTCGAAGCACATGGAAGCATGGGATGGTCCAGCAGGCTTGGTAATTCAAGATGGTCGTCATGCGATTTGTATGCTTGATCGTAATGGTTTGCGTCCAGCGCGTTGGGTGATTACTAAAAATGGTTACATCACGCTTGCATCTGAAATTGGTGTATGGGGTTATGAACCAGAAGATGTGATCTCTAAAGGTCGTGTAGGTCCGGGTCAAATCTTAGTGATTGATACGCATACGGGCAAAATGCTCGATACCAAAGATGTGAGCAATCACCTCAAACGCATGCGCCCATACCGTCAATGGTTACGTGAAAACTCAGTTCGTATTCAGGGTAGCCCAGAGCTTGAAGAATATTTATGTGAGCAAGGCTTAAAAGGCGATGACCTAAAAGCGGCACAAAAAATGTTCTTGGTGACTTTTGAAGAACGTGATCAATTGCTTCGTCCAATCGCAGAAAGCGGTCAAGAAGCAGTAGGTTCAATGGGTGATGATACGCCAATGGCAGTATTGTCTCGTCAAGTTCGTCACGTCTCTGATTATTTCCGTCAACAGTTCGCACAAGTAACCAATCCACCAATTGATCCATTACGTGAATCAATTGTGATGTCGCTTGAAACATGTTTAGGACGCGAGCAAAACGTATTTGAACAAAGCCCAGAACATGCAGATCGCTTGATTATTTCAAGCCCAGTTCTATCTAATTCAAAAATGCATCAAATCCGTACGATTGGTCGTACTGGCTATGAAATTGCAGATATTGATTTGAACTATGCTGTAGAAGAAGGTTTAGAAGCTGCAATTGCACGTATCTGTGAAGAAGCAGCGACGGCGATTCGCGCAGGCAAAACTTTGTTGGTTTTAACGGATCGTAAAATCCGTCAAGGCTTCTTGCCAGCCAATGCTTTGATGGCAACAGGCGCAGTGCATCATCACTTGATTAATGCTGGTCTACGTACAGATGCTAACATTATTGTTGAAACAGCTTTGGCACGTGATGCTCACCAATTTGCCGTGATCTTAGGTTTTGGTGCGACAGCAATTTATCCATACTTAGCTTATGACGTGATTAATGATTTGATCGCGAAAGGCGAGTTATTGGGTGACCCAATTCATGCACAAGCAAACTTCCGTAAAGGCATTGAGAAAGGCTTACTCAAAGTACTTTCTAAAATGGGTATTTCAACCGTTGCGTCTTACCGTGGTGGTCAACTATTTGAAGCCGTTGGTTTGTCGGATGAAGTGGTTGCGAAGTGCTTTACGGGTGTACCAAGTCGTATTAAAGGTGCAACATTTGTAGACCTTGAAAATGATTTGAAAAAATTGGCAGATTTAGCGTGGAAATCACGTAAGCCAATCGATCAAGGCGGTATGTTGAAGTTTGTCTTTGACAAGGAATACCATGCATTTAACCCAGACGTGATTAATGCTTTACACAAAGCAGTACGTTCGGGCAACTATGCAGACTTTAAAGAATATGCTGAGTTAGTGAATCACCGTCCAATCGCAACGATTCGTGATTTATTCAAACTCAAAACTGACAATTCAATTGCATTGGATCAAGTTGAATCAGTAGAAGCTATTTTACCTCGCTTCGATTCAGCAGGGATGTCTTTGGGTGCTTTATCACCTGAAGCACATGAAGCGATTGCAATTGCGATGAATACGATCGGTGGCCGTTCTAACTCAGGTGAGGGCGGTGAAGATCCAGCGCGTTATGGCACAATCCGTAACTCGAAAATCAAACAAATTGCATCAGGCCGTTTTGGTGTTACTCCTGCGTATTTAACTTCTGCAGAAGTGCTTCAAATTAAAGTGGCTCAAGGTGCAAAACCAGGTGAAGGTGGTCAGTTGCCGGGTGGTAAAGTGAACGGCTTAATTGCACGTTTACGTTACTCTGTACCGGGTGTAACGCTGATTTCGCCTCCGCCGCATCACGACATTTACTCAATTGAAGATTTATCACAGTTAATCTTTGACTTAAAACAAGTTAACCCACAGGCGATGGTGTCAGTTAAGCTTGTTTCTGAGCCGGGTGTTGGTACGATTGCGGCCGGTGTAGCAAAAGCGTATGCCGATTTCATTACCATTTCTGGTTATGACGGTGGTACAGCGGCTTCTCCACTTTCTTCAATTCACCACGCAGGCTCTCCTTGGGAGCTTGGTCTAAGCGAGGCGCATCAAGCACTTCGTGTGAATGACCTACGTGGTAAAGTCCGTGTTCAAACCGATGGTGGTTTAAAAACAGGTTTAGACGTGGTTAAAGCAGCTATTCTAGGTGCTGAAAGCTTCGGTTTTGGTTCTACACCAATGATCGCTTTGGGTTGTAAATACCTACGTATTTGTCACTTAAATAACTGTGCAACGGGTGTTGCAACACAGCAAGATCATTTACGTCAGGAACACTATATTGGTGAACCTGAAATGTTGATCAATTTCTTCCACTTTATTGCAGAAGAAACGCGTGAATGGTTGGCAGCATTAGGTGTGGCAAGTCTAAAAGACTTGATCGGTCGTACAGATTTATTAGAAGCATTACCTGGCGAAACTGAAAAGCATGCACATCTAGATTTAAGCAAATTACTTGAATCACACCCAGCAGCTGAAGGTAAAGCACAGTACTGTCAAGTTGAAGGCAATGCGCCATTTGACAAAGGCTTGCTTGCAGAGAAAATGGTGGCAGAAATGCTTCCAGCGATTGAAGCGGGTACAACGGGTGAATATAGCTTCACGATTGGTAACTGCGACCGTTCAATTGGCGCACGTATCTCGGGTGAAATTGCAAAACGCTATGGTAACTTGAGTATGGAAGCACACCCAGTTAAAGTGAATTTAACAGGTACTGCGGGTCAGTCTTTAGGTGTGTGGAACGCGGGTGGTTTGCATATTAGCCTTGAGGGTGATGCAAATGACTACGTGGGTAAAGGTATGGCGGGTGGTCGTATCTCAATTTTCCCACCAAAAGGTTCACCATTCCAAACGCAAAATACGGCAATTATTGGTAACACATGTTTGTACGGTGCGACTGGCGGTAAACTCTTTGCTGCAGGTACTGCGGGTGAGCGTTTTGCGGTACGAAACTCAGGCGCATTTGCGGTGATTGAAGGTGCAGGCGACCATTGCTGTGAATACATGACTGGCGGTATTGTGACTGTACTGGGTAAAGTAGGTCATAACTTCGGTGCTGGTATGACAGGTGGTTTTGCTTATGTACTTGATTTGGATAATGACTTCGTTGATCATTACAACCACGAACTGATTGAGTTGAACCGTATTTCTACAGAAGCGATGGAAGAGCATCAAGAATTCTTACTTCGTATCTTAGATCAACACATTAAAGAAACAGGTAGTGCTTGGGCGTATAAGATCCGCCATGAGTTTGACTTCTATAGCCGTAAATTCTGGCTTGTGAAACCAAAAGCTGCAAACTTGCAGACTTTGCTAAAAACAACTCAAGCTGATCCACAATAATTCCACTACTGCAGAGATATAGGCAGATGCAGTGCTGACTTGGAATCAGTCTGCATCTACCCACGGAGAGAGACATGGCAGAGCGCCTAAATAATGACTTTCAATTCCTGGATGTACCACGCCAAGATCCAGAGAAAAAAGATATTGATGTCCGCAAAGCAGAGTTTGTGGAAATTTATAAACCGTTCACTGCGGAAGTGGCTGCCAATCAAACACATCGCTGTTTAGGTTGTGGTAACCCTTACTGTGAATGGAAATGTCCAGTACATAACTACATTCCAAACTGGTTGAAGTTGATTGCAGAAGGTCGTATTTTCCAAGCGGCTGAACTGTGCCATCAAACCAATACTTTGCCTGAAGTTTGTGGTCGAGTATGTCCACAAGACCGTTTATGTGAAGGTGCATGTACACTGAATGATGGTTTTGGTGCTGTGACTATTGGTAATGCTGAAAAGTATATCAATGACACCGCATTTGCTTTGGGCTGGCGTCCAGATATGTCATCTGTGACATGGACGGACAAAAAAGTTGCGATTATTGGTGCAGGTCCTGCAGGTTTAGGTTGTGCAGATATTTTGGTACGTAATGGCGTAAAACCCGTTGTATTTGATAAGCGTCCTGAAATTGGTGGTTTACTGACTTTTGGTATTCCAGAATTTAAAATGGAAAAAGATGTGATGAAACGTCGCCGTGAAATTTTCACAGGCATGGGCGTTGAATTCCGTTTAAATACTGAAATTGGTACAGACGTGACCATTGATCAGCTACTTGCAGACTACGATGCTGTGTTTATGGGTATGGGAACATACACCTACATGAAAGGTGGTTTTGCAGGTGAAGATTTAGACGGCGTTGTTGATGCGCTGGATTTCTTGATCGCCAATGTCAATCGTACTCAAGGCTGGGAAAAAGACCCATCTGAATATATTAGTGTAGAAGGTAAAAAGGTCATTGTACTGGGTGGTGGTGACACTGCGATGGACTGTAACCGTACTTCTATTCGTCAAGGTGCTGAGTCTGTAACATGTGCATATCGTCGTGACGAAGAAAACATGCCAGGTTCGCGTCGTGAAGTGAAAAACGCGAAAGAAGAAGGCGTTGAATTTAAATTCAACCGTCAACCGATCGAAATCGTCGGTGAAAATGGCAAAGTGACAGGCGTTAAAGTTGTAACGACTCAGTTGGGTGAGCCAGATAGCCGTGGTCGTCGTAGTCCTGAACCAATTCCAGGTTCTGAAGAAGTTCTTCCTGCTGATGCGGTACTTCTTGCCTTTGGTTTCCGTACTTCTCCGGCAGATTGGTTTGCAGGTGTGAACATTAATTTGGATGGTTCTGGTCGTGTAGTGGCAGCAGAACAGCAAGAATTTAAATTCCAAACGTCAAATCCAAAAATCTTCGCTGGTGGCGATATGGTTCGTGGTTCTGACTTGGTAGTTACTGCAATTGCAGAAGGTCGTCAGGCTGCGGAAGGCATCTTAGATTACCTTGATGTTTAATTGAGCCTATATCGTTTTAAAACCCGCCTCGGCGGGTTTTTTATTGGGCTGACTGCCTAAAATGATACGTATGTGGTCTATTCGGATAAATCCATCTTCAGATTGTAAAACAAGACTGAAAATTGAACAATTTTGCAAATGGGCTAAGCTTTTTTGCCATGTGTGCATGGCTTTATGATGCTCATACTGGATTCTTGAATTCTAAATTAGAGATGTTCAAAATGACTGTAGTGACGACACAAAAATCATATCAAAATCGTCCAAAAGCCATTGGTATTACTGCACGTAAACTACAGTTTAATCCTAAGGCTATTCGCCGGCACTATTTTGCCAATTCACCTGTGATGTCACATTTATTGACCGCACTGTCTTCAACATTTCCAATTGGTGAACAGTTTTTTGTACATAGTGTACGTAATGTGCGAAATCAGGTGACGGATAAAAAATTGCAGGCGCAAATCGCTGCATTTATTGGTCAGGAGGCGATGCATTCTAAGGCGCATGCCGAATTTAATGATGCTTGGCGTTCAGACGATTATAACTTAGATCGTTTTCAAGCATGGTTAGCGCGTAAAGATAGCTATGTGAAAAACTTACATCCTAAAATTCAATTAGCAATTACCTGTGCCTTTGAGCATTTTACCGCGTTATTGGGGGGCTATATTCTGCGTCATCCAGAGGTGTTAAGTACTTTAGATTCAGATGCTGTAAAGCTCTGGGTTTGGCATGCGATAGAAGAGATTGAACACCGCTCAGTGGCATTTGATGTCTATCAGCATGTTTATGGCGATGACAAGATCCGCCGTATGATTATGCGTAGTGTGACTACAGGTTTTGCCAGTTTAACTTTTTATTCTGCCACTAAGCTGTTTATGCAAGACCGTAAAAAGAGTTTGCCCAAAGTAGGCGGTAATATTTTTGGCACGTATTTGCTGGGTAAAATGTTTATACAGTTAATTCCAGAATATTTATCTTATTACAAACAGAACTTTCATCCTTCTGAAATTGATTACACGGACATTGTGCAGTATTGGAAACAGCAACTTGCAGATGAATACCATGTGGAAAGCTTTCAAACGGAGCAGACGCTTATACGATATAGTTGAATGATGATGAAAGGCCCAAGAATTGGGCTTTTTTTATGTGTTTTCACTTTGTTAAAGAAATGCAACAAAACCAAAAGAAAATAGCGCTAGAATAAATTTATTTAAACAAATACAAATAAATACTCGAGGTTAATTGGGATGAATTTAATAAAAAATAGTATGTTGGCGCTGGCTTTGGCAGGTAGTTTAAGCTTAACAGGCTGTGGCTATAACACTTTGCAAGTGAAGGATGAGGCAGTCAATGCATCGTGGTCTGAGGTACAAAACCAATATCAACGTCGTGCAGATTTAGTGCCTAACTTGGTCAATGTTGTGAAGGGTTATGCAAAACATGAAGAACAAGTACTGACTGAAGTGACGCAGGCTCGTTCAAATGTTGCCGGTTTAAAAGTAGATAAAGAAGTACTTGAAAATCCTGAACTATTTAAAAAATATCAAGAAGCACAATCGCAAATGACCAGTGCGTTATCACGTTTGATTGCAGTTTCAGAAAATTATCCAGATTTAAAAGCCAATGAACAATTTAAAGATCTACAAGTGCAATTAGAAGGTACAGAAAACCGTATTGCAGTTGCGCGTAATCGTTATATTTCAACTGTTCAGGACTATAACGGCTATGTTCGCCAATTTCCTCAAGCAATGACTGCAAAAGTGATTGGAATGAAAACAAAACCAAACTTTAGTGCTGAGCAAAGTGCTCAATCTGCACCTAAAGTGACTTTTGATTAAATTGTTGCGCTAAAGCCTGTAAGGAATGCTGATGTCTAAACGTTTGCACAACTCTAAAGCTTACTTGGGGTTGTATTTCGCTCTGTGCTTAAGTCTATTGAGTCTGAGTAGTCATACCTGGAGTGAGACTGCTGTTGCTCAAGATGAGGCTGTGAATGAAATCGCCGTGGCCTCAAAGATCATAAAAGAGCAACAATCGGCGACAAAGACGAGTCAACCAACAGCAACGGCATCAGCTGACGCAGTAACGCAGCCTGCACCTAATATTGCCAATGATATGGCAGAAGGCCAAAGTGAGCGAGCTTTACCCACACTAAACACACCGATTGTGGATCAAGCAGGCTTATTAAGTGCAGCGGAAAATCAGGCCATTAGCCAGAAAGTCCTACAGCTACATAAAACTGCCAAAGCACAGGTTGGTATTATTATTGTACCGACCACGGGGCAAGAAGACATTTTCTCTTATGCCATGCGAGTTGCAGATCAGTGGAAGCTTGGAACAGCCAAACAAGACAATGGTCTGTTAATGGCGATTGCAGTGAATGATCATCGCATACAAATATTGTCGGGTTATGGATTAGAAGGTGTGTTACCTGATGTGGTATTGAGTCGAATTATTCGGAATAACATCACACCCTATTTCAAGCAAAATCAGTATGCTCAAGGGATTCAAGCAGGATTAAATGAGATTGAAAAAGTCCTGAATATGGATCCAGAAGTGGCCGCTCAAGCCGCTCAAGCTTTAAAAGAGCAACAGGAGCAGGCTTTACATGAGCAACAAGCCAAAGAAAAAACCATGATGACTGCTTTGTTTATTTTAATTGCAGGCATTATTGGCTCGTATATTGTAGGTAATCGATTGAGTGCAGCAACAGCAGCTGTCGCAGGTACGGTTGCGGGGCTAGTGAATGGTGCAGGTTTAATTACTAGCTTGCTTATTGGTGGTGGTATTTTCTTTTTATTAATTACGGCTTTGGCACAAGTGATCTTTCAAGCCTTCCTCTCAGGTGGTGGACGAGGTGGCGGTGGCTCTGGTGGGGGCTTTGGCGGTGGAGGTTACCGTGGAGGCGGAGGTGGTTTTGGTGGAGGAGGTGCTTCAGGCTCATGGTAACAACATCTGAAACAACAAAAATTTTAACGCAACCTAAAATTCAAGATTTGCACCAGCCAAGCTTCAAACGTTGGCTAAAGCATTTTTGCTTTTTACCTGCGACAAAACGCTATTTTGATCAACAAGATCAGCATGCGATTGCGCAAGCTGTGACGCGTGCAGAGCAGGGGCATGTGGGTGAAATACAAGTGGTTATTGAGGGGCATATTCCTGCACATCAAGCCTATTCACAAAATACCTATGCACGGGCACAGCAATTATTTGCAGAATTAGGCGTATGGGATACTGAGCATAATAGTGGTGTATTGTTATATCTAAATTTATGTGAACGTAGTGTAGAGATTGTGATTGATCGAGGCATTAAAAACTTAACCGAACAAAAAGTTTGGCAAGATATTTGTGAATCCATGTTGAAAGCTTTAAAGCAAGGGAATTATCGCGATTCTGTGGTGAATGGCGTTGTGGAAATTGGGGAAGTGCTTGGAAAATTTTATGAGGAAGTGCAAGTAGTCGAAAAAAACGAAATTTCGGATTTGCCAGTGATCTTGTAGGCATGAAATATGAGTAAGATAGTGACATTAATTGTCACTTTTAAACACAAAAAGAGACAAAGTTTTCACAAAAAAATAAATATTTTTTTAAAATGCTGTTTTTTTGAGTTTTTTTATTATAATCATTCTTGGCACACTTAGTGCTAAAAATAAATTAGCTTTAAAGGCTTAATAATTAAATTATACATTTGTGGAGAATGTTATGAATGCTCAAAAAGGTTTTACCCTTATTGAATTAATGATCGTTGTTGCAATTATCGGTATTCTTGCTGCGATTGCGATTCCTGCTTATCAAAACTATACGAAGCGTTCACACGTTTCTGAAGGTCTAAGCCTTGCGGGTGGTGCTAAAACAGGTATTGCAGAATTCTATTCTTCAAATGGTAAATTCCCTACAGGTAACACATCAGTTGGTCTTGCGCCAGCAGCAAGTATTAAAGGAAATGCTGTAAACTCTGTAGAAGTAACAGGTAGCTTAATTACAATTACATATGGAACAAAAGTTGAACCGGGTAAACAGTTAAATCTTAAAGGTACACCTTCTGGTGGCGGTATTACATGGAAATGTTCTGCTCCTACAACAAATGGTGTAGATCAAAAATTCTTGCCTTCAAATTGCCGTAACTAATTTGAATGTTAAAAAACACCCTATTTATAGGGTGTTTTTTATTTTTAAGTGCTGGGGAAGTTTTTGAAGCAAATCACTCAAAAAACAAAGCCTCTTTTTGTTTTGTTTTCAATTTTAATTTTTACATTTTTAATTTATGCACCTGGATTATCAGGTGATTATGTTTTTGATGATATTGCAAATATTGTTGAAAATCAGAAAATAGCAATTACATCTTTAGATTATATGAGCCTTAAAGCGGCTTTTTGGTCTGGTGATGCAGGGCCTTTGGGGCGCCCGATCAGTATGCTGTCTTTTGCATTGAATTATTATTTAACAGCTTTTAACCCTTATTATTTTAAATTAACAAATTTAATCATTCATTTATTGAATGGTATTTTAATTTATTTTATATCATTAAAATTATTTTTTTGGATTTTTCTAAAAGAACAAAATATAAAAAAAAATCAATATCTCGCCTTGATCGTAAGTTTTATTTGGTTGATTCATCCTTTAAATTTAACCAGTGTGCTGTATATTGTACAAAGAATGACGAGCCTTTCGACATTTTTTGGGTTATTGGCATTGTTAATCTATTGTCACTGGAGAAGTAAAAGCCTAAATTTCTCAAGCTCAGTATTATCAATTTGCGGTATTTTATTGGCATTATGTTGTTCAGTTTTTAGTAAAGAGTCTGGTTTGCTTTTTGTCGGATTGATTTATTGGGTCGAGCTTTGCATTTTTAAAGCAAGAAATACCCGTCATGAATGCATAAAAATAGGAAAAATTGGCTTAAATTATATTTTGTGGAGTGGGGTTTTTGTTGTACTTTTGGGCTTGATCTATATCGCTTGGCCTTATGTTATAAACTTAAACCCTGGAAATAGAGATTTTAATATAGCAGAAAGATTATTAAGTGAATCTAGAGTACTATTTTATTACTTGAAAATGATTTTTTTTCCATTGCTCTCAGATTTAAGTCTTTATCACGATGATTTTGAAGTATCTAAAAATATAACAACACCAATAACAACATTATTTTCAATTTTAGGTTTACTATTCATTAGTATATTTAGCCTTATTTTATATAAGAAAAATTCCATAATTTTATTTGCATGGGGTTGGTTTATTATAAGCCATCTAATGGAATCAACATTTATTAGTTTAGAGTTGATTCATGAACATCGCAATTATTTTGCAAGTATAGGTTTTATTATTGCAGTTGTTTATGGTTTGTCTGAATTTAAGTTTAATAGGGTAAGGCCTTTAATTTATATTGTTTGTACTATCTATATTTTGAATTTGGCTTTTACAACGTGGCAGCGTGCAGTTATTTGGTCAAATTTAGTTGATCATGCGGCATTTGAAGTGGCAATGCACCCTAGTTCAGATCGAGCAAATTATCAAATGGCTCGAATTTATTTAAAACTTATGGAAAAAGAACCGGAAAGAAAAGTCTATTATGCCGATCAAGCTGAAAAATATTTAATTCAAGCGCATGAAAGCTATAAGCCTGCTAATGGTTCATGGTTTGCACAATTGCACCTAGCATCTTATTTGGATAAGCCTATTTCTGACGATGTCATTCAACAATTAATATATAATTTAACAAATCATCCTTTTTATAATAGTAATATTGGCTTCTTAAGTGCTTTTACACAGTGTCAAATACAGCATTTTTGTAAATTGCCACATGATCAAGCAGTATTAATTATTAGTGCGGGATTAAATAATCCCAATATTACACCTGAATTTCAATCTGAAATTTATAAAATACTGGCACAATATTTTGTATCAGTAGCAATGGATTATGAAAAAGCAGAGGAGTTTATGCTAGATGCTATACATTATAGAAATGATATTAATGGAAATTTGTTGATGGCGCAAATTTATAGATTGCAAGGTAAGTATTTTTTAGCAAAAAAACATATTGGAATTGCACGAAATTTAGACGTTAAAAATAGTTGGTATAAAGAAATAGCTATAGAAAATAGAAATGTTGAACAAGCTGAACTATTGGGAAAATAAATTGAAAATTAGCATTGTACTACCTGCAAAGAATGAATCTGGTGCAATTGGAGAAACAGTAAAAAAAATTCTCCAACTAGGTATCATTGATGAATTAATTGTAATTAATGATGGGTCTACTGATAATACAAAAAATATTGCTGAACAAGCCGGTGCTAAAGTAATTTCACATCCATACTCGAAAGGGAATGGTGCAGCCATTAAAACAGGTGCACGTAATGCAACGGGCGATATTATTGTATTTATGGATGCCGATGGCCAACACGATCCAAATGATATTAAAAAATTAATTGAAAAAATTGAACAAGGTTATGATCTTGTTGTGGGTGCTCGACAAAAAGGTTCGCAAGCCAGTATAGGGCGTGGTATTGCAAATCATCTTTATAATAATATTGCAACATATATGACTGAGCACAAAGTGGAAGATTTAACTTCTGGCTTTCGTGCGGTTAGAGCAGAGAAATTTAGAGAATTCTTATATCTTTTGCCGAATGGTTTTTCTTATCCAACTACGAGTACAATGGCATTCTTTAGAGCGGGGTATTCTGTAACTTACATTCCAATTCATGCTGCAAAGCGTATAGGGAAAAGTCATATTCAACCTCTAAAGGATGGGATGCGCTTTTTTATCATTATTTTTAAAATTGCAACTTTATTTTCTCCTTTAAAAATGTTTATTCCTATAGCAGTTATGCTCTTTATGATGGCGACAGCTTGGTATGGATACACACTCTATGAATATCATCGTTTTACCAATATGAGTGCTTTACTTTATACCGGTAGTGTGATGATTTTTTTAATGGGCTTGATTTCTGAACAGATTACTGCATTGATGTACAAAGAGAAATAATCATTGTGTTGAAAAGTTTAATACAACTCTGGAATATTCTTTCTAAGCTGGATAAAAGAAAAGTAATATATGTGCTTTTTTTGATCGTGGGTATGGCATTTATAGAGTCACTGGGTGTAATGTCTATTATGCCTTTTCTAGCAGTGCTTTCTGATCCTAATATTGTAAATAGTAATCCCACATTAAAATTATTTAATGAATATTTAGACTTTAACGATACTAAAAAAACTATAGTTGTTTTAGGCTTAATCTCATTGGGGATAGTTATTTTTTCTACTTTTTTTAAAGTTATTACCCAATATGCAGTCAATCGCTTTGCAAGCTTACAAAGACATTATTTCTCTACAAAATTATTGAAAATATATCTGCAGCAAGACTATAAATTTTTTATTGAAAGAAATAGTTCGAATTTAGCTAAAAACATATTATCAGAAGTAGATCAGCTTATTTGGACAATGATATTGCCTACACTATCCATGCTGTCGTATGGCATAGTGTTAGTGAGTATGATTGGAATTCTTCTAGTATATGATCCTGTGATGGCAATTAGTACGGCAAGTGTATTGTTTGTTTTTTATTCGATCATCTATTTTATTGTAAGAAAAAAATTAGCACAAATTGGCATTGAGTTTACTGAAGCCAATCAAAATAGGTTTCAAATCTGCCAAGAAGCATTAAGCGGTATTAAAGATGTTATTATTAATAATGCAAAAGATGGATATATAGAGGAATTTGAAAAGTCATCACGAATTTTTGCAAGACATATTGCGACTAGAGAAACACTTAGTCAAATTCCATTAAATATTATTGAAACAGTAGGCTATGGCTGCTTAATTGGCTTAGCCATTATTTTAGTACTTTCAGATAAAGATGTATCTGAAATATTACCAGTATTAGGTTTATATGGATTTGCTGCATACAGAATGCTTCCTGCTGCACAAAGTATTTACCGCTCTTTAGCTCAATTAAAGTTTTCACAGCAAGTGCTGAATGTTTTATATCCAGAGTTTAAGATTGGCTATAAAGAGAAGATTATTCATAACTTAAATTCAGATCAGACATTAAACTTCTCTAAAACAATAAAATTAGAAAATATAACGTTCAGCTATAACAATGATCGTAAAATTATTAAAAACTTCAGTATGGAAATAGAAAAAAATACAAGTATAGGTATTGTAGGTAAGAGTGGCAGTGGAAAAAGTACTCTAATGGATATCATGCTGGGACTGCTAAAACCTCAGCAAGGGAAAATACGAATAGATGATGTTGAAATTGAATTAGAAAGTTGTCATGAATGGAGAGATATTGTTGGTTATGTACCACAGTCTATTTATTTAGCAGATAAGTCGATTGCTGAAAATATTGCATTTGGAATTCCTATTGATGAAATTAATATGGATCAAGTAATATTGGTAGCTCAACAAGCACAAATTCATGAGTTTATAAACAATGACTTACCTCAGGGTTATAATGAAATAATTGGTGAGAGGGGAATAAAACTTTCAGGTGGTCAAAGACAAAGAGTTGGTATTGCCCGAGCACTGTATAAAAAACCACAAGTTTTATTTATGGATGAGGCTACAAGTGCATTAGATGATGAAACTGAACGTCTTATTACACAATCTATTGCAAAGTTAAATGGTCAAATTACAATGGTTATTATTGCTCATCGGCTTAATACGCTTGCATATGTTGATAAAAAAATAGTGCTTTAATATGGATAAAAAATTGCGCAAAATTCTTTATTGTAGTTATGAGTTTAGGAGTAGTTATCAGAGAGGTATTTATCAATTTACGAAGTCTATGATGGATGCAACATGTCATTTAGGGTATGAAAATTACTTATTAACTCAAGCAAGAGAGCCAAGTGAAATTATTCAATCATTGGTCGATGCAGATCATTATGTTGATAATAAGTTTGAAGAATTGAATGCATATATAAAATTTCTATTAGGAAATAGGAATAATTTTGAAATATGTACAAGCAAAAGTTCTAATGTGGATGGATTTGAGTATCTTTCAAAATTAAAAGGTTATGTGAACTCTCCATTATTTTATAATTCATCACATTATTCTGTGCTTTTTCCAAATTGTATTGGAATGACAAATATTGCATTAGATGGTTTTGGTGAAAATGACATTATCTTTTGTAGTTCACCAATGACAATCAAGTCAAATAAACATAAAGTCGTGCAAGTGGTACATGATGTTATGCACCTAAAGGATCGTTCAAAGTGGGAGCGATATATGTATAGGCGAATTTCTGCTGCCAACTTTGCAGATAAAATTTTGACTGTTTCCCATCATACTCGAAATGAGTTTTTAGAGTTTTTTCCGCATTTAGCAGAGCGTACAAGTGTAATTTATCAGCCAGTACCTGTTGATGATGTATTACTTAAGCTAAGTGAGGATATTTATTTACAAGACCAAGTTTTAAAAAAATATGGAGTCGAGCGTAAATCTTATATGTATTATGTTGGTGCTTTGAATGCAGGTAAGAATATTCATAGGATGGTTGAAGCTTATCATTTGGCCACAGGTGGAGATTTGAATAGGCCATTGCTATTGTCTGGTAAAGCGGATCAAAAGTACTTTAATGAGCATCGAATTCATAATTATTTATCTTCTTATGAACAACCAGAAAAGAGCAAAAATATCTACCTTACAGGATATGTTACAGACTTAGAGAAATTGTGTCTGTTAAGATGTTGTAGAGCATTCCTATTTCCAACATTGGGTGAAGGCTTTGGTATACCTGTCATTGAGGCACAAATGTGTGGTGCACCTGTTCTAACATCTAATAATACTTCTTTACCTGAAGTAACGAATGGAAGTGCGTTATTAATCGATAATCCACTGAGTATGGTAGATATATATAATGGGATTAATACACTGTGGCGGAATAATTTACTTTGCAGTAAATTATCATTAAAAGGTTATTATAATATTAAAAAATTTTCAAAAATTAATTTTAATAAAGAAATTGATTATTTAATAGGTTGAATTAGACCTTAATGATTTGATGAGTATTCTTGATGTTTCTAGGGTTAGCATTCGATTGATGGCTAATTTAAAAAGAGTATTCAGAATTTTTAATGAATTACATGAGTTGTTACTAAATAATATATAATCAATTTCATCAGTTGTTAGATTTATGCCATGATAAGATAAATTTTCTTGTACGATTCTAGTATGTGTTTTAATTTGTTGTTTTCTGTACTTGGTTGAAATTTGCTTTTCATGTACTCTGTATTTTAATAGTGTTTCCTTTAGATTAATGAAATCACCTATATTTAATAAATCACACCAAAATTTATAATCTTCTGCATATAGGTATTCATTTTTATATCTTATATTGTTTTCATCTATAACTGATTTTCTTATGAATGTGGTTGGATGGGCAATGGGGTTGTTGAAAATTAAATTTTTTTTAATTTTCTTTGCTGTTAATTCAAAGTTAGAAATGGAGTTTAATTTCCCAAAATAAATAATATTACTACCACAACCAACTAAATTTTGATTATGCTCTAATGCTCGCTCTTGTGTGATTATTCTATTTGGAAAAGAATAATCATCAGCATCCATTCTGGCAATATATTTACAATCACATAGATTTAGGCCATAATTTAGTGCATTAACTAAACCTTTTTCTGGATTATTGTGTAACTTTATTCTATGGTCATTAATATTGCTTATAATATCCAATGTATTATCTGTGGATTGATCGTTAATAATTATTAAATCAAAATCTTTGTGATTTTGGTTTAATAAAGATTTTATGGAGTACTCGATAGTATCAGCTGAGTTGTAAACAGACATTAGAAATGAAACTTTTGGCATTTATATTTTAATCCAATTGTTTATGATATTTTTTTTTGATAAATTATTTAGGGTTGGATCTTTAAACCAGTTTTTTGGACAAATTACAGTCTTTTGGGGAGTGTTAGATAGCCATGCAGCCCACCAACTAAAAGTGCTATTTGAAATTATGAAATGCTTACAATTTTTCATGAGTACAAATTCTTGAAAATCTGATAGATTAGTATCACTAACAAAATAATGTTCATTAGTAATTTTTATATTATCTTTTACCCAATTAATATCATCAGAAAAAATAAAAAAAGTATAAGATTTATCATTGAATTTTTTTATAGCACTATTGTAATATTCAATGCTGCATGAACCATGAATATTATTGGTTTTTTGATTATTAATGTAATCACCTCTTCTAACATGAAGAGCAACAGAATTGGTGTTTCTTATATTAATTAAATTTAAATCATTAGGGTAATCTATATTAAAAATATCAATTAAATTTTGTTTATTCTTTTCGAAGTATTTAAAATTTTGAAAATAGCCATCTAGGATTAAAATACTTTTATCATTGTATGGAAGCTGATAAAAATTGAAGTTTTCCTTCTCCGTGAAAAAAGTAGGTTTTCTAAAGTTTAAAAGAGATATAAAAAAAATAAAAAATTTTCTATGCAAATTATTTTTTAAAATTTTATATTTCAAATTTAAATTAACAAGTTCATACTCTCTAAGAGCATCATGGTTTAAGTGACTTATATCTATTATTAACTCACATTCGTTATCCAGTGCATGGTTTAATGCTGTTGCAAACTGAAATATTTGATTGCCTAATCCACCCTTAAGTTTAATAATAATAAAAGATTTTTCAAAAAACATATAGTTGTGAGTATGTGAAAAGCTTTACTTATTTTACTGAGTTTTTTAGACTTTAACAATCTTAAAAACGCTTACAAAGAGTGCAAAATTATGCTTCATCGAGTATTTTTCATTTTTGGCGGTAATTGGTTAAAATTTAAAAGCGCTCTATTTGGTTGGGGGTGGTTTTTTAAAGACTTCTTAAAAATTTTAAAGCAAAATAATAAATTAGAAAAAAAATGGAGATTCAAAATATTTCCAGTGCTACATGATAAAGCGGAAGAGTGTGGTGTAGCTAAAGGTCAATATTTTTATCAGGATATTTATGTAGCGAAAAAAATTTATGAAAAAAATCCAACTAATCATTTGGATATAGCATCAAGAATAGATGGTTTTGTTGCGCATGTATCAATATTTCGTAAAATAGATGTTATGGACATTCGGCCTTTAAGAACACAGATTAGTAGTATTAATTTTATACAATCAGATCTGATGAAGCCTCAGTCGTCAATGCAATATGATTCAATTTCATGCTTGCATGCGATAGAACATTTTGGTTTAGGTCGTTATGGAGATGCTTTAGATATAGACGGGCATCTGAAGGCACTTGAAAATATTAAAAAGAAATTAGTATTCGGAGGATTTTTATATTTTTCAACACAAATTGGTGAGCAAAGAATAGAATTTAATGCTGGTAGGTTTTTTAATTTAAGATATTTGATAGATTTACTTTTAGTAGATTTTGAACTAGTAGAATTTTCATATATCGATGATAATGGTGATTTTTGGGAAAATGTAAATTTATTAGAAAATAAAATTGATAGTAACTATGAATGTACGTCGGGCTGCGGTATTTTTATATTAAGGAAAAAATAATCATGAAGATACTACATGTAAATACTTACGACTTTTTTGGCGGTGCTGCCAGGGCTGCTAATCGTTTACACTATGCATTATTGAAAAATGGAATAGATAGTCAAATGTTAGTGCAAAATAAAACAACGGATGACCCAACAATTATTTCAATAAACAATACTAAAGTTGATAAAATATTTACATTTTTACGCCATTTAAGTGATGATTTTTATTTGCGCTTATATAGTGAAAAAAAGGTTCTTTTTAGCCCAGCTACATCTTCTTTTGGAAATGTTGTTGATAAAATAAATAATATAGATGCAGATATTATTCATTTACATTGGATCTGTGGTAGTTTTATTTCGGTTGAAGATATTTCTAAAATTAATAAGCCAATTGTTTGGAGCTTACATGATAATTGGGCTTTTACAGGTGGTTGTCATATTAAATGGGATTGCAATAAATATCTGGACTGTTGTAAGTCTTGTCCTCAATTAAATTCATTAAATGATAAAGATATTAGCTATAATGTTTTTATGAGAAAAGTAAAAATTTATAATAAATTATCAAATCTAACTATTATTGGCTTGAGTAGATGGATGATGAAATCTGCAAAAGAAAGTAAATTATTAGGAAATAAGGATATTGTTAATTTACCAAATTTAATAGATATTAATAAATATAAGCCATTTGATAAATCTGTTGCTAGAGAGCTTCTTAATTTACCGAAGAATGCCACCTTGGTTATGTTTGGTGCTATTAACCCTTTATCTGATAAAAATAAGGGATATCATCATATTTTAAAATCTTTAAAAAATGTTAAATCCAATGTTGAGTTGGTTGTTTTTGGTAGTAGTAAAAATAATAATGATTTTAATTTTAAAACTCATTATTTAGGTAATTTATATGATGATTATAGTTTGAATTTATTATATAATGCTGCGGATGTTTTTCTTGTGCCAAGCTTGCAAGAGAATTTATCTAATGTAATTATGGAATCAATGGCTTGTGGTACTCCCGTTGTGTCTTTTAATGTTGGCGGGAATTCTGATCTAATTCTTCATAAAGATACGGGTTATTTATCAATGCCGTATGATTGTTCTGATTTTAGTGATGGTATAGACTGGGTTATTCAAAATAATAAAAATAATGCTATATCTAAAAAATGTGTTAATTACATTAAGAGCTATTTTTGTGAAAGTGTTGTGGTTAAGGATTATATTGCGTTATATATGTCAATAATAAATCCTAATACAAATTTTTAGGATTTTTCTCATGTTTGGTGATTTTAAGTATAAAATTAGTGTTATTACTGCAACATTTAACTCTGAAAATGAAATTAAAAAGTTAATTGTTAGTCTTCAGAATCAATCTTATAGTGATTTTGAGTGGATCATTGTAGATGGTGCATCAACTGATAAAACGGTGGAAATTTTAAGAAATATTGATGATTTAAATATTAAAATTATTTCAGAGCCAGATTTTGGTATTTATGATGCCCTTAATAAGGGTATTAAAATATGCTCTGGTGAGTTTTATTTAGTTGTGGGTTCTGATGATATTTTGTATGAAGATGCTATAAAGTATTATACTTTAAATATATCAAATAATATTGATATATTAACTGCCAATGTTCAAAGTGTAAATAAAATTTTAATGCCTAATAAGGGAGCAGTTTGTATTAGTGGAATTTTTAGTTATATCTCTAACCATTCTGTAGGTGTGGTTATTAGAAAATCAATCCATGATGAGTATGGCTATTATTCAAAAAAATACCCTATTGCGGCAGACTTTTTTTTTATTGCTAAAGCTGCTCAGAAATGTAATATAAAAAATATAGAAATTATTGTAGGGTTTTTTAACGATATAGGTGTAAGCTCGAGGGATAAAATTGGAACTTTAACTGAAAATTATAGAGTAATGTTGGATTTAGGTT
Organism: Acinetobacter sp. WCHAc060006; assembly: GCF_004209135.1. Lineage (NCBI taxonomy): Bacteria > Pseudomonadati > Pseudomonadota > Gammaproteobacteria > Moraxellales > Moraxellaceae > Acinetobacter > Acinetobacter sp. WCHAc060006. The sequence goes on along the minus strand of NZ_SGSS01000003.1, from coordinate 38,815 downwards.
TTAATAAGTATATACAGACCATTCTTTTTTTCTGGAGAGTTCTTAAGAGAATTTTACTAGATTCTTTAACATATACTAAGGAATAATATGGTTTATAAATTAGTAATTGTGCTTGTTACATACAATAGGAAGAAGCTCTTATTAAATTGTTTAAAGTCTTTGTTTTTGCAGTCATTTATTGATTTTGAGATTATTGTTGTTGATAATGCATCTAACGATAATAGTTATGAATATATTTCCAGTCAGATAGATTTTACTCAGAATAATATCCAATGGATAGGATTGAAAAATAATATTGGGGGGGCAGGTGGTTTTTATGAAGGGATTAAATATGCTTTAGATCAAGGTGCCGAATATATATGGATGATGGATGATGATGGTTATCCAGATGAAAAGTGCTTAGGAAAACTATATGATTTTTTGCTTCAGAATGAGTTAGATGCTATATCTCCACAACAGATTAATATAAATGATCACAGTCAACTTGCTTTTCCTATGTGGTTCAATAAGAAGCAAATTCGTGGTTGTGTTGATCAAATTCCTAAAGATACCTTTATAGAACAAGAAGCAAATTTATTTAATGGACTTTTAATACATCGCTCTATGGTCGAAAAAGTAGGTTTACCACGTAAAGAATTTTTTATTCGTGGTGATGAAGTTGAATATACAAAAAGATTTTTAAAAAATAATATAAAATTTGGAACACTTACTAGTGCAAAGTTTTATCATCCTAGTGATGATGCAGAGCGAGTGGCTTGTTTGCATGGTCGAATGATTATTCGCGATGCACATTCAGATTTTAAAAATTATTATATGTTTAGAAATAGAGCTGTCGCATTTATAGAAGATGGTAATGCGCTACTACTACCTTTAGATTTTATACGCTATTCGTATTACTTTATCATTCACAAAAAATTTAATTGGCAAGGTCTAAAGCTTTGGTGTATAGCAACTTATGATGGTATAAAAGGTAAGTTAGGAAGACATCCAAAGTATTGATCATTGGTGACTATTTTGAAAATTTTAATTGTGGGGGCAGGCTTTGCTGGCTCAGTCTGTGCTCGTGAATTGGCCGAAGCAGGGCATAGTATCTTAGTGGTAGACCGTCGCAATCATATTGCGGGTAATGCATTTGATGTAAAAGACGAGCATGGCATTTTAATTCATCAATATGGGCCACATATTTTTCATACCAATAGCGAACGAATTTTTAATTATCTTTCAAAATATACGGAGTGGTATCAATACGAACATCGTGTTCGTGGTGTAGTTGAGGGAATAGAATATCCTTTTCCCATAAATCGTGACACTTTGAATCAATTGTATAATTTAGATTTGACAGAAATGCAAGCTAGTGAGTTCTATGAAAAAGTCCGAGAACCAAAGGAAAGAGTTTTAAGTAGTGAAGATGTTGTATTAAATTCTGTTGGTCGTGATTTATACGAAAAGTTTTTCTTAAATTACACCAAAAAACAGTGGGGGCTTGATCCTTCTCAATTAAAAGCGGGTGTTGCTGCGCGTATTCCAACTCGCACAAATTCTGATGATCGCTACTTTACAGATAAGTATCAAGCTATGCCATTGTGTGGTTATACGGCAATGTTTGAAAATTTACTCGATCATCCAAATATTCAAGTGCAAACTTCAACTGAGTTTAAAGATGTCTTGAATGAAGAAAATCTATTTGATCACATTGTGTATACAGGTCCAATTGATGCTTTTTATGATTATCAATTTGGTCATCTGCCTTATCGTTCATTACGCTTTGAGCATGAACATTTAGCCCATACTAAGCAATATCAAAGTGTAGGTACGGTGAATTATCCAAATGATTTTGACTTTACTCGTATTACTGAATTTAAACATTTAACAGGTCAAAAACATTTATCAACTTCCATTGTCAGGGAATATCCTACAGCAGAAGGCGATCCATACTATCCAATTCCACGTGATGAAAACGAAAAATTGTTTAAACAATATCAAGCGTTAGCAAGTGCTGAAGAAAACGTGACTTTTGTAGGACGACTTGCAGAATACCGTTATTACAATATGGATCAGGTTGTTGGTGCTGCATTAAATGCAGTGGGTAAAATTTTAGGGAAATAAGCTTTCATTTCTTTATCATAAAATTCATCAATGGTTTTTCATAGTGTTTATGAATCATCAAAGAAATAATCATACATATTGTAATGAAAACTATTGATGAATATATGTTAGGTGAAATTTTTAGATAATTGAATGCCCCAATGAGAAGTGGGTGGATTAGATAAATAGGATATGAAAACTCACCAAACTTTTTAAAGGTAAAGCATATGTAAGGATTTTTAATATTTTCTATATGCGCAACTAAAAATATCAAAAAACTAAATAATAATGGTGCTAAATATTCAAGATTTTTATTGTAGTTGATATCTTTGTAGATCAGAACTATAGTGGTTAACGTGAAAAAAGTTAATAAAATAATAGTTTTATTTTTTTTAAATTTTAATTTTTGATAGGTTAAAAAACACAATATTCCGAGAGAGTAGTCTAGAAAACAACGTATGACTCCAAAGTATAGATAATTATATAGTAATATTGAATGTACATTCATGTAGTTGGGTGAGTAATGAATCATTAAAAAGTAGGTGTATGCAATAACAAGTAAAAGTAGTATGTATTTGAATTTATTTTTTAATAAAAAAAGCACTGGGAAGATTATAATTCCTACCCATAGTTCAGCACTAATAGTGTAGGAAATGCTTAGAGGGTCTACATAATTTGTGCCTAAGTTAATAGGGAGCATTTTTCCTATAATTAAAACTTGAATTAAATCGATTATATTTGGAGGAGTATATTTTTCCAAAATTAAAATTTTTGGTATGGCAATCAATATATAGCATAAGATGAAAACTGGGAATAGTCTTATCCATCTATTCATTGCAAAGTAAAATGGATTGAATTTTTTTTTTGAAAAGATAGATTGACTAATGACAAACCCACTTAATACTAGAAAAAAATCAACTGCTAAAATAAAAGAGCTCGGGATAATGTTATAATTTTGGTTCCAATCATAAAAATGCCCAATACAGACTAAAAGTGCAGCGCACCCGCGCATAAAATCGAAAGTATAATTTCTTGCCATACTCATATATTGATTGGGAAATATGCTACATTATCTTTTTTTATGTTCTAAATTCAATAGAAGAGTAAGAAGTAATTGAAAGTAGCCTTCATTTGTAAGCGTCAATATATGTCTAAAGATGTGATTTTGGATAAATATGCTCGTTTGTACGAAATCCCTAATCAGCTCTCATTACTGGGACATGTAGTCACCTGCTATTGCTTAAGTTATCAAAATCATGATGATGGATTTTGGGATGAAAGTAATGATGAAAAGCAAATAAAGTGGCATTCAAATAGCTATAAGTATTTGAAAAAAATAAAAATATTTGAATACCCTTTTGCGTTGTTAAAAAAACTAAAAAGCGAAAAACCAGAGATGATTATTGCTGCCTCAGATATTCCACATATTATTATGGGTGCGTGGCTAGCAAAAAAATTAAATATTCCTTTTGTAGCTGATCTTTATGATAATTTTGAATCATATGGTCAAGCGCGTATTCCTTTATTTCGTCGCTTTTTTCATAAAGCGCTTGATACTGCTCAACTGATTACAACTACAAGCTATAGCCTTGCCGATAAAATAAAAATAGAACATCCTAGTGTTGCTCACATTGTACCCATGCCAAGTGTGATTAATAAAAGTTTATTTAAAGTTGGTAATCAGTCATATGCTCGGCAGGAACTGAATCTACCGCAAGATGCTAAATTAATTGGTACAGCAGGTGGCTTAACTAAAATGAAGGGTATTCATGATTTATTAAATGCTTGGGAAATTATTCGTACTAAACGAGAGGATATTTATTTAGTCCTTGCAGGACCAACTGAGATTGCTACTCCATTGCCTAATGATGACCGTGTAATATATCTTGGTTTACTTGCGCATGAAAAAATTCCAACATTATTTCAAGCTTTAGATGTTGGCGTTCTATGTATTCCTGATGATGAGTTTGGTCAGTATTGTTTTCCACAGAAGGCATATGAAATGCTGGCAACGGATCTAGCGATTGTTTCTACTGCTATAGGTGATATGTTGCCTTTAATCGGTGAACATAAGGCGTTATTATATTCTGCTGGAAATTACGAAGAACTAGCAGAAGCTCTATTAATACAAATTTCTGTGGAGTATAAACTAAATGTGCGTATTCCAGATTGGCAAGAGACGATTAAGATGATGAATCATTATTTGAATCAATAAGTTTTCCAAACTTGTAGCCTAAATTTTTCCAAGCGAATTGCGATGCAAAAAATTGACAATTTTTGGCCAGGTTATTTTCTTTTTGCAAAAAATTAATTATTTGTAATGTAAGTTTTTCATAGTCTTGGTTAGGAATTAAATAACCAGATTCTTCATTTTGCACAGCATCAACTATTCCTCCTGTTGCAAAAGCTATAGTTGGTAAGCCATACGAAGCAGCCTCAATAGCAACCATACCAAATCCTTCGGGATCATTTGGAATATGTTTTACAGGGAATACATGTATACTTGCCATATAGTAAAATTCCGTTAAAGCTTGTTCATCTACAGCTCCTGTAAAAATAATATGTTGATCAACCTTTATTTTTTTTGCTGCTTCGAGTAAATCTTCTTTATTTTGAAATTTATTGTTTAATGCATTATTTGCTGTATCGCCAATAATTAAAAGAACGCTGTCTGGACATTCTTGGACTATTTGCGGTAAGCAGTTTTGAATAAATTCTAATAGTCCTTTTCTTTCGGTAAGGCGCCCAACAGAAAGTAGAATTTTTTTATTATGGAGGCTAAATTTATCTTTTAATTTATTCGTGATATCTTCGTTTTTTTCTTTTGGTGGGAAATTTACACCTGGATAGATAATGGAGATTTTTGAGTCTTGAATTTTTTTGTCTAGTGCTAATTTTTTTGTGGGAGTACTATTGCAGATAATTGAATCTGCTGAGCGAATAAATGGAATCCATATTTTTTGGTATGCACGGCTATTGTTGCTTATATCTAGACCATGAAGATAAATAATGCTTTTTTTTCTAAAAACCTTGGCCCAAAAAACTACAATAGGTCCTGTTAAGCCGCTTCCTGCAAGTAGGACATCAGGTTTTTGTGATAAACAAATAAAGAATGCTTTAAAAAAAGCAAAGATCAAAAAAATAGGTAGGGGATTAAGTGCAACGCCATAAAATTTACATTGGATAGGTGCCTGTTTTTTGGCTTCAATATGACTTAATAAATGAACTTCATTTTTTTGGCCCAATTCATCTGCTATATGCCAATTGAGTCGTTCCATACCTCCAATGAGTGGTGGTAGGTTTCGAGTAATCATTAAAATTTTTTTTGTGTTCATTTTGAATAAACTAAAAAATATAGACTCTATTGTATATAATTTGTGGCGGTAAAAAAGTGATATAGTTTGTTATATTTAGACAAAAAATGACATGTATCAAAAAATTTTTAAAATAAGCTTATGATTTTTATTCAAAAATATTTGGCATGATTTTTGATGGCACAATATATGATTTGGTTATTTAGGAAATTAAAATGCAAAAAGGTTTTACATTAATAGAGTTAATGATTGTCGTGGCCATCATTGGTATTCTGGCTGCTATTGCTATTCCTGCATATCAAAATTATACAACACGCTCTCAGGTATCTGAAGCATTGGGTATGGCAAGTACTTATAAAGGGGAGATGATTTCTGTATTTGGTGATACGGGGTCTTGTCCAACGTCTTTGATAGAAATGGGGGTTATATCAACAGGACTAATTAATTCTAAATATGTACAAAGTATAAGCTTAAATACAACGTATCCTAGCGCAGTTTGTGCTTTTGAATTTACGTTTAATAGTTCTGGAATGAATGCGGGAGTTGCTGGTAAAAAACTCATTTTTGCAATGATGAATTATGCAGGAAATGGTTCGGCGCGTTGGGAGTGTGCATCAACGGAGATTAAGCAACTCTACTTACCCTCAGCATGTAAAGGCATTTAATAAAAAGCCCGCAACTGCGGGCTTTAAAATATCAAATCTGACTCTGAATATAATTTTCAACACCAACACTTTCAACTAAATCTAATTGTGTTGTTGTCCAATCCAACCATTCTTCTTCTTTCTCAAGAATTTCTTGGACTAAATCACGTGTTACATAATCCATGTGTGCTTCTGCTAAGGCAACAGCTTTTTGAATGGCTTCAATGTTTTCTTTTACTTTACGTACATCGCAGTTTAATACTTCAACTGTATGTTGGCCGATATAAAGTTTTCCTAAGTGTTGTAAGTTTGGCAAACCTTCTAAGAATAAAACACGCTCAATAATTTTGTCAGCATGCTTCATTTGGCGAATCGATTCTTTATATTCAGCTGAACCAAGTTGCTCAATTCCCCAGTCATTAAACATACGAGAATGTAGGAAATACTGGTTGATTGCAGTCAAATGATGGTAGAGCACCTGATTTAACTGATTAATTACATCACGATTGCCTTTCATTGCATTTGCTCCATCAAAGTTGCCAAAGTAAATAGACCTAGGCACTAAAAACTGTATTAAAAAATATATTAAACAAGATGGACTTAGATGGCGAGTACTTTATTGAACAGCAAATGAAAATCGCAATCAAAAACAATAGGGTCTAAAAAACAAACCCGCCTAGAGTCATGGCGGGGGAGGAGGAATAATCTTACGATTATTGATTTATCATTATGATTATTTGGTTTAAGCCGCGATTGCGAGTCTAGAGGCAATCATAGCAACTTCTTCACTAATGATTGCACGTGCTTCAGGTGCACAGCGACCACAGCAAGTACCAAGGTCAAGTAAGTCACGCACTTCGCGATAACTTTCAGCCCCATTGGCAATGGCATCTTTAATGTCTTGATCTGTAATACCACGGCACAAACAAACGTACATTTGACGACAACCACAGTGAATGAATAAGATAAGTAATATTATTGATAATTATTATCGTTTGTCAATTAAAATCATTTCATTTTTAATTTATGGTTATTGGGAATTTGAATAAAAAAAGACCACTCTATCGGTGGTCTTTTTTATAAGAAGGTATCTTATTGATTAATAACAACCACACCATCCATTTCCACTAAAGCACCTTTTGGTAGTGCTGCGACACCTAGGGCTGCACGTGCAGGGTAGGGTTGAGCAAAATATTCGCCCATGATTTGGTTAACGAGTTGAAAATGAGAGAGGTCGGTAAGGAAAATATTTAATTTTGCAATATCTGCTAAAGTTCCACCAGCCGCTTCACAAACTGCTTTTAGATTATCAAAAACACGACGTACTTGTGCTTCGATGCCTTCAACCAACTCCATGCTATACGGATCTAAGCCAATTTGACCTGAAAGGTATAATGTATTTCCAGTTAAAATTGCTTGTGAATAAGTACCAATTGCAGCAGGTGCATTTTCAGTATGGATCACTTGGCGGGACATCATTTTCTCCTTGTAACATGGCATGCAAAATCAAGATCTCTTATGCAGTTGCGCATATTTAGCTCTGATCATGCACATTAACTTGCTTTCGATGTTTCTGCAAAATTGATAGGCTGTGATAAACGTGAAATACGAGGGAAACCAAACAGCATACGTAAGTCACGAATAATTTTCGCAATTTGTTTTCGGTCATGCACGACAATATTAACGTATGTCTTTCCTTCGTGTGTACGAACAGATTCTACCCCTACTTTTTCTTTACGGCATTGATAGATTAATTCTGAAATTTGCTCGTCCGTCATGCTCATACTAATACAAAGGAAAGCACTAAAGCTAATATCTTCAATTTCTTCAGCATTCCATTGTAAAGGCATGATGTTTTCAGGATGCATGTGTTGCTCATGTAAGAGATTGTGGCAACGTGAGCGGTGCACAATCAAGCCTCGACGTGATAAATGCCCTTGAATTTGATCACCAAGCACAGGGTTGCAACAGTGTGCATATTTAACATCTACACCTTCAGTGCCCTGAATAAGGCGATCTGAGCCAGTAGAGCTATGTGTTGAATCTTGTGCAAACAAATGATTAGCAACCAATTGTGGTAATAAATCACCCACAGCAATTTGTTCAAATAGCTGATTTTGATCTGCAATATGACGCCAATTTAAAATATCTTGCCAATCTTCTGTAGTGAGATCGTTCACAGAGCGATTAAATAATTTGAGCGCTCGGTTGAGGGCTTGTTGCCCAACCAGACGTTGTTCATCTAAATCTTGATCACGCAAAATATTTTGTAGTGCACGACGTGCTTTTTGCGTATTAATAAAACTTAGCCAATCGGGGTTAGGCGTAGCGAGTACATCTGTGATGATTTCAATGACTTGACCACTCATGAGTGGTGTTGATAATGGCTTTGTTTCACCATTAATTTTTGCACCTACAGCATGGTTACCTAAAAATAGGCTGGCTGAGTACGCGAAATCAACTGCAGTTGCCCCTTGAGGTAATTCGTGTAAATGACCTTGTGGGGTATAGACCCAGATTTTTTCTTGATGAAGATAATCTAATAATTCACTAAAAGTTGTTTTAGCACATTCCCCATCAACTAATACGTTGAGGTTTTGCATAGAGGCTTGAATGGCTGAACGACAAGCTTGAGGTGCATTTTCACCTAAAACCACACCAAAACGGGCAGCCTTGCGCATTAACTCAGTCTGAATGGTAAGCGATAGCGTCGTTTTTTCACCTTTCAAGCGCATCATTAAGGATTGATTGCCACCAGGGAGTGGGCGACGAATATGATCGGCATAATGAAGTACTTGAAAACTATCTCGAAGGATTTCTGCAATACGGTCGCAGTCTGCAATACTTTGTAGAATAATTTCAAATGCATGGCTATGAGTCAGCTCTTGCAAATCGATGTCATTTTTAACGAAGTGGCGTAAGAGCTCAATATTGTTATTTTTCTTTTTAATTCGGCCGGCGATGTGGTGTTCTTGAAGCAGGGTGTTGAGGTTGTTTTCCCATTTGGTTTGGTATTCACAACGTTTCGGTTTGGTCTGTGCTAGAGCGACTTGGACATTGTTATACATATCGAGGTCTAGATTTTGATAACACAGATGCTCAAGATTGTCCGCCATTTCATTCATACCAACAAGGCGGGCCATGGGTACAAAAATTTCAAAAGTTTCGTTGGCAATACGGGCGCGCTTATCGGGACGTAATGCGCCAAGTGTAGTCATATTATGATAGCGGTCGGCTAATTTAATAATAATGACACGTGGATCTTGTAGGGTGGCTTGCAGAATTTTACGGAAGGACGCGGCTTTATTGTATTCTTTATCACTGGATTGGCTCAGCTTGGTTACGCCATCCACCAGCTCTGCAACGGTTTTGCTAAATTTTTCGCTAATATCTTCTTTGCTAAAATCTGTGTCTTCAATAACGTCATGCAAAAGCGCAGCCATCAGTGTTTCTGAGTCCATGCGCATGTGGGCCAAAATACAACTGACCGCGATAGGATGCAGAATATAGGGTTCACCGCTTTTACGTGTAATGCCATCATGCGCGATGTCGGCATAGTCGCAAGCTTCAAGCACACGTTCGACATCACTTTCTGGTAGATAAGCGTCGATAATGATTTTCAGCTGTTGCTTGGCTTGACTGACCTCTGGGCCTGGCATAAAACACCTTTTACTACTAAATTTTACAAATGAAACGGTTAATCCTCTAATGAAATGCATATTGCATGACTTGTCAATTTATTCATTCAAAAAAATGAAAAAACTAACATCTGCATAGCATTTCTATCTGTTTATTTATAACTGTTATTGGTCAAATATAAAAGCATGAACATAAAAAAGCCTAGTTAAAAACTAGGCTTTTTTACATCAATCTATAATTATTGGAAAGAAAAACCATCCAAGTTAAGATTGTTTGCTGAAAGTGCAAGATCAAGGCTTGAAGTTTGGTAGTCTTGATCGCGTTGCTTTAGAATCTCTTTAGATACATGGCCTTCAGCAATTTCACGAAGTGCAACAACAGTCGGCTTATCATTGTCCCATTCAACAGTTGGTTCAATGCCTTGACGTGCTAATTGACGCGCGCGTTTGCTTGCCACTAGTACAAGCTCAAAGCGGTTGTCTACATGGTCTAAACAATCTTCAACGGTTACGCGTGCCATAAGAAATCTCGTTTGAATAATAAATTTTAACAGACTGTGCAGTATAAGAGTCTTTGGCTATAGACTCAAGTTTTAATCACAACGAAGTCGGAGTAATTAGCTTTTGAATCAACTCTTGGTGTCGATTGGCTTGTTGATTCAGCACCAAACGGTTCGCAATAATGACAGCTTCTAGATCATGCAGGGCTTTGTTAAAGTCATCATTAATAATGACATAGTCAAAGTTTGTATATTGTTGCATGTCTTCGACTGCGCAACTTAAGCGATGCTCAATGACTTCTACAGAATCTGTACCGCGGTTAGATAAGCGTTGACGTAAGTCAAACTGGCTTGGTGGTAAAATGAAAATTTGTTTTGATTCAGGAAAAAGCTTACGAACTTGCTCTGCACCTTGCCAGTCAATTTCGAGCAAGACGTCATGACCTTTCTCAAGTTGTTCTTTTACAGTTTGTTGTGCAGTCCCGTAATAGTTGCCGAATACTTCTGCATATTCAATAAAGCCACCTTTCGCAACTAAAGCCAAGAAATCATCTTTGTTTGAGAAATGATAGTGAACACCATCGAGTTCACCAGGGCGTTGGCCACGAGTGGTATGAGACACAGAAACATGTAAGTTGTTTACACGTTCGAGTAGGGCTTTAACGAGGGATGTTTTGCCTGTTCCTGACGCTGCAGAAACGACAAACAAGAGACCCGACATGATATTTTTCCTGATATGATAAAATATCTTCTCTATTTTAGAGCAGACACGCTTTAAACTAAAGAGTTAGACATCTATTGTTTACATTTATTTCAGTTGAATATCCAAATTATTGAATGGGCATTGAGGATTCTATGGAAATTGTTTTAGCCAATCCACGCGGTTTTTGTGCTGGTGTTGACCGTGCCATTGCGATTGTCAATCGGGCTTTAGAATGCTTTAACCCGCCCATTTATGTGCGCCATGAAGTGGTACATAACAAATTTGTGGTGGATGATCTTCGTCAGCGTGGCGCCATTTTTGTTGATGAGCTGGATGAAGTTCCTGATGATAATATTGTGATTTTTAGTGCACATGGTGTCTCAAAAGCGGTGCAACAGGAAGCTGAGCGCCGTGGTTTAAAAGTCTTTGATGCAACGTGTCCTTTAGTGACTAAGGTGCATATTGAAGTCACCAAGTATGCTCGAGAGGGTGTCGAAGCCATTTTAATTGGTCATGAAGGGCATCCAGAAGTTGAAGGGACTATGGGACAATATGACACCAAACAAGGTGGTTCTATTTATTTGGTGGAAGATGAAGATGATGTTGGTGCTTTAGAAATTAAAGATCCATCACATGTGGCTTTTGTAACGCAAACGACTTTATCAATTGATGATACTGCAAAAGTGATTGATGCTTTACGTGAAAAATTCCCAAAAATTCAGGGTCCACGTAAAGATGATATTTGCTATGCAACTCAGAACCGTCAAGATGCAGTTCGTGATTTAGCGACACAATGTGATGTGGTATTGGTGGTAGGTTCACCAAATTCGTCAAATTCGAATCGCTTGCGTGAACTAGCTGAACGTATGGGTAAGCATGCTTATTTGGTCGATAATGCTGAGCAATTGCAAAAAGAATGGTTTGAAGAAAACTCAAAAATTGGGGTGACAGCAGGTGCATCTGCACCTGAAATTTTAATTAAGCAAGTGATTCAGCGGTTACAAGATTGGGGGGCAAAAGCGCCGCAGGAATTGGCTGGTCGGGAAGAAAACATTACCTTTAGTTTGCCGAAAGAGTTACGTATTCCTGTAACACAAGCTTAAAGTGTTAATTATTTAACATTCTGATATTTTTAAACATTTGACAGATAATTGCTTTTTAGCAATTATCTGTTTTTTTATACCTTTTATCCCTATTTGTAATTGGTTTGTACGTGAACACGCTATGATTTGTAATAGGGTATTTGGTTTTTGAGTCTTTGGAGTGTGCATGTATAAAAGTAAGGGATTTACTCTTATAGAACTAATGGTCACGATTGCAATATTAGCAATAATTGCAACTATGGCAGTACCTTCTTTTAACTCCATAAGCTTAAATCAAAATTTAAAGAAAAGTACAAATACATTGACTCAAGAGATTAAAGCAGCAAGAACTAAAGCAATTTTGGAGAAAAGACAAATTACTTTAAAGTTAGCGTCTTCTGCCAATAATGCACCGACGACTTTAAATTGGATGCAAGAAGGTAAGGTTGCTTTAAAGACTCCAGCGAATGATGAGCTTAAATTTGATGGAAATGGCGTACTTGTGAGTACATTTTCAGTTGTTGAATTATGTAAAACTTCAGGTGCTTCAACGACTAATCCGACAAGTTCTAAAAAAATAACCTTAACTAAATTTGGTCAAATTGAAAAAATTGAAGATGGGAGTTGTCCATGAGCGCAAGATCATCACAAAAGGGTGTTGGTATGGTTGAAGTTTTGGTGGCGCTCATTATTTTAGCTATTGGTGTATTGGGTTATGTGATGTTGCAGGTCCGGGCAATGGAAGCAACGGTAGAAGGTACTCAGCGTATTCAGGCAATTAATATTGCACGAGATCTTGCTGAGCGCGTGAGAGTGAATCGTACTGCTTGGGATGGTACAACAAACACTTATTTAACAGAACTCGCAGGTACGCAATCGCGTGCTAGTACGACTCCAGACTGTGCATCTTCAGCTTGCAATGAAGCTCAACTTGCTGATTTTGATGTGGCTGAAATATCAACATATGCGACGCAGTATGGCATGACGTTGGGGATGTCTGCTTGTCCTAATACAACAGGGCGACAATGTTTATTTGTTGCTTGGGGAAGTACTTTGCCTACAAATAGTAGTTCTAATGCGAATTCCTGTGTGAATGGAAATGCATATAGAGCAAATTCAACGTGTGTAATGATGGAGGTTTACTAAATGAAAAAGCAAACCGGTTTCACACTCGTTGAGTTAATGATTTCGATTGTTCTTGGGCTGATTATCGTTGCTGCTGCACTTTTACTATTTCTAAGTGGTCAACGTAACGTTGCGATGCAAAAAAATACGACAGATTTACAAGATGACCAGAACTTTGGCTTGAACTACATTGCAAAAAATATTCGCAAAGCTAATTTAAATAGCCCTTCAGCCAGCTTGAGTAATACTTCTAACTTCTCTGGTATTGTTTTTAGTTCAGCGAATGTTAGTAATAAATTAGTCTTGAATACTAATTTTAATAGCAAATTTGTAACGGCAAATATTAGTACTAACACCAGTAATATGCGTATAAAAAATGCTACGACAACTCCTGCAAGTTTTGACGATGCAGTGAATGATCAATTGGTCATTCAATATCGACCTACTGAAATAGGTGGTTATGATTGCGAAGGAAAAGTAATTGATAGTACCAATATTTATATTTTAGAACGTTATTTTGTACGCACTGATACGAATGGTAGTGGTACAGATGCTGAAAAGTCAGCATTGGCTTGTGCATCAAGTCGGTACTCATCAGGACTAACTGTAGCAACAGCGTTAGAGTCTTCAAATACAGCGGGTTTGTATGGTAGTGGTGAAATTATTATGAAGCGTGTTGATTTATTTCGTGTCCGCTTCCTAGTACAGGATACAAGTGGAAAGAAGTATATGACGGTGCTTGATTATAATGCACTTACGACAACTAAACCTCGTATTCTTGCCGTACAGTTAGGTGTGATTGCAAGAGCACAAGATACAAGCGTTGAGCGAGCAGTATCAACTTCGCAAGAGTTTTCAATGTTTGGGCAGACTATAACTCAAAAAACAACCTTTCCGAATCGTTATGTTAGAACACCGATTATGCAAACTGTTGCGTTAAGAAATGCTTTAGGGAGTCGCTCATGATAAGAAATCAACGGGGTGCGACGCTTATTATCGTCTTGGTTTTACTTGTTGCAATTACTGTCATTGGAAGTTTGGCTATTCGCTCTAGTGTTTTATCACTAAAGGTTTCAACATTGAGCCAAGCGCAACAGTTGCTTTTACAAAACTCAGATGCCGCATTATTTAAAATTGAAGATCCTGACCAGTTAATGAGAAATATGGCCTTAAACGGAATGTTTGGTTATATCAAGGGTGAAGATAATGTTGGTAAAGAATTAGTATTTTGTTTTAAATCTGGTAATACCAATTTTTTTAGTCTTACAAATTCAAGTCTAATTAGTTGGAATGGCACATCTATTAAAAATGATGGTTTGAGTAGTGGTGGTTTTTGTAAGGTTGAAAGCGGTTTTTTTACCTCGGGTCGTAGTGCTGTAATTACGCAGATTGCTGTAAAAGCCATGGATACAAAGGATGCAGTAGATTTCCAATATATGCAAAAGGGAACTGATCCTGAGTCTTCAAAAAAAGATCCTGCTCAGATGTATACAATTTATGCAACGTCGATTTTTCCAAACTTAAGTGCCTCAACATTAAGTGCTACCGACTTAAATAGCAAAATTAATGCATGTTTTAATTCACGTTTTAATAGCATCCCAAGTACTAAGCAAGCTGAATTGGATGTTGATATTGCGACTGCTAATGGCAAGATTAATGACCCAATAACATCAGCAGCAGATAAAGCCATTAATGAGGCTACAAAAGCAAACTTACAATTGTCAAAAGTCACAGTTTCAAGTTGCTTATCAAATTTAGGTGTACCTACCCATACACAAGTTGCCAATTATGCTTTGACGCAGACATTAAGCAAATAATGAGGACATGAAAATGAAAACAAAAAAATACAAACAAGGTTTAGTAACAGGTTTAACTGCTCTCTCAACTGCAATGTTGTGTCAAACAGCAACGACTTATGCCAGTGATATTGAGATTTATAAAGCGCCGACAAATGGTGGTGCGACATTAATGTTTGTGCTGGATTTATCTGGATCTATGTCACAGTCAATAGATAAGTCGGTGCAACGAGATTTTTTTGGAACAAATACAAGTTGTACCAGTGAGAGCTTAGTTGTTCGTAGTGTTTTAGGGGGAGTGAATTATGACTTTAATGGTTCATATTGTTATATCAATGAGAGCACGTTTGGTGGATTAAGTACTACTAGGCGAGCTCAAATTACTTCACAAGTTGAAGCGAAGAACTGTTTGAAAGAGAGTCGTGATTTCGGAGGTTGGGAGTGGAAATGGGTTGGATGGGAGTTGAAGAAAGTTTGGGTTTCACAGCTTCAGCAAGCCTATAGTTGCCCTGACCGTGTAACAATGTTAAAGCGGAGCTTATTTGATTTAATTGCTGGAAATTCTTCTGTCGATGGTGGGAAACTTGCTACAGAAAATACTCCTTTACCGCCAACATCATCAATTGGTCTTACAACATTTCGAAATTCTACTCCTGAAATTAAGTCAAACCCACTGGTGTTGAATTCTGAAAATAGAGGGGCATTATTGAATGAAATAAAAACTTGGAGTGCTACAGGTGGTACGCCTATTGCGCGTGCATATGCTACAGGTATATCAGGATTATTTGATCATATATCAAGCCCTAATACTGAAACTGCTTGTGCTGGGTACGGTGTGTATTATCTAACGGATGGTGATCCGTCCGGAGATAACCCATCATCAGCTAAAACTACATACAATGCGAAAGTGCGTAATACGTTTGCTTTAACTGATACGCAGTGTACGGGCGGAGATTCAGATTCGTGGTCATGTGTGCAATCTATGGCTGCAAACTCTCAACAGAAAAAAAATAATAGCAATGTAGAGATTAAAACAGCAGTTGTAGGTTTTGGTACAGCTTTTAACTTTTCAAATTCAAATGGTCAGAGTGTAATTTATAATCCAACGACAACTTATACTGATGATACATTAAGTCAATCTTTCTCAGGAAATACACTTGCTGCAGCAAAAGCTGCTGTTGCTGGTAAAGGCGGTTGGTATAGTGCATCTAATACCAATGATATTGTTAATAGTGTGACCAACTTTGTAAATTCTATTAAAATTCCAATCCCAGCGATTACTACAGGTACATCTGCTATTCCGCAAGATGTTTTGAATACCTCAGTTATTCAGCCTTATGCATATTTCCCACAATTTCAACCAAAACCTTCTGAAGACTTTCGTGCTTGGACGGGTAATCTAAAAAAATATAATGTTTCTGGTGGTATCTTAAAAGATAAAAATAATACCGCTTTATTTAGCAGTGCTAGTGTTTTAAATACGGCTAATGAAGATTTATGGACGCCAAATTATGCTACAAATACGACGTTGACGGCTAATCAGCAAAGCTTAAAAGCATTAGGTGGCCTGCTAAGTCGTTTAAATCTTCAAAAAACGGGTTCAAGCTTAAACCGTAAAGTATTTACCAGTAATGGCACAACATTAACTGCTGTTAATGAAGACTATATTAAAGCCGATCCAACTAACCGTGGCTATTACTTAGGTTTGCTTGGTTATGACATTACGGCTGCTCAAGTACAAGGGTTAACTTCTAACTTTGATCTAAGTCAACTGCCTCAAACAACCAGTGAACTACGTCAAATTGGCGCTGTAATGCATTCAACGCCTGTATTACTTACTCAAGCAGGTAAAGTTTCTTATGTGGCAGCCCAAGCTGCTCAAGCAGCAACAGCAACAACTGCTGCTGTGGCCGCACGAGATGCATATATGGATACAACCAATAGGGATGACTATCTCTTATTTGGTACAACGCAGGGCGTGTTGCATGTTGTAAAAGCTGGGAAATCAGATGAGATAACGACTGTTGGAAACACAGCAGGGCAGGAAGTCTTTGCATTTGTGCCGCAAGAAATGCTGGCAACCCAAGGAAAAGCATTTTTAGATCCACCGCAAACGGTAGATGCAACTAATACTAGTTCAAATGGTATGAATCATTTGTACTATGGTGTTGATGGTGCTTGGACAGCTCATACTGAATATGTATATAACACGGCAGATGAAACGTTTAAGGTTTACGACTCTGCTACAAAGTTTGGTAAACAATGGGTGTATGGCGGACTGCGGATGGGGGGGCGGAGTTATTATGCGTTAGATTTGACCAATATGGACTCACCTACTGTTAAGTTCCGCATTAACCCAGTGAATAGTAGTGTCGATGGTTTCGCAACTCCATCAAGTACAGCTGAAACGGCACGTTATGCAAACTTAGCAAAAATGGGGCAAAGCTGGTCAAAACCGACCATTGCTAATGTGCAATGGAAAGGCAAACGCCGTTTAGTGATGTTTGTTGGTGGTGGATATGATCCTGGTTATGAAACCTTTAACTATAATCAGACAAACGGCATGGGTGCTGGCGTTTATATGTTTGATGCCAACACAGGTGAGTTTTTATGGTCGACTTATGATGCTGTAAAAACACCTGCAACAGCAGGAACAACACTCATTGGAGATGGTGATTACCTAAAATACAGTGTCGTAAGTCAAATTAAAGGGGTTGACCGCGATGGTGATGGCGATGTAGATCATCTTTATTTTGGCGATTTAGGTGGTCAGGTTTTCCGTGTAGATTTAAAGAGCACACATGGTGCTACAGATACTGTAGCTAATTATGCATCTCAAATCACACGAATCTATAATGGTCATGTAGATGGTGGTGTAAGCCCACGCTTCTATGAAATGCCTGCATTTACAGTGTATCAAGGAACTGGCGGTCTATTTGCTGTAATCAGTATTGGTTCAGGGAATAGAAGTACGCCACTATTAGGTAAGCAAGTGAACGGTACTTATATTGTAAACGGTGAAACAACAGCATTAAATACGACTTTAACAGATGATGCTATATATAATATTTATGACACTGTAGTTACGACAAAGACCCCTGCTACAGCAACACTGGGAACAAGTCCTACGCGAACTAATCTTTTTGCGATTACCGATAGTAATCGTGAATTAAATGCAATTACATCAGGACAGACTGCCCCTGCAAATTTGGCTGCTAATAAAGAGACTTCGAACTACAAAGGCTGGTATTACGCGTTTACCTCAAGTACAGGGCGTAAAGCAATTGAAAAAGTTCAAGGTGATTTAATTGCAATTGATAATGATTTATATGTAAGTACATTTAATGCAGAGGGCACTGATTCAACGGCAAGTTGTGGGGCTGGTATTTATGGTACGAGTCGTGCGCACCGTTTCTGTATGCCGTATGGTCAATGTCAAAATACAGATAATGTGACTGGTAATACCTTGGAATTAGGTAAAGGACTATTAGGTATTACAATGGGACCAGGTTCTGATCCAACATCTCGCCGCGTTATCGCATCTTTAGGCGTTTTACCATCAAGTAATAAAATTACAGGTACAATCTACAGAGCAAGTAATCAGCTAATCCCACAAAGTTGGTATGAAAAGAACTAGGATGAAGTGTAAATGATGAGACATTGGAAAGGTTTTACACTTCTGGAAATGATGATTGTAGTGATGATTGTTGGAATCGTCGCTGCAATTGCATTGCCAAGTTATCAAGTTTTTGTGCGCAAGTCGCAAGAAAGTAATGTGCAGCAGGAAATTCAAAAAATTGTCAAAGATTTAGAGCATCAAAAATCAAGGCAGTTTAATTATTTAGGCTATGTACTCTCTCCTGATCCGTTGTATTTGCCTTATGGTGCAACAGCAACTACGGCTAAATACAAAATAGAAGTAATGGATGGTGATGATCCAACGAAAAAATTGAATGCAACCACTCCACCACTAGGGCGGAATTGGGTTATTCGAGCATTGGCTACAGACGGTAAGCTATATAGTTATTTAATCAATAGTAGTGGTGCAAGTTGTAAAAATAAAACGTATGCGAATGTAACATTCACTGCGTGTGGTACGGGGGAAGAGACATGGAAGTTGCCTTGAAGCAGAAAGGTTTAACACTTGTTGAATTAATCGTTGTGATTGCAATTTTAGGGATTATTGCGGCCATTGCTTATCCGTCATATAAAAATGCAGGGCAAAAAACGAAGCGTGTTGAAGTCCAAACTGAATTGGTTAATATTGCGGGGCAATTGCAACGATTTAAAATGGCAAATTACTCTTTTACACCGAATGGTACGGCGGTAACCCTTGCCAATCTGGGGTATACCGTAAATGCAAGTGGTGAATACAGCTTTGCACCAAATCAACAAGCAACTTATATCATCACTTTAAATGCAGTGACAGCCAATACATGGAGATTGTCTGCTCGACCTGTAGGTGGTCAATTGGGAAATGGTTATTTAGGTTTAAACCAAGCTGATATGCGGTGTTGGAGCAGTTCTGATGTAATGTGGTGTGATCCTAACTCCTCAACGAGTTGGACGAAACAATCACCATAACAATTGAACCAAATTCAAAACTGTGGATAAGTGAATATTAACCTTTCCCTTTATATGATTTTAGCGTAAAATATCGCCCTCTATGAAAGGGGTTTGAAGTGTATCGATGGTCGGTACAGGGATAATCCGTAAAAACTATAAGGTTGTATCATGGTAGTTATTCGTCTTGCACGCGGTGGTGCTAAAAAACGTCCGTTCTATCAAATCATTGTGACTGATAGCCGTAATGCACGTGACGGTCGTTTCATCGAACGTATCGGTTTCTTCAACCCTACAGCTCAAGGTAAAGCAGAAAAACTTCGTTTAGATGCTGACCGTTTTGCTCATTGGGTATCTCAAGGCGCTCAACCGTCTGACCGTGTTGCTTCTTTAGCTGCTCAAGCTAAAAAAGCTGCAGCTGCTGTTTAATACGGTAGTAGCTTGCCCATGACACCAACACAGAATGTTCCAGAAGATCGTATTCAGATTGGACAGCTACGTTCAGCTTATGGATTAAATGGGTGGCTCTGGGTCTATTCCAATACAGAACCTATGAGCAACATCTTTGACTACCTGCCTTGGTACATTGAAACCAAAGCGGGTTGGCAAACAGCAGATGTAAAACGCTGGAAACCACATGGCAAAGGCTTAGTTGTTGCGCTGAAAGGGGTCTTGGACCGCACTGCAGCAGACAACTTGGTCGGCGCAAATGTTTGGATTTCTAAATCGCAACTGCCTCAAGCAGGCGTGGACGAGTATTATTGGTCTGATTTAAAAGGCTTAACAGTGTTAGGTCTAAATGAAGAAGAGCAAGAAGTGAATCTTGGTCAAATCCACGAATTGTTTGAAACAGGTGCTAACGACGTGATGGTAGTTCGCGCTACTGCTGACAGTATCGATAGCGAAGAGCGTATGATTCCATGGCATAAAGATGTGGTACAGCGAGTTGATCTCGAAGCTGGTCGTATCTACGTGAATTGGGGCGTAGATTATTAATCCTTAAAGGATTGACGCAGCAGGAAAATAGAGGAGTCTGCGATGTTTTTTGCAGTCATAACGCTTTTTCCTGAAATGTTTGAAGCGATTACAGCCTACGGTATTAGCGGGCGCGCAGCAAAGAAAGAGATAGTACAAGTCCATTGTATTAATCCTCGTGAATTTGCTGAGGGCAATTACAAACGAGTGGATGAACGTCCATTTGGTGGTGGCCCAGGTATGGTGATGATGGCTGAGCCTTTGGCAAAAGCAATCCACCGTGCTAAAGAGCTTGCAACGCAAGCGGGTGCAGTTCGTGTTCCTGTAGTGTATATGTCACCACAAGGGCAAACCTTAAATGAACCAGCAGTACAAGACTTTGTCGAATATGACGGGCTGATTGTGCTCTGCGGTCGTTATGAAGGGGTCGATGAGCGTTTGATCCAAAAATATGTTGATCAGGAATGGTCCATAGGGGATTACGTTTTATCTGGCGGTGAACTCCCTGCGATGGTTTTATTGGACAGTATTATTCGGAGACTTCCGGGTGCAATGTCTGATGAGCAATCACACGTACAAGACTCTTTTGTGGATGGTCTTTTAGATTGCCCACAATTTACCAAGCCAGATCATTTTGAAGGTTTGGATGTGCCTGAAGTTTTAAAATCTGGGCATCATGCAAATATTGAAAAATGGCGCTTTTTGCAGCGTTATCAACGGACACTTGAACGTCGACCAGAATTGGTTGAAAAAGTAGAGTTGAGTAAGCAGCAAAAAAAATGGCTGAAAGATTCCAAGATTTAAAATTTTTTAAATCTTATTATTAGGCTCTTTATATTTTGAAGCGGTCAAGTATAAAGGGAAAGTCAATCGGGTCTATGCGCTTTAGCCTCTAGCCCCAGTGGATCTCAGACCTCTTCTG
Organism: Acinetobacter sp. WCHAc060006; assembly: GCF_004209135.1. NCBI lineage: Bacteria > Pseudomonadati > Pseudomonadota > Gammaproteobacteria > Moraxellales > Moraxellaceae > Acinetobacter > Acinetobacter sp. WCHAc060006. The sequence continues at coordinate 17,468 of NZ_SGSS01000003.1, read as the reverse complement.
GCCCACACAAATTGGAGATACCCCATGAGCGGTAAGCATCCTTTAATTCAAGCAATTGAAAACGCACAACTTAAACAAGATATTCCAGCTTTTGCTCCAGGTGACACTGTAGTTGTTCAAGTAAAAGTAAAAGAAGGTGAGCGTGAACGTCTTCAGGCATTTGAAGGTGTTGTAATTGCTAAGAAAAACCGTGGTTTGAACTCTGCGTTCACAGTACGTAAAATTTCTAGCGGTGTTGGTGTTGAGCGTGTTTTCCAAACTCACTCTCCAATCGTTGCTGGTATCGAAGTGAAACGTCGTGGTGATGTTCGTCGTGCTAAACTTTACTACCTACGTGAATTGTCTGGTAAAGCTGCGCGTATTCGCGAAAAATTACCAGCTCGTAAAGTTAAAGCTTAATTTTAAGTTTTATACGAGTGAAAAAAATGCGCCATCTGGCGCATTTTTTATTTCAATATTTTATAAGCCTTGTAATTTTAAGCGATTCGCGTGTTGTCTAAATACCGCAACGGGGTCTGGTGCAAATAACCCTTTTAAGCCGAGCACTTGATTGACTTCATCGAAATGGTTCCATTTATAGTCATCACGAACGGTCAGGCCTAATTTACTACTACAACGACTGACTAAGCCATCATTGGGTTGGCCACTAAAGGCAATTGGACCCAAGGCTGTAAAAATTGTGTCTGGGTCAAGTAAATTGGTGGTATTCGAAACGCCCGTCCAAGAATAAAAGCGAATACCGTTGGCGAGGCTAGCTCCATCACTGCAGGCCGTCGTTGGCATGCCCAGTGGGAACTTGGCATTAAATTCAGCGACACCTTGTTTAGCCATACTATAAATTGAAGCTTTAAAATTAGAAGGTAAGTTTGACTGCTGTGCCCAATTAATGACAGGTGTCATGAGTGCATCCATTACAATGCCTAAAGTCCCATTTAGAATAGGGACACTTTGCACTAAATCTGCTACAGGAGAGCCATTATTAGTTCCTGCAATGGAGGTCACGGAAGCCACTAAATCAGGTCGTACACCTGCAATATAACGTGCAGTTGGGCCACCATGACTATGACCGATTAAGTTCACTTTAGGTTTTCCTGTAATGGCAATAACCTCTTCCACTTGGTCTAAGAGTTGTTCACCACGAACTTCGATCGACTCGAGTGGTGATATTTGAGAGGCATAAATTGTGGCATTGTGACGTGCGAGGTCTGGTAAGACTTGATACCAATAATCGAGCCCAAAAGTTGCACCGCCTAAGCGGTTAAAGCCGAACATACCATGTACCAGCAAAATCGGATATTTGGTTTCTGCATAATGATCAATTTTTGTTGTGGGCGGAGCTTGTTGTATGCCTGCAGCTGCATGTGCAGCATTTAAACTTAAGCAACTCAAGACAAGGGTACAGACTATTTTTCCATTCATAGACGGATTCCTTTTTAAACTGTTTTTGTTTTCAATGATGCGTTCAGTTGGGTAGTAGGCAGGGCTGAATTTTTGCTGCATGGATAGGGGTGCAAAAATTATATGTGTGGCTGAGCTATTTGTTTAAATATGTTAGCCACGACATTGCCCCCATTCTTGTTATAAACCTTGCAGTTTTAAGCGATTGGCATGTTGACGGTAAATATCGACTGCGCTCGGTGCGAAAATACTCTTTAAGCCCAACACGTGGTTGATTTCGTCAAAATGATTCCATTTATAGGTATCTCGGATCACTTTACCAAAGCGTGCATCACAGCGTGCTACGACACCATCATTGTCGCCACCGTTATTAATTAACAGTGAAGCTGCCGCGGCAATATAATCGGATGGGTCTAATACGGTATTGAGTGCGTTATTTCCCATAAAGGAGTAATTATAAATGCCAGCTGTGCTGTATGCGCCTTCAGCACAATATGCTGTAGGAACACCAGCAGGGAAGCGTTGATTAAAGGCGGCTGAGCCAGCAATACTTAAGCTTTTGAGGGCGGCTTTTGAGTCATGGGGGAATTCAGTTGGGTTAAGACCTTGTGCAAATGTAATCACAGGCGAGACTAAACTATCGAACACGGCACGGACTGGATATTCTAATGGCGTGTTTTCAATATTTAACACCAGATCTGCAATTTTGGCGCCTTGATTGGGGGAGGCAATGGTAGTCAGTGAGGCAACTTTATTGGGTGCAACGCCTGCAACATAGCGTATGGATTGCCCTCCATGTGAGTGACCAATTAAGTTCACTTTGGGCTGGCCTGTTAGAGCAATAATTTCATCAACCTGCTGGAGTAATTGTTCCCCACGGATCTCGCTTGAATTCATGGGTGAAACAGATGCAGACCAGACATTGCCACCATTACGCGCAAGGTCGGGTAAAATTTGATAGAAATAGTCGACGCCAATAACACTACCGAAACCAAATAAACCATGTGCAAAGACCATTGGATATTTGGTTTGAGCATAGTTGCTGATCTGGGTTTTAGCGCTGGTTTGTTGCGTAGCTGAAGCTGCATAGGTTGGGCTATATGCAATACTAGTGCATAAAGTAAGGCATAGCAGACTTCCTTTGATTTTCTGGTTCATGTCACATCCTTTATTTTTGTTTTGATCTGACAGAGGATGTTGTTACACACTCAGTAAGCATGGTGCTTATGGTGTGTTGACAATACATCATGTCAAAAACAGCATAGGCTGAAAAACAATTAATAATGTGATCTAGTCGACAGAATGCAAAAGTGAAATGTAAATAAAATAAAGAAGCCCAACATGGGGGTTGGGCTTGCGGATTGCTTAAAATATAAGTCTTTATAAACCCTGAAGTTTTAAGCGGTTGGCATGTTGGCGATAAACATCAACAGGATCTGGTGCGAATAAAGCTTTTAAGCCGAGTACTTGGTTAACTTCATCTAGATGGTTCCAATTGTAATTATCACGAATGGTTTTACCAAACTTTGCGCTACATTTAGACACTAAGCCATCATTGTCTTTTCCGCCATCAATGAGCAATGCAGTAACTTTGAGTGCAGAGTCTAAATCTAAAACATTGGTGACTTGACCTACACCTGTAAATGAATAGTTATAGATGCCTTTTTCTACACTATTACCATCACCACATGCAATTTTAGGTAGGCCAAGCGGGAATTGGGCATTAAATTTGGCTGAGCCTGCTAAGGTTAAACTACTTCCTCCAGCTAAAGCATCATGTGGATAGCTATTTGGGTCTAAACCTTGTGCCCAAGTAATGGCTTTGGAAACAAAATTCACTGCGCCAACCAATGGCCCTTCAATTGGAGTACCTTCTGCTTTTAAAATAAGGTCCGCCACTGGAGAGCCCTGATGTGGGCCAGCAATACTGGTCAGTGATGCCACGACGTCAGGACGTACCCCAGCGACATAGCGAATTGTTGGGCCACCGTGTGAATGGCCGAGCAAATTGACTTTTGATGCACCAGTTAAAGCACGAATTTCAAGGACTTGCTGTAAGAGCTGTTCACCGCGAACTTCCGTCGAGTTAAAAGGGGATACACGTGTTGCCCAGACATTGGCACCATTACGCGCTAAATCAGGCAAAATTTGATAGAAATAATCCATTCCTAAAGTGTCAGTACCAATGCTAATAAAACCGCCCATCCCGTGGTTAAAAACAATAGGATATTTTGTTTTGGCATAGCTAGAGCTGACTTTACTTTCAGTCACTTGAGTGGCCTGAGTCGCCATTGCACTGTTGATGCAAAGTAAAGAAATGAGACTCGCGGATAAAATTTTAAATTTCATATTGTGATCATCCTGCATGGTTTTTTAGTTTTATAAATCTGACAATTCAATTTGTCATGAATATAAAAGCAGTCGTAACAATGATTTGCAAACAATGCTGGATGGTCGTTTGAGAGAGTTGTAACAAAGTTTAACAGTTAAAAAATAGGCAAAAAAAAGCCCCTGAATTATTTCAGGGGCCTGATTGTCATGCTTATAAACCTTGAAGTTTTAAGCGGTTTGCATGTTGACGATACAATGCAACGGGGTCTTGAGCAAAGACACCAGTTAAACCAAATAGCATATTTGCTAAGTCTGTGTGGTTCAGTTTGTAGCTGTCGTTAATGACTTTACCCATGTATGCGCTACAACGTGACACCATACCGTCGTTGTCTTTGTTGCCATAAGACAATGGCCCTAACTGCATAAGGATTGTGTCTAAATCAAGTAGGTTGGTGGTTTGTGCAACGCCTGTCCATGAGTAGTAGTAAATGCCTTTACGGTCTACATTACTCAAAGATTTATTACAGTTCTCAGTTGCAGACAATACACCATCATTTACAGCTGATTTTGCAACTGTTGCATTGAAATTTGCAGATTCAGTTTGAGTTAATGATTTCATTGATGCATCAAAATCAATGCCCAACTCGGGCTTCAATTGTGCCAGTGCAATCAATGGGCCGACAATATAGTCACCTAAAATATTAAATGCAGTACGGCTCAGCTTATTATTTTGAATGTCATCTGCCACTTTAGAACCGTGGTAAGTACCTGCTACACCTGTAATGGAGGCAATGTACTGTGGGCGCGTAGAAGAGACATAAAGTACTGTTGGACCACCGTGTGAGTGACCAATCAAGTTCACTTTATTTTTACCTGTAATTGCCATCACATCTTCAACTTGAGTAATCAGTTGTTCACCACGGTATGCCGTTGTGTTGGCTGGTGATAATTGTGCTGCAAATACAGTTGAACCATTACGTGCCATATCTGGAAGGATTTGGTACCAATAGTCCATGTTAAAGCTTTCATTGCCAATACGTGACCAACCTAACCAACCATGTACCATAAGAATAGGGTATTTGGTTTTAGCATAGTCAGACTTTGCCGTTTCTTTAACTTGTAAAACACTTGGCGCTGCTTGTGTAGTTGCAGTTAAACCCATTGTGAAAGTTGCTAATGTTGCTAGAGAGGCCATCTTGGCCATTGTTTTGAAAGATCGCATACACGTTCCTTTGTTTGTGTTGTTGTTATCGCTATTTTTATAAATCACAGCACGCCTGTTTTCATCAAATTTGAATCATTCAAATATGCTTAAGGAAAAACCAATGGGGTGCTGATTGAACACATGCTAATGCACAGTCATTTTTCCATGCTGACCTGTTTAAACCATGTCATTTTAGGACATAATGTGTCTGAGAATGACATTTACAGTCATGATTTTTGCTTAAAAAATAGACTAAAAATGAACAATACAGTGAATGTTATTTCATCAATGTATAGGTGGTTTGTTGTTGTAGCAGAATAAGTAAATTTTATTGTCGTTAAAATGGTTTTTAAAACTAAAAAAAAGCCCTGTGTTGAAGACCACAGGGCTTTAATGGGTGATCCAAGCAAAAGCTTAATCACTAAATGGGAGTTTTTCACCTTGGTCATGTAGGGTTTCGAAGGTGTTTAAACGAAGTTGGTCTTCTTTGCTTTGGAAGTGTTGACTACGTAATTGTTGAACGGCTTGTTGTTTTGCGCTATCGCTCATGCCACTTTTCATAATGTTGTCACGAGCTGTTAGATACTCATTGACGTTATTTTTCCAATCCGAGCGCTGTGTATCGAGTGTTTCTAAACGCTGAGTCGCTTCTGGGCCGACCAAGCTGAGACGCATATTGCGAATCTCTTCGGCTGAACCACCACGTGCTTTAATGTCCGCAGTGAGTTTTCTTAAGTCTTCTAGCTTATTAATTTGCTCGAGGTTCTCTTTCCAGTCTTCAGGAAGTTCATCAAACAAATCTTTCAGTTTTTTGGCTTTTTCAGTTTCACTCAGTTTTTTATCATGAATGACATCTAAGCGGTTTAGGGTGTACAGATGATAAGTATTTTCAGTACCAAATAAACCCTCAATTTCATAATCTGAAAAGTGCTGCTTGCGTAGGTTTTGGGTACTGCTAAAAATAGCACGGTAGTATTTCGGATCATTTGGATCAATATTAGGTGCTTGTAACTGACCAAGCGCTTCGCGGTAGTCCATATAGCGTTTCCACAAATCTAAAATTTGTGAAAGGGCAGGTTCTTTATGGGTATTTTGCATATAAGTTTGGAAATCTTTTTTGATTTGATCCAAACTTTTTTCGCCGTATTGGGTAATAAAATATTCAAAACAGTTACGTGTTTGTTCATTCACAATTAATCGGTTAGAACTGTCCATGGTCATCTGGCAGTTAATTTGCGTATCTTGTTGGCTTTTACTCATAAAGCCTGGGCCTGCACTGGCATCGCTTGCCGATACCGTGTTGGCTTCACTATTTGGGTTTAGTGCGACATCTTGATTTTGTTGACTTGCATCTGATGTAGAAGTGTTCGGCGAAAGCCAGAAAATTAAAGCAACGATGGCAATAATGACAGCAACGACAATCAACCATAACTTATTTTTTTGCATATCCTAATGCACCTTATTCCTATTGTATTTGTTTTAGAATCATTTTGGTTGCTCAGAATATGCCATAAAAGTCGTACAAAATCACAGAAATGTTGTAAATATTGGGTTAACATTGCGCAGGATTTCCCTCGCTTAGTGTGATTATGAAAGCATCTTCTCCTAAAATTCAGCGCCGTGCGATTAGTGGCGTATTCCTTCTAAATAAGCCACTTGGTATTAGTTCGAATGGCGCTTTGCAACGTGTTCGCTGGTTGTTCCGTGCGCATAAAGGCGGTCATACAGGTGCGCTTGATCCTTTAGCTTCAGGTCTATTGCCGATTTGTTTAGGAGAGGCCACCAAGTTTTCACATTATTTATTAGACTCAGTAAAACGCTATCAAACCACTGTATTTTTAGGTCATAGCACCACCACAGGTGATGTTGAGGGCGAGGTGTTGTTAGAACAAGCTGTACCTGAGCTGTCGGAAGAAAAAATCTTAGCTGCTTTGGCCTTGTTTACTGGTGATATTAAACAAGTCCCACCGATGTATTCGGCTTTAAAAAAGGAAGGCCGTCCTTTGTATGAATTGGCACGTCAAGGAATTGAGATTGAGCGTGAAGCACGTCCAATACATATTGAAGCGATCGAATTACTGTCATATACAGAGAATAGTATTACTTTAGATGTGACATGCTCAAAAGGAACCTATATTCGTGTCTTGGGTGAAGATATTGCAAAAGCCTTAGGCACATACGGGCATTTAACCTATTTACATCGGATTAAAACTGGTCCGTTCGAGCTGATTCCAAGCTATACCATTGAGTATTTGGAAAGTTTGACTGAGGAAGAGCGTGAGGCCTTGTTATTGCCTGCACATGCACCTGTATCACACTTAGTTCAAGTCCAAGTACCAGAAGGCCGTGCAGAATATTTCAGTCGCGGTATGGAAAGTAATATTGAGCATGAGGCTGTGGCAGAAGCTTTGGTCTTTGATGGTGAAAAATGTTTAGGCTTGGCTGAAATCACCGCGCAAAAACGTTTGGTTCCCAAACGCGTTTTAAATTTGTAGTTCTCCCATTTGTTTTAATAAAAGGTCAATCTTGTGGACATTGAAATCATCCTAAGATTGCTGTTTTTTGCGTTCTTTGCAGGCGCAATCGATGCGGCAGTCGGTGGGGGTGGCTTAATTCAAATTCCAGCCATTATGAATGCGATGCCACAACTGTCCCCCGCGACAGTTTTTGGTACCAATAAGCTTTCATCTATTTTTGGTACAGCTTCGGCATCAGTGACGTTTTTACGCCAAGTGAAGTTGCGTTGGAAATTACTTGCGGTGATCGCCAGCTGTGCTTTTGTGGCTTCTTTTGCTGGTGCGGCCTGTGTATCGATGGTGCCTAAAGAAGTCTTGCGTCCGTTTGTACTTTTCATGCTGATCATTATTGCGATTTATACATTTTGTAAAAAGCAATTTGGCCAAGTACATGTTCGCCAAGAATTGACACCCAAAATATTACTTTTGGCTGCGGTCGGTAGCTTAGCCATTGGCTTTTATGACGGGATTTTTGGGCCGGGTACGGGCAGCTTCTTTATTTTCTTTTTTATTCGTTATTTAAAAGCTGACTTTTTGCATGCATCGGCGCTGTCTAAAATTGCCAATTTAACCACCAATTTAGCCGCGCTCAGCTTTTTTGCACCCACTGGGCATGTGTTATTTGCTATTGGTGGCATGATGGCGGTGGCCAATATTTTGGGTTCGATTGTTGGGGTAAAAGCTGCGCTGAAATATGGCAGTGGGTTTATTCGAATATTGTTCTTGGTATTGGTGAGTATTTTAATTGTACGTTTGGGCTATCAAATGATCATGGGTGAAGCCTAAACAAAATGCTTACAAAAGCGCACTGATTTAGCGTATGAAAAAAGGCTAGCCTGAAATTGATTGGGCTGGCTTTTTTTATGCCCACTACAATTACATTTGTATATTTTGATTGAACATATAGCCCAGCATCAGAGGTCATTAGCAAAATGAATATATTTGAAGCTTTACGCCAAAGTCATGAAAAACAACGCGAACTTGCAGAGCAGTTACTCCATACGTCAGGCGATACACCCGAACGCCGTGAACTGTTTGATCGTTTAAAAAATGAATTATTTGCCCATGCAGTAGGGGAAGATCGCTATTTATATATTCCACTGATGATGACGGATTCAGGGCTAAACATTAGCCGCCATGCGCTGGCTGAACACCATAAAATGGATGAACTCCTCGAGCAGTTGACCGATACTGAATTTAGCAATCCGGGCTGGTTGGCGATTGCCAAAAAGCTGGCAGAAACCGTTCATCATCATTTGCAAGAAGAGGAGCATGGCTTCTTTCAACAGGCGGGTAAAATATTGGATGCCAAGCAAAAAGAGACTTTGGCAACGCAGTATTTAGCTGAGTATCAAAAATATAAAAAAGCAGATAAAGACAGCCTGACAGGATAAAGATTGAAAAGACTACACATGAAAAGAGCGCATGCGCTCTTTTTTTGAATCAGTGAAAACTGTTGCGATGGAGAATTAGGCTTAACTCGACGGGTTCACTTTTTGCTGTGAGCGCAAGGTTACACCGACTGAAGCAATCATCACGCAAAATAGTGCGATCCACTGCAATGTTCCAATTTTTTCTCCAAGTAACAACAGGCCAGTTAAGGCAGCTAAGGCTGGAGATAAGCTAGACAGTGTACCGTAACTCAACTTGCTGAGGACTTTCAGTGCTTTTAAATCCAGCGCATAAGGAATGGCTGTCGCAAGAACTGCAATTGCCAGCGCTTTACCCCAGTATTGTGTTTCTAGCAATGCAGGCGCATCACGGTACAAGCCAATAGGCAGTAGGCTAAGTGCAGATAAGGTGATGGCAATGGTCAGAGCATGCATGCCGATATTTTGATGCACAACTTTTTGCCCAAAATAAATATAAAAGGCCCAACATAAGCCAGCACCCAAAGCGCAGGTAGCACCAATGATTGAAAAGTCACTGCCTGAGGTTTGGCCCCAAGGCACCATCAATGCAATGCCTGTCATGGCCAAGAGCACCCAAATATAATCGCTACGTCGCTGAATAGAGAGAAGTGCCAGACCGAGTGGGCCAATGAATTCGAGTCCAACAGCAATCCCTTGTGGGAGTTTGCCCAAAGACATATAAAACAAGACATTCATGAGGCAAAGGGCCGCGCTGTAGCACAGCAGATCACGCCACTTTAAAAAAGATAAGCGCTTTAAAATTTGCCATGAGCGAAACATGAAACAGACAATTAAAGAAGCAAAGCACAAGCGTAGAATAGTGACGGACAGGGGATCGAGCACCAGAAACAATTGCTTCGCAAAAGATGCGCTAATTTGATAAGAGATCATGGACAGAACCATGAACAAGACTGCAATAAGTTGTGCGTTTGGCATAGCCACTCTGCATCTGAACTGGACTGAACACGTGTGGGCAGTATAGCAAAAATATATTTGGCAAGTGGGCTCAATGGGCTTTGAACTTGCTTGTTATATCATGTGAATAATATTGTTCAATTGAACATAATGTAAATAATATCAATAATATGCTGCTTTTTGAAATTATATAAAAACCGAGAAATATAAATGAAATTAAAACAACACGCACATGCGGTGATGGTCGCATGTATTTTAGCTGTGCCTTTGGTGGGCTGTGGCTCGGGCTCAGGTGATGGCTCAGGCAATGAAGTAATTGTGGAAAAATCAGTAAGTGCATTGGTACAAACTGCGACAGGTTCAGCATTGATTGGTGCTGAAATTGGTATCAATGGTCAAAGTTTTACGACCGATGCCTCTGGAAATGCCCAATTTAAAGTGAAATTACCACAGAGCACGAAAATGGTTGTGGTCAGCTTTAAAAAAGCAGGATTTATTAGCCAGTCTGTAGAAGTAAAAGTAGATGAACTTGCACAGATTTCGGCGAATCTGTTACCGATTAAGCAGACTATGACTGTTGCGAATATTGAAGAAGCACAAGTAATTCAATCTGCTTTTATGAATGCGCAAATTTCTATTCCTGCCAATGCTTTTGTATTGCCAAATGGACAGCCTGCAACGGGCGCCGTAACGGTTGAATTGACGCCTTGGGATATTCAAAGTAGTGATTTAAATGCAATGCCAGCCAATGGTGTGGCAGTTGATGCCAAAGGCAATCCTGCAACATTAATTAGTGCGGGTATGCTAACGGCAACATTTACCGACAGCACAGGGCAAAAATTACAGCTTAAAACGGGTGTAAGTGCCGATATACAAATGGATTTACCATTGAATAGTGTGAATAACCAAGCCATGACGGTGGGTACCAGTATTCCAATGTGGTACTTCGATATTACTAAAGGTAAATGGGTTGAAGAAGGTACACCGGGTACTGTCGTGGCATCGCCACTTTCTGCGACAGGCTTAGCAGTAAAAGCAACTGTAAGTCATTTCTCTACATGGAACTGGGACTTTAAATTTGAAAACCCAGCTTCAGTCAATGTGAAATGTAAGTCAGCAAGCACCTATGTGCCATGTCATATTACTGCGCTTGTGGAACTTAAAGATGGTTCTGGTTTGACCAAAACGACGTCTATTTCAGAAAATGGCGTTGATATTATTAATATGCCAACAGAAGGCCAAATTCACTGGTCAGCTAAAGATACGACAGGCACTTTAATTGGTTCAGTGACTTCACAATTACCAAATGATAAAACCGTGGTGATTGATTTGGGCATTCCTGCAACCAGTAATAAAGTACAATGTGTGCTTGAAGATGGTACAGCCGTAGAGTGTAGTGGTGAGTTCACTACAAAAGTGGGAACAAGCTATCAAGCAATCGAGTTTAATGCACCTAAAGAAGGTGTACGCGTGATGAGTGGCTTGAAATCAAGCAATGATTCATTAGTATGGTCAGCGAAAACAGCCATTACTTTACAAGCTGGGCAGTGGGTACGTTATGTGGGCGCAGCGGTTTCAAATAGCAAAGCCGATGTAAAAATTACCTTAAAAGACAAAGAAATTGTGGCTGCTGCTCAAGGCCTTGGTTTTTATGTGCAATGTACGTCTGGTTATGATTACAACACAGGTAAATTGAATGTAAGCAATCCACTCTTGGTGGGTAAGCCATGTGAAATTGAAATGAATGTGTATGTGGATCAATTTAATGCAGCTACGCATAAATTGTATTTTAGTGTGCCGTATGGTGAGAAAAAGCTGATTCATTTACCAAACCAATATGCAGGTTTTGCAGGCTTAGATGAAGGCATGATTAGTAGCTTGAGTTTGAAAGGTCGTATGCTACAAGGTACCTATTGTGGATCTAACTGGGCAGAAGGGTTTAAGCGTGATGCATTGCCAACTTTAATGGTGGCTTTGTATGGTGGTAATGATCCAGTTGAAACTGATACCGCATTCTGTGTAGAACCAAGTTAAGGTTGCTATAACTGAGTTGTTTAGAACCGCGTTTTGCTTTTCAGTCAAACGCGGTTTTTTATTGGTAAAATTAGAATTCAGCAATTTTGGATTAGTTTTGCGCTGTTTTATGTTTTTGCATTGTGATGGTACATCCAATGGAAGCGCTAATAATGACAGCAAGCGCCAGCCATTGTGTCCACAATAAATGCTCACCCAAAAATACAAAACCAGACAAAGCCGCAACAGCAGGTTCTAGACTCATCAGCGTGCCAAAACTTAAGGCGCTTAAATTACGTAGCGCAATCATTTCTAATGTAAAGGGCAAAGCACTGGCCAATACAGCCAAGCCTATAAAATACAATAAGCTGACGGGTTCAAAGGTATGTGCGGGCATTCCTGCAAATAAGGCCATAGGCATTAGCATACACATGCCGACAAACATGCCAAGGCAAACTGTATGATTACCTGAAACGCCAGAAGGTTTTTGGCCTGCAATAATATATAAAGCCCAACATGCACCTGCGCCTAAGGCAAGTGCGATGCCAATTGGATCGAGGGTTTGTGCGGCTTGGTCAAAAGGGAATAATAAAATGAGGCCTAAAATGGCAAGGCCAACCCAGATCAGGTCAAACTTACGACGTATTGCAAACAGTGCAACACTTAATGGACCAATAAATTCAAAAGAGACAGCAATGCCAAGCGGGAGACGATCAAGCGACAAGTAAAATAGAATATTCATGCCTGCCAAAGCTAAACCGTAGCTGAGGATGGATGACCATTTTAGCTGTCGAAAATTGATCTGCCAGATTTTAAAAATAAGCGCCAAAATTAAAGTACCCAGCAACAAACGCATTGCGGATACGGTCAAAATGGGAAATTGCCCAAAAAGATATTTGGCAAATGAGCCACTACTTTGCATGCTGATCATCGCGATGAGTAAGATCAGAGGGGCTTGCACAGTAGGGCTGATTTTAAAATTTGGCATAAACTAAATTTGATTCGATCACTCGAATAGCGGGAGAGAGACAATAGCCTAATTTTTAAATGTTACAAAAATAAAAAACCACAGCTCGAAAGCTGTGGTTTTAAAACCGCAGTAGAATTAGAACAATACGCGTACGCGGATTGTGCCTTCAACTTCATGCAGTGTATCAAGTGCTTCTTGAGAAGCAGTTGCGTCAACATCCATTACGAGGTAACCAACATCGCCTTTAGTCATTAAAGACTGACCAGAAATGTTAATGCCGTGTTCTGCAAACAAGTTGTTGATTTTAGACAACACGCCAGGCACGTTTTTGTGAATGTGAAGCAAACGGTGTTTGCCTTCAGTCAACGGAAGTGCGATTTCTGGGAAGTTCACAGCAGATAAAGTCATACCTTTATCTGAGTAAGCAACGAATTTTTCACCCACTTCTAAACCAATGTTTGCTTGCGCTTCGATGGTTGAACCACCTACGTGCGGTGTCAAAATTACGTTTGGAATGTTGCGTAGTGGAGAAACAAATTCTTCACCGTTTGCTTTAGGCTCTTTCGGGAATACGTCAACTGCAGCACCAGCGATGTGGCCTGATTTAAGCGCATCAGCAAGGTCTTCAATCACAACACATGTACCACGTGCAGCATTGATGAAGATTGAACCTTCTTTCATTTGTGCAAATTGTTCTTTGGTCATGAAGTTACGTGTAGACGGAACATCAGGAACGTGTAGAGATACAACGTCTGCATTTGCAAGAAGTTCGCCTAGAGTACCTACTTGACGTGCATTACCTAGCGGTAATTTAGTTACTGTGTCGAAGTAAATTACTTTCATGCCCATGCTTTCTGCAAGCACAGAAAGTTGAGAACCGATTGAACCGTAACCAACGATACCTAGAGTCTTACCACGAGTTTCAAACGAACCTACAGCAGATTTGTTCCAACCGCCTGCATGTGTATCTGTAGATTTTTCAGGTACACGGCGAAGAAGAAGAATCGCTTCAGCAAGTACAAGTTCAGCCACTGAACGAGTATTTGAGTATGGTGCGTTAAATACTGGAATACCGCGAACCATCGCAGCGTTCAAGTTCACTTGGTTTGTACCAATACAGAAACAACCCACAGCAATTAGTTTGTTCGCAGCTTCAAATACTTCTTCAGTAAGTTGTGTACGCGAACGAATACCAATGAAGTGCGCATCTTTGATCGCTTCTTTCAGCGCATCACCCTCAAGCGCTGTTTTACGGTAATCAATATTTGTGTATCCGGCAGCATTTAATGTGTCGATCGCGTTTTGGTGAACGCCTTCTAACAACAAGAAACGAATTTTATCTTTAGGCAAAGAAAGATGTTGGCTCATTACGGCTCCGCTACAAAGGCCAAATTTAGTGCGCATATCATAGCATAGCAATTAGGGCTATATACATTTCCTTTATGACGCTACAATCGTCTATTTGGGCAAATTTGCTGTCATTAATTGTCGTTGCAGGTCTAATTAACTGTGTAATTTACAAAGTGACATTTACAAAATGCTGATTTCTGCGGGTTTCCGTTTAAAAATGCCTTATAATATGGCTTCGTGAAAAACGCCAATGCCATATCGTTGGTTTAATCTTCACAATGTGTCTAGGTTTTATTCAGCTAAAAATTGCTAGACAGCGAATAAACCGAGGCACCGAACACCACTTGTTTAATCCTTGCAAGGTCTGAAAACGATGAATGCTCCAGTCGCTTTAACCCCAGAGTTATTGACCCAATTGACCGCTATTGTTGGCGAAAATCGCATTAAAACAGATGCAGATAGTCTCGAAAATTGGGGACGTGACCATACTAAGCACTTCGATCCAAATCCATCGGTAATCGTTTTTCCATCAACGACTGAGCAAGTACAAGCAATTGTAAAACTTGCGAACCAATTTAATGTTGCGATCACGCCAAGTGGCGGTCGTACAGGTTTATCAGCAGGTGCTGTGGCTGCCAACGGTGAAATCGTGGTCAGCATGGACAAGATGAACCAAATTTTAGAATTCTTCCCAGCTGACCGCATGGTTCGCGTTCAAGCAGGTGTAGTGACTGAACAACTTCAGAACTATGCCGAAGAACAGGGCATGTACTACCCAGTAGACTTTGCTTCTGCGGGTTCAAGCCAAATTGGCGGTAACATTGGTACCAATGCCGGCGGTATTAAAGTGATTAAATACGGCATGACACGTAATTGGGTGTTGGGTCTGACTGTAGTGACAGGTAAAGGTGACATCCTTCGCTTGAACAAAGGCATGATCAAAAACGCAACGGGCTATGCGCTGCAGCATTTATTTATTGGTGGTGAAGGTACGCTGGGTTTAGTGACTGAAGCTGAAATTAAGCTTGAGCGTCAACCGCAAGACTTGCAAGTGATGGTATTGGGTGTGCCTGACTTTGAAGCAGTTATGCCTGTATTGCATGCTTTCCAAGCAAAAATTGACTTAACCGCATTTGAGTTCTTTGGTGAAGTGGCAATGCAGAAAGTGCTTGCCAATGGCCATGTACAGCGTCCATTTGAAACTGAATGCCCGTTCTATGTTTTACTTGAATTTGAAGCGCCATTTGAGCCGATTATGGACAAGGCGATGGAAATTTTTGAGCACTGCATGGAACAAGGTTGGGTACATGATGGCGTGATGAGCCAAAGCTTAGACCAAGTGCATAGCTTATGGCGTTTACGTGAAGACATTTCTGAGTCAATTGCGCCATTTACCCCGTACAAAAACGACATTTCAGTACTTATTACACACGTACCTGCGTTTATTAAAGAAATTGATGCAATCGTGGCAGATAACTACCCAGACTTTGAAATCTGCTGGTTCGGTCACATCGGTGACGGTAACTTGCACTTGAACATTTTAAAACCTGAGAATCTAAGCAAAGATGAATTCTTTGGTAAATGCCAAGTGGTGAACAAGTATGTATTTGAAACTGTGAAAAAATACGACGGTTCAATTTCTGCAGAACACGGTGTAGGTATGACGAAGAAGCCATACTTAGACTACACACGTTCAGCGGAAGAAATTGAATACATGAAAGCGTTGAAAAAAGTATTCGATCCGCAAGGCATTATGAACCCAGGTAAATTGTTTGATCTTTAATTTAAAAGATTAAGCACTTAAAACGCATCTTCGGATGCGTTTTTTTATGGAACGTGTGGCATGCTTGCCACACTCGCGTATCTTGCACTTGTATTATTTAAAACTGAACTTGGCGCAGTAGCGAGGCTTACATTTACCAAATAGAGTAAGCAGGCAGAATAAGGCATCATGCGCTGTATGGATGTTTGTTGATTGGGATAGAATGATGAAAACAAGTCTAGTGACAGCTGCAGTAGTATGTGCGCTGATGTTTACGGGTTGTGCGACCACACAAAAAATTGCCAATAAAGTGAATATAGGCGGTTCGGATACGCCTTTGGCGCAGGTGTTAAAAGAGCGTGATGATTTGCGTAAGGAATTAAGTACGGTTGAAATCCGTCAGTACTTTAACCGTGTGGAGTCGCCAACGGCTGCTGAAGTGAAAGTGACTGAAACAGGTTTGATGGATGATTCTGTAAAATCGGTTCGTACGGTGTACCGTTTTAAAAATGTAGACGGGCAGTGGAATAGAGTGGGTACGTCTAAAGAGTATCAATGCTATCGCGGTAAAAATACCAAGACTTTTCAAACAGCGAAATGCCCTTAATAAATCTTTGATTTATGGTTGAAAATTAGGCGAAAAAACCTCATAAAAAGCGTATCTATTGATGCGCTTTTTTATTGGGGTTTTATAAGAACAATGAATATTTTGATTGTGGGTAACGGCTTTGATTTGTCGCATTATTTACCGACGAAGTATGAGCATTTTATACGAGCAATGGAAACAATTGAAAAATGGAATGAAGAAGACGGTGATATGGGCTTTGATGATATTTTTGGAGCGTTATATGAAAAAGAAGGATATTTTTTTAGCTACACAAAAGCAATGTATTTAACCGATGACATTATACTTTCAGTTCAAAAAATAAAAAAATTAAAAAAACAGCTTGGGGAAAATATTTGGTATTCATATTTTAGCCATCATCTAACAGAAATTGACACTTGGATTGATTTTGAAATGGAATTTAGCCAAGCATTGGATGTTGTTGCTGAATTTATATCAGACGTTGAAAAAAGATATAAGAAAAATGATTATGTTAGCAAGAGTGTTGTGAGTTTATATTATGAATTTGATGCTGCTGGATATATTAAAATCGGAGATAGCATTTGTGAAAAATTAGTTCTATTAAAAATTTTGGAAAGAAAAGCCTTAAATGAAGAATCCCCAGTGGCGGAAATACGAAAAAAATATTTTAGGAATGAGAATTATAATTTAGATATTAATTCTAAATTAATAATTGAGGATTTAGAAAAGTCTCTAAATAGTTTTATAGGGCTGTTTGATAATTATTTGGTTTCTGTTGTTGATGAATTAAGACCAATATTTGAATTAAATGATAATGTATTAAAAGTTCCATTTGATGATTTAAAAATATTTTCATTTAATTATACAAATACAATTAAAAACTTATACTTTGAAAAACCGAAAATTGATTTTTTACATGGGAAAATAAATAATAGTAACAAATTGGTTTTGGGTGTGTCAGACATTAAAAATGATTTTTTGAGGAAGTTCAATAATTATAGTTTTACTAAA
>NZ_SGSS01000029.1:0-38589 GCF_004209135.1 Acinetobacter sp. WCHAc060006 | reverse complement strand
CTATTGCTAAAACAACAACTTCAAACCTTAAAAAATCTGAAACAAGCATTGTTAGAAAAAATGTTTGTTTAATCATTGTTATATCCCCCTTGATGTAAGGGGGATTTTTAAAATCTAAATACTGACTTTATAAAACCAAACAAATATGACTTTTAAAAGTGAAACAGCATTCGAACAAGCACTCATTGACCTCCTTTTAAAAAAAGGTTGGCAAGATGTCATTAAAAACCCAACGGAACAGGATCTCATCGATAACTGGGCAGAGATTCTTTTCCAAAATAACCGAGAAATTGATCGATTGAATAATCAGCCTTTAACTCAAGGGGAAATGGATCAGATTATTGAGCAGATTAATACACTGCGCACGCCTTTTGCCCTCAATGGATTTATTAACGGTAAAACTGTATCCATTAAACGTGACAATCCAAATGACGAACTACATTTTGGTAAAGAAGTCAGCTTAACCATTTACGACCGTCAAGAGATCGCAGCAGGTAAAAGCCGTTATCAGATTGCGCAACAACCCAAATTCCCAACCAAATCTAAAATTTTAAATGACCGTCGTGGCGACTTGATGCTGCTCATTAACGGGATGCCAGTTTTTCATATCGAGCTAAAACGTTCAGGCGTGCCCGTGAGTCAGGCAGCACACCAAATCGAAAACTATGCACGTTCGGGCATCTTTATAGGCCTATTTGCATTGGTACAAATCTTCGTGGCAATGAACCCAGAAGAAACTTGGTACTTTGCCAACCCGGGACCTGATGGCACATTTAACTCAGATTTCTATTTCAATTGGGGAGATTTTAATAACGAACCCGTGAACTATTGGAAAGATATTGCGGGGAACCTACTTTCAATCCCCATGGCACATCAACTGATTGGCTTCTATACCATTGCGGATAAAACCGATGGTGTTCTAAAAGTCATGCGCAGTTATCAGTGTTTTGCTGTGCATGAAATCACGGATCGGGTGGCAAGTGTTGAATGGGATGGCAGAGATCGTTTAGGGGGGTATATTTGGCATACCACAGGATCTGGTAAAACCATGACCAGCTTTAAGGCAGCCCATTTGATTGCACTAAGCAAAGATGCAGATAAAGTGATTTTCTTAATGGATCGTATTGAATTGGGTGTGCAGTCACTTGAGCAATATAACAACTTTGCTGAAATTGAAGACTTTGTCCAAGCCACTGAAAATACCCATGCCTTGGTCAGTAAACTCAAAAGTAAAAATCCAAATGAAGTCTTGATCGTAAGCTCAATTCAAAAAATGAGTAATATCAAAGATGAAGATGGAGGTTTAAATGCACATGACATTGAACTGATCAACAAAAAACGAATTGTCATCATTGTAGATGAAGCACATCGCTCTACATTCGGTGAAATGCTGATGACCATTAAAGATACCTTCCCACAAGCAGTATTTTTTGGTTTTACAGGTACACCAATTCAAGAAGAAAACGAAAAAAATATGAATACCACGGCAACGGTATTCGGCAATGAATTACACCGTTACAGCATTGCAGATGGTATTCGAGATAAAAACGTTTTAGGTTTTGACCCTTATTTGGTTTCAACCTATAAAGATGCCAAGTTGCGTGAAGCGGTTGCGCTTGATGAGGCTAAAGCCAATACGGTAAAAGAAGCTTTAGATGATCCTGAGAAAAAAGCAGTCTATCAACGCTTTATGGACAGTAAGCAAGTTGCAATGGCAGGACAAATGGATAAGACAGGTAAATATATAAAAGGGATTGAGGATTACCTGCCAACGTCACAGTATCACCGTACAGAGCATCGCAATAAAGTGGTCGAAGATATCAAAGACAATTGGGTGCAGTACAGCCAAAATCATAAATTCCATGCCATGTTTGCGACCAGTAGTATTCCTGAAGCGATTGAGTACTATCGACTGATTAAAAAGGCGATGCCAGAGCTAAAAGTCACAGCCTTATTTGATCCAAATATTGATAACAATGGTAATGCTGCCTTTAAACAGGATGGCTTAGTTGAAATTATTCAAGACTACAATGCACTTTATGGTGTGGACTTTAGTTTAGCTACTCATGCCAAGATGAAGAGAGATATTGCAGATCGCCTATCACACAAAGAAGCCTATAAACGCATCGAAAATACGCCTGAAAAACAGCTTG
This sequence comes from Acinetobacter sp. WCHAc060006, assembly GCF_004209135.1. Lineage (NCBI taxonomy): Bacteria > Pseudomonadati > Pseudomonadota > Gammaproteobacteria > Moraxellales > Moraxellaceae > Acinetobacter > Acinetobacter sp. WCHAc060006. Next base: position 36,436 of record NZ_SGSS01000029.1, on the reverse strand, counting down.
ATCTGTTAATTGTGGTGGATCAAATGCTGACAGGTTTTGACTCAAAATGGGTCAATACGCTGTATTTGGATAAGATGTTAGAATATGCAAATCTAATCCAAGCCTTCTCACGTACCAATCGCTTGTTTGGCAAAGATAAGCCATTTGGCATTATTCGTTATTATCGTCGTCCGCACACCATGAAGCGTAATATCGACGCTGCGGTAAAATTATATTCGGGTGATAAGCCATTGGCTTTATTTGTCGATAAATTGCCAAGCAATTTAAAAAACATCAATGACATCTTCGAAAAAATTGATAGCGTATTTAAAAGTGCCCATGTGTCTAATTTTGAGAAGTTACCAGAAGATGATCAGTCCTGTGCTTTATTTGCAAAACTGTTTAAACAACTCAACGAATATCTTGAAGCGGCTAAAATTCAGGGCTTTAAATGGGATAAATTGAGTTATGAATTTACTGATGAGCATAAAAAGAAATTTACGATTCAATTAAAGTTGGATGAGCAAACTTTCTTAGTTCTGGCACTGCGTTATAAAGAACTGTTCTCGAATGGCGGTGGTGGCGGTTCAGGTGGTGGGAGCATACCTTTTGAAGTAGAAGGCTATTTAACAGAAATCGATACAGACAAAATCGATTCAGATTACATGAACAGTCGTTTTGATAAATATCTGAAAGCACTGCGTAATGGTGATTTAGAACTTTCTATTGAAGATGCCTTAAATGAATTGCATAAAAGTTTTGCAATGCTCACTGCTGAAGAACAGAAGTTTGCCAACATTTTCTTACATGATGTACAGCGAGGGGATGCAGAACTAATCGCTGGTAAGTCATTCAGGGATTACATTACAGAGTATCAATACCAAGCACAAGAAGATGGAATTCATGATCTTGCAGAAGCACTAGGACTGGATGAAACTAAGTTAAGACAACTGATGAATGCTCAAGTTACTGAAAACAATATTAATGAATTTGGGCGTTTTGACGAACTTTTAGCATCAGTGGATAAAGTCAAAGCGAAACTGTATTTAGAAGCCAAAGGTAGTACTACTATTCTACCATTCAAAGTGAATATTCGAGTGAATGCAATGTTACGGAAATTCATATTGAGTAATGGCAAAGAATTAGCATAGTGATGAAATAAGACAAGGCCATACGGCCTTGTCTTATTTTGATTCTATTTTTATTGCTTCAGCTTCTAGTAGGTATAATTCATTGATCAATAAAAATTCACGATATTGATGAATTAAGTTTTCATCTTTTTCTCGATGCGCACGAGCGTTCCGAAAAGCCATATACGCACCTGTGAATAAATTTACTCGACCTTTGATCTCAGCACTGTCTGGTACATCCCAAGTAAGCAGAGCATTTTCACCTTGAAAGACTTGAGCAAATAGTTTGGTGCTATGCTCACGGATACCTGTACGTGTACGAATAATATCTTCAAGACGCTTATATGCTTTTGTTAAAGCAGAGTCGGGATCTTGTTTAAAGAGTAGAGCAAGGTCAAAAATTCTGTCATCAATAATCGAGTAGGGTAGTTCTAAAGGGTAGTAACGCTTTGAATTAACAGTGTGGGCTGCTTCATTTTCGAAAGGATAAATATAATCATGCAGACGAATAGGACGAATGATTTTTTGCTGAAAAATAAAATCAATATCCTGATCATTTAATGATGAGTTATTCAATCTATTGAGAAGCTTCGTAGGTATTAGAATTTCTTCAGTTTCAATTCTATGTTTGCTTAAAAGAGCTAATGCTTTTGCTAGACCCTTTGGTCCTTCACCTGAATAACAAGATGTAAAGCCAGAGCGAATGACATAATAATTTTCGGTTAGATCTTTCAAGATAAAGGCATGAGATTGTTCACTTGTCAGCAATAGGGCGTAACTTAGATCTGCATGAGTTTGGATCAAATTGTGCAGGCTTAATAGACATGTTTCTGTAATGCCTTCTTCACCTAAATAATCGACACGATAGTAATTTTCTGTTTTAAACATTTTTATAAATAGAGAATTGTTGTTCGAAAAGATGATGGGGTAAATTGGGGTAAAAATCTAGTACTTCAAATTTTCTAATTGGTAGATTTCTTTGGGGATTTTGGGTGAGTTCAATTGCCACCACCACAACAGCTACTTTACTAAATAGAGCTATGTATTATGTTATTGGTAGCTAAAGTGTTTAAGTTTTAAATGTGTTTAAAATTTATATAAAAATATGAAATATAAAAAATATTAATTTAAAATTTACGATTTTTAATCAATATTATTAAAAAACTATATCTAGTAAGGAAAATTAATTTAAGAAAATGATCTGCTCTTTTATTTGGTGTGTTATTACACAATTTTCATATATATTTAATTAATAATTCGATTCAGAAAATATCTCTTTATTCTGGCTTGGAGAATGGAATTGCTTGTTACTCGCTATAAGCCTTGTATCATGATCATACTACTGGTTTTAGCCGTCAGTTTTGCTACATATCGCTGGTGGCAAGGACCATTACTGCCTAGTTATGAAGTCGTATCTAATCCATTGATTCAAACAGTTGTTGCTTCAGGACGGGTAGAGAAAGTATCTCGGACTCAGATTGGTAGTGAAATTACAGGGGTTGTTCTTGAGCGCTTGGTTCAAGAGGGAGACCGGGTCTCTCGAGGGGATATTCTTTTAGGACTGAAATCTGATGAAATTTCAGCGCAAGTGCGGCAGGCAGAAGCTGAATTAAAAGAACTCGAAACCACTAGACGCCCGCAAGCAGAAGTTGATTTAGCGAATGCCAAAGTACAATTAGAACAGGCTCAAAGAGAGGCGTTACGCAGACGAAATACCGAATTAGGAATATTATCAGCAGAGGAAAGGGAGAAATCGATAGAGGCAGAAAGACTCGCCCGTAATAATTTGGAATTAGCTCGATTAAAAGTTTCTTCACTTGCCCCAAATAAAGTTGAAGAGACAAAATTACGCGAACGACTCGCTGCACTTCAAGCGCAACTTGCCAAAACCAAAATTCGTGCAGAAGTTTCGGGTATTATTTTAACGCGTAATGTTGAGCCAGGGGATCTGGTACAACCGAGTCAGACTCTCTTCACTATTGCACTGGATGGTGCGACTGAAATACGAGTGCCATTTGATGAACGAAATTTACCACTGTTGGCTTTACAACAAAAAGCCGCAGTGATTGCAGATGCCTATCCAAATCAATCTTTTCCTGCCCATATTAATTTTATTGCTCCAAGTATTGATGCTCAACGTGGCACAGTAGACGTCCGATTAACAGTTGATCCAGTCCCAGGTTTTCTGCGTCAAGACATGACGGTATCGGTAAATGTTGAAACCAACAAGCGCGAGCGAACCTTGGTCATTCCAAATGATGCTTTAAGCAGTATAAGTGGCAACAAGGCTATGGTCATTTTAGTAAGAGATAGAAAAATTCAACGTCATCCTATCACACTGGGTTTACGTGGTTTGGTTATGTCTGAAGTTGTAGCTGGATTGAAAGAAGGTGATCACGTCCTTACCGATGCAGAATCAGTGCTTAAAGATGGAACTGGTGTCCGAATAGAGAAAACTAAACCTGTTTTCCAGAGTCAAACGGATCAGAAAAATAGCAAAAATGAATTACCGGTGAAATTCGATTGAAAAACTTTTTTAGGCGACTTTGGACCGAGTGGACCATCGCAATCAGTTTTTTGCGAGAGGGTCGCACACAGTCGATGATGATTACCATTGGCGTCGCGGTGGGGGTAGCCGTCATTGTGTTCATTAGCGCCTTAATTCAGGGTTTACAATCGAATATTGTAGAAAGAACTTTAGGGACACAGGCGCATATTCGTTTGCTCTCACCAGATGAGGTGAATCGTATTGTGCCACCAGCAGCAGGAACACTTCAGTTGTTACAAGAAGATAAGCGTGCACAACGCTTACGTTCTATTAATAATTGGCAGCAGATTACTGGGACTTTAGATCATTTACCGGTGTTGACTGCGGTTTCTCCTGTGGTCTCAGGTCCTGCATTTGTACAGCGCGGAGATGCGATTCAATCTATTGCATTGGTTGGTATCAACCTTGAACGTTATCAACAGATTATTCCGTTGAAGCAATATATGGTGAGTGGTGAATTACAGGTCAGTGCGGATAATGTATTAATTGGGCGTCAATTAGCCAAAGATTTGGGTGTGCAAGTTGGGAGCAAATTAAGATTAGATACCGGGCAACAGAAAAATGCAGTTGTGAACATCTCTGGAATATTTGAATTGGGTGTGCGTGAATTGGATGCGCGCTATGTCTATCTGGATTTGAAACAGGCGCAATCTTTACTTAATTTGCCGGGTGGGGTCACCGTGATTGATCTGACGATTCAGGATATTTTTCAGGCGGATCAAATTGCCTCACAAGTTGGACGCCTGACAGGATTAAAAGCAGAAAGCTGGATTGAAACCAATGCTCAATTAATGAATGCGATTACCGCTCAAAGTCTTTCTACAAACATGATTATTGTTTTTGTAGGGATTTCAGTCGCTTTTGGCATTGCCAGTGTGATGTCGGTGAGTGTGGTGCAACGGACTCGGGAAATCGGTATTTTACGTGCGACGGGGGCGACACAAGCACAAATTTTAAGAGTTTTCTTGTTTCAGGGAGCAATTTTTGGTCTGCTTGGTTCGATGCTTGGCAGTGTAGTCAGTTATGGTTTGATCTGGGGATTTAATCAGTTTGGTCCCGGCTTGTTTTATATTTCGATTTCAATCAAGCTTATCTTGTCGGCATTATTCTTGGCGACTTTAACGGGAGTTTTGGCTGCTGCAATACCATCCCGTCGGGCTGCTGCACTCGATCCTGTGGAGGCAATTCGTCATGTCTGATTCATCTGAGGAAGTACTACGTTTAGAAGCATTGCGAAAGTCTTACAATGTTGGGCAGCCTAATGAAGTGGAGGTATTACATGGAATTGACCTGTGTATTCAACGGAATGACTTTGCTGCATTAATTGGTCCTTCTGGTTCAGGCAAAAGTACTTTACTGAATATTCTTGGCTTATTAGATCAGCCTAGTCGTGGTGAGTTGTACTTGTTGGGGCAGGCGACAAGCCGTATGGATGATACGGCTCGGACAGCATTACGAGGCAATAGTATAGGTTTTGTGTTTCAGTTCCATCATCTTATACAGGCTTTTACTGCCTTACATAATGTACTCATGCCATTAATGCTGAAGCAAGGTAAGCCAGATCAATCTGCGTTGCAATATGCCCATGAATTATTGGCCGCTGTAGGGTTAGATAAGTTCGCTGACCGTAAACCCAATGAGCTTTCTGGAGGGCAGCAGCAACGCGTAGCGATTGCACGTTCACTGATTACTCAGCCTGCACTATTGTTGGCCGATGAACCGACAGGTAATCTGGATACTCAAACTGCTGCGGAAATGTTTGAATTATTTCGTAAAGTACATCGCGAACATGACTGTGCAGTCTTATTGGTGACTCATGATCCTAGATTATCGGCGACCTGTGATCGAACGATTAATTTGGTGGATGGGAGAATTCAGAGTGATTCCAAACACGAGATGGAATGAGCCGGAATGTAGATCACTCTTCTGGTAAAAGCAGTTCAAAACATTGAGTAGACATCAAAATTCTAGCACGATATAAGAACAAACTTGTAAATCGATAAATTATAACCCTGTGTAATTTGAATAAAATATTTTTCAGATTTAGTTCACTAAATCTAATCTAGAGAAAAAATGAGTACAAGATTTTTCAATATTAAGAGTATTAAAAAAAACAAAGGTTTACTGCTTCTGATCATTTCTTTTTGGCTGTACTAAGCGGATTAATTCGCACAATACAGCTCGTACAGCTTTTGCATCAAACTTAAGACCTTGGGATCACTCAGACGATAGAAAATCTGTTTACCCTCACGTCGTGTGCTGACCATGTCAGCCTTACGTAGGACAGTCAGTTGTTGTGAAAGTGTAGGTTGATGAATGTCAGTGGATTCTTCAATTTCCTGAACATTCATTTCCCCGTCAACCAGGACACATAAGATTTTCAGACGATCAGGATTGGCTAAAACTTTTAGGCATTGGCTGACGAAATCGACCTGTGAAAAATCAATTTTGGCATTTGCAGCAATTATATCCATAAATGTCCTCGAAACCTTTGACGTAGCCCATGCAGTTTACACAATTTACCATAAAACTGCTTGATTATTATTTTTTATTATATAATATAAAAAAGTATATTGTATAGAGGTTGATTTACCATGCATGACTTCCTCATCGCATTTATTGGCGGTTTAATGCTCGGACTTTCAGTGGTCGGCTATCTTTACGTCAATGGCCGTATTGCAGGAATCAGTGGTTTGGTTGGGCAGGTATTAAACCCAAAAACCGTATTTAAAACGCCTGCGATCTGGTTCTTATCAGGCTTGATCATCACACCGTTTATTTATGGTCTGTTTGTACAACCTGAAATCGAATTGAATGCCAGCCCATTGATGATGATTGTGGCAGGTCTGCTGGTAGGCTTTGGGACACGTTTGGGTTCGGGCTGTACCAGTGGTCACGGAATTTGTGGCATTAGTCGGCTGTCTAAGCGTTCTATTGTCGCGACGATGACTTTTATGTTTGCAGGTTTTGTCACCGTTTATATTATCCGTCATATCACAGGAGCATTATAAAATGAAAAATGTGTTTGCCTTTTTATTTGGTGCTCTGTTCTCTGTGGGGCTGATGGTGTCGGGCATGTCCAATCCTGAAAAGGTACTCGACTTTCTGGATCTGTTTGGTGATTGGGATGCCAGTCTGGCCTTTGTCATGATGGGCGCGATTGCAGTGGCCTTTATTCCTTTCCAGAAAGCATTACGTACGGCACAACCGAAAACAGTATTTAATGAGCCTATTGATTTGCCTAAAAATAATCAGATAGATAAGAAACTGATGACGGGTGCGGTTTTATTTGGTGCAGGTTGGGGCATTGCCGGCATCTGTCCGGCGCCAAGTTTCACCTTGATCGGTTTGGGCCACTATCAAGTGCTCTATTTTATTGTAGCAATGCTGGTGGGTGTATGGATTCACCGTAAATGGTCAGGAGCTTAATGATGTCAAACTTACCTATAGTAAAAGATTTTTTTCACGAAGATACCAATACCTTCAGTTATGTTGTACGTGATCCTGCGACCAATGCCTGCGCCATTATTGATAGCGTTCTGGATTACGATCCGGCATCGGCAAGTACCTCAACTATTCATGCCGATAAGATTATTGCGTATGTTAAAGAGCAGGATTTAACGGTCGAGTGGATTCTCGAAACCCATGTCCATGCTGATCATCTAACAGCTGCGCAATATCTCAAAGAAAAACTAGGTGGCAAAATTGCCATGAGCCAGAAGATTTCCGTGGTACAGGAAACCTTTGGTGCGATTTATCATCTGGATATTAAACAATGGAATGCCCAGCAGCTCTTTGATTATTTATTTGAAGATCATGAGTCGTTCCAAATCGGAACATTGAAAGCCTATAACATTCCAACACCGGGACATACGCCTGCTTGCCTGAGTTATGTCATGGGTGATGCCGTGTTTGTGGGTGATACCTTATTCATGCCAGATTATGGAACAGCGCGCTGTGATTTCCCGAAGGGAAGCGCATCAATCCTTTTTGATTCAATACAAAGTTTGTATCAACTGCCTGAGAAAACACGTGTATTTCTCTGCCATGATTATTTGCCAGAAAAGCGCGATACCTATATGTGTGAAACGGATATTCAGACTCAAAAAAATCAGAATATCCATATTCACGACGGCACGACCAAAGATGATTTTGTTGAAATGCGTAATAAGCGCGATGCGGGTTTAAGTATGCCCAAGCTGATTTTACCTTCGATACAGATCAATATGAAAGCAGGACAATTCCCTGAACCCGAAGAGAATGGTGTTTCTTATTTAAAACTTCCACTGAATTACTTCAAATAGGCAAATTTTAAGATTAAACAACAAGTTTTGTTTAATTGGTTTGGTAATAGAGGGGGGCACTAGCGATGTGGATGCTAATACTTGAAGGACTGGCCATCGGTGGTTTGCTTGGGTTAACCGGTGCTGGTGGTGGCATTCTGGCCGTACCCGCACTGATGGCAAGTCAAGGATGGACGGTCGCACAAGCTGCACCTGTTGGCTTGCTTGCAGTCACTTTATCTGCCTTGGTTGGAACATTTGAAGGCTTATTTAAGAAGATAGTACGCTATCGGGCTGCGCTTTGGATTGCACTGATTAGCATTCCTTCAGCACGTTATGGTGTGCATCTGGGAGGAATAATTTCTCCTGTATGGCTTACCTTAGCATTCAGTTTAGTCATGCTCGTGGTTGCTTACCGGATTTTTTTTAAAAAAGTGAATGACCATACAGGTGTGCTGTGTAAAGTTAACCAAACAACTGGTCGTCTGATTTGGAACATGAAAACTGCATTGTCTCTCGGTGCCATTGGTGTCGTGGCAGGTTTATTGACTGGTTTGCTTGGGGTAGGTGGGGGATTCGTGATTGTTCCAGTACTGAGTAAAGTAACTGATCTTGATATGCGCAGTATTGTTGCGACCTCGTTGATGATTATTTTCCTGATAGGTGGTGTCAGCATTTCAGCTCATATTTTAGATGGTTTTCAATACCCCGTTTCGGTCACGCTGACTTTCGTTTTAGCTTGCATGGCTGGGATGTTGATTGGTCGAAGTTTGATGCCTTTAGTTAAGAATAGTCAAATCCAAAAGGTTTTTGCTATAACTGTCATAAGCGTAGCATTTTATTTAATTTCTACAGTCATCATAACTTAATACAAGCAAGAGATTAGAGCCAAATTTAAAAACTGCATTTTAAAGACATGAATATTTAATCAGAGACCAGATTTCTAAAGATCGGAAGAGGTAAAGAGTAATGAAAACAGCAGAACAATTAATTTCAATGGCAAAAAACCGAATTCAAGAAGTGACGGTAGACGGCTTACTTGAAGCCATGAAAAACCATAAAACCATTCTGATTGATGTTCGGGAACCGGATGAATTTCAGGCGGCAGCGATAGACCGAGCCGTGAATTATCCTCGTGGTGTTTTAGAAATGAGAATTCACCAGCATCCTGTGGCGAGCCATCATTGCGATACCTTGCAAGCACTAGAATATCTTAAAGATCAGCCGATTTATTTGATTTGTGGGACGGGTGGCCGATCAGCTCTGGCTACAGATACTTTACAGAATATGGGATTTACTCAGGTGAAATCTGTTCAGGGTGGATTCCAAGCATGGCTAGAGCAGGGTTATCCAGTAGAGAAATAACTAGATTTCTATTTTAAGTCTAACTTAAGTTTATGGACATTCAAGTGAGAAAATCATGAAGTACAAAGAATTAACTCAAAATATTTCAGGCAGTTTAAAGACATTAGCGCAGGATTCTCCTGATTTAATGAAAAGTTTTAATCAATTGTCACAAGTTGCAATGCGAGATGGTGTTATTGATCCTAAAACAAAAGAACTGATTGCCTTAGCGATTGGTGTTGCAGCACGATGTGATGGATGTATAGGTTTTCATGTCAGAACCCTAGTCAAAATGGGAATGACATTGCAAGAATTAGAGGAAGTGCTTGGTGTTGCAGTTTATATGGGGGGCGGTCCTTCATTGATGTATGCCGCTAATGCATTGGAAGCATTTAAAGAATTCACAGCTTAATTTTTTCAATCATTGGGAAACGATATGAATCAGCACTGGGATAATCTTTATTCGCAAACACAGGATCTGTATGGCATTTCGCCCAATCATTTTATTCAACAGATAGCAGATCAGGTTCCAATTGTGGGAAAAACTCTTGCTATAGCAGAGGGTGAGGGGAGGAATATCCTTTATTTGACTAGGAGCAGTTTGTTAGATGAGGGATGTTCCTAATGTGAGTTGAGAATCAGAAAAGAAGCTTTAGCTTCTTAATTTAATTGATACCGTTTCAGAAATACCTAAATGGGAGGTTTTTGATTGATTCAGGAGCTTTTCTTATTTATTGGTACTTGTAGTTAATCATATATTCCATATTGCGTATATTTGAATATTCATATATAAAAAGCTGTCTGTTTAAGAGATTATACTCATGGATCAAATGCCAAAAGTTCAAATTTACCATAATCCTGCCTGTGGCACGTCTCGTAACACTTTGGCGCTTATTCGCAACACGGGGATCGAACCAGAAGTAATTGAATATCTGATTACGCCACCATCAAAAGATCAGCTGATTAAAATGATTCAGGACTCTGGTTTAAGTGTTCGTGATGTGTTACGCAAAAATGTAGATGCTTATACTGAACTTAATTTAGACGATGCGAACTGGACAAATGAGCAATTGCTTGATGCTATGCTTGAACATCCCATCCTGATTAACCGTCCTTTGGTCGTGACAGATTTGGGCACTCGTTTATGTCGCCCATCTGAAGTAGTGCTAGATATTCTACCTTTGCCGCAATTAAAAGCTTTCGCTAAAGAAGATGGTGAAGTCATCATTGATGAGCAAGGCAGACGCTTAAAATAAAAGGTGAAACCCCTAACGCTGTTGGACTTTGTATCAGTGTAAAGCAGGAGATCTAAATGGAGAACATTGTCGCAATTTTTGCTTGGTTAAATGATGTTCTACTTAAAATGACCTGGCTCTCGGATGGGGTGCGCTGGTTCGTTGAAAATGTATTTGGTTTATCCGTTGCAACCCGGTTGGGTGGTAGTGTCCATTTCTATATTTATGATGTATTCAAGATCTTTATTCTGCTTTCAGTGTTGATCTATACACTATCTTATATTCAAAGCTATTTCCCTCCAGAACGTACTCGGCTGATTTTAGGTCGGATGACAGGAATCAAAGCCAATATCATGGGGGCATTACTCGGTACTATTACGCCATTTTGTTCATGTTCTTCCATTCCGTTGTTTATTGGTTTTACCCGTGCAGGACTTCCGGTAGGCGTCACTTTTTCCTTTCTGATTTCATCACCACTTGTTGACTTGGCTTCAATTATTTTATTGGCGAGTATCTTTAACTGGAAAATTGCATTGGTCTATGTGTTACTTGGATTAGTGCTGGCAGTCATCGGCGGGTCATTAATCAGCTACTTGAAAATGGAAAAGTATGTGGCTGAATTTGTGACTCATCATCAAACAATCTCAGGTGACGATGAAGATTTCAGCATGACTGCAAAAGAGCGGCGTACATTTGCTTGGGAACAGGTGACAGACATTTTTAGTAAGGTTTGGCTTTATGTCTTGATAGGTGTCGGGATTGGTGCGGCAATTCATAACTGGATTCCTGAGCAGTGGATTACCGCCTTACTTGGTCAGGAACACTGGTATTCCGTACTGATTGCCACGATTGTCGGAATGCCAATGTATGCGGATATCTTTGGCACCTTGCCGATTGCAGAAGCACTTGTGACTAAAGGCGTTGGCTTGGGGACGGTTTTAGCGTTTATGATGGCGGTCACCGCACTTTCTCTGCCATCGCTAATCTTGTTAAAACAAGTGGTGAAAACCCGTTTATTGAGCCTGTTTGTAGGGATTGTTTTTGTGGGAATCTTGATTGTTGGTTATAGCCTGAATACTTTGGGTTATTGGTTTTTATAAAAAGTGTGGAGAATAAAGATGCAAATTAAAGTTTTAGGAACAGGTTGTCGTAAATGCAAAGCCTTATTGGCTGCAACTGAAGAAGCTGTAAAAAGTACGGGTGTTCAGGCAGAAATTGAATATGTAACTGATATGATGCAAATTGCTGAAACAGGGTTGTTAAGTACGCCAGGTCTGATCATAGATAATCAAATCGTTTCAAGTGGCAAAGTTTTGGAACCACAAGCCATTGTGGAGTTGATTGAAAAAAATAAATAAGTGTATGTGGAAAACTGTAAAAAAGACCTGTGGCATAAGCCACGGGTCTTTTTTATTTGTGTCTTGAGATGTTAAGAAGTTTTAAATTTTTCCCTTTCTGGCAAGCATATACGGATATGGGTATACTTTTATAATGAGTACTCTTTACTGAATATATGGATATGTGTATATTTGCATAATAGAATGGGAGCAGTTATGGACCACGTTCAGTTTTTTAAATGTTTATCTGATGAAACACGTCTCAGTATTGTCATGCTTATCGCAGAAAACGAAGAGCAATGTGTTTGTGATTTGACAGATAAACTCCAGTTAAGCCAACCAAAAATTTCACGGCATTTAGCCCTGTTAAGATCAAGTGGTTTGCTGAATGACCGTCGGCAAAAGCAGTGGGTGTATTACAGTCTTAACCCACAACTACCTGAATGGTGCTTTGAAATTCTGAATACACTTAAACGTAGCAATGTTCCCGTGTTATTTGATCCCTCAGCTCTATCGATTCAGAGCCATTGCGAGTAAGTTTTTATGAAATTTTTGTTTCTGTGCACGGGTAACAGTTGTCGCAGTATTCTTTCTGAAGTTCTGTTTAATAGTCGAGCGCCTGAAGGTTGGGTAGCTTATAGCGCTGGAAGTAAACCTTCTGGCCAAGTTCATCCGTTAACCATTCAGACTTTACAGAACCTGGGTTTGTCTACCGAAGGTTTGTCGAGTAAAACGATTGATGCCTGTGAACAGTATCAGCCCGATGTCGTCATCACCGTGTGTGATGCGGCAGCACAAGAAGCTTGTCCGTTGTATTTAGGAGGAGCAATCAAAGCACATTGGGGTCTATCTGATCCATCACATTTAGATTTGCCTGAACAAGAAAAATTACAGGCATTTTTAAGTACTGTAGAACATATCAACAAACGCTTAGATGCACTTTTTGCATTAGATACCCATCACATGAGCCGTCCTCAGCTTATTGCTGAAATTAATCAAATTTCCCATCTTTAAGCGAGCAGATCATGTCTAAACCAGGATTATCCTTTTTGGATCGCAACCTGACGCTATGGATTTTTGTGGCCATGGCACTGGGTGTTGCGATTGGGGTGGTATTTCCACAAGCATCCGTCGCATTGGACGCAATGAGTGTAAATTCAGTCAACTTGCCAATTGCGATTGGTTTGATTTTGATGATGTATCCACCATTAGCCAAAGTAGATTATGCAGCTTTGCCCAAAGTATTTCAGGATAAAAAAACATTAGCGCTCTCTCTGATTCAGAACTGGCTGATTGCGCCAGTGCTGATGTTTGTATTGGCGATAGTCTTCTTGAGTGATTACCCAGAATACATGACAGGTCTGATTCTGATTGGCTTGGCGCGTTGTATTGCCATGGTACTGATCTGGAATGGACTGGCATGCGGGGACAATCAATACGGTGCTGCATTGGTCGCATTTAACAGCATTTTTCAGATTCTGTTCTTTAGCAGTTATGCCTGGTTCTTCCTGACCTATCTGCCGCCATTTTTTGGGATAGAAGGGAATGTCATCAATGTTGATTTCTGGACCATTGCCAATGCTGTCCTTATCTACTTGGGGATTCCATTCCTGATGGGCTTCCTGACGCGTCTATCTTTAGTGAAAGCCAAAGGTCTGGACTGGTATCAGAATCAGTTTCTACCCAAAATTGGTCCACTCAGCTTATTGGCCTTGTTATTCACCATTGTAGCCATGTTTAGCTTGAAAGGCGGTGATGTAGTGAGTTTGCCAATGGATGTGTTGCGGATTGCAATTCCATTGACGCTTTACTTTGTCGTGATGTTCTTTGTCAGCTTTTTCATGAGTAAGTGGATGGGGAATGACTATCCCAAAACCACCGCAATTTCATTTACCGCAGCAGGTAACAATTTTGAGTTAGCGTTGGCCGTTGCGATTGCTACCTTTGGTTTGGCTTCACCAATTGCCTTTACTACGATTATTGGCCCATTGGTTGAAGTGCCCGTGCTGATTGCACTGGTTAGCGTATCCTTGTGGCTGAAGAAAAAATATTATCCAAATTCTTAAGAGGCAAAGATGACACTCCCTAATCTTGAATCTGATCTTTTACCGACACCAACTTTTGCGGAAGTGCAGGCTAAAGAACTAAGTCACCCACCACGTATCTTATTGCTATATGGCTCAAACAGAGAGCGTTCATATAGCCGCCTAGCTGTGATGGAAGCTGGGCGAATTCTTGAGCGTTTTGGTTGTGAGGTTAAAATCTTTCATCCCAAAGGTTTACCTTTACCTGAAGATGGGGATCTGGAACATCCAAAGGTTAAAGAGCTGCATGAATTGTTGGCTTGGTCTGAAGGCATGGTTTGGTGTTCGCCTGAGCGGCATGGTTCGATGAGCTCAATCTTCAAAGCACAGATTGATTGGATTCCACTTGCTGCAGGAGCAATTCGTGCTACGCAGGGTAAAACACTGGCTTTGATGCAGGTGAGCGGTGGATCACAGTCTTTTAACAGTGTAAACCAGATGCGAATTCTTGGGCGCTGGATGCGGATGATCACGATTCCAAATCAGTCTTCTGTTCCTAAAGCCTTTTTGGAGTTTGATGAGGAAGGACGGATGAAGCCTTCATCGCTATATGATCGTATTGTTGATGTAATGGAAGAGCTATACAAGTTTACTTTGCTGACTCGCGGTCAGAGTGCCTATTTGACCAACCGTTATTCGGAGCGAAAAGAATCGGCTGAAGAACTGTCTAAACGAGTCAATCAGCGTAATCTTTAAAGCTGATTCGTCATGGTGTGAGCAGGGTAACGGATGGCTCGATCGTTTGTTTAATCGTAAGCATCCGCTGAGCCCCACTTTTCTAACTCATTAATACCACGTTAGTGTCCAATAAATTTTAAGAGGACACTATCGGAGTGCTATTTGGTCAGAAAACAGGAGTTCACAGGATACGTGAACCGTTATTTTGATTGTATCAGATGATGCTGAATTGGCGGGTAACGATCTTAAGTACAACAGGTCATCTAATGTCTAGATTGTCTTTTTTGATGCTTTAATCATCATGGCTGTCAATAAATAAAGAGTTTAAACCTGAGAATTAGAGCAATCCTGCTTATTTTTCCTGAAATTTTAAATCAATTTGATATTCGTCCTGAGTCACTTTGATTTTATAGTCTTTATATTTACGTTTACTTGGTGAAAGGGCAGAGTTAGTGACTTCTTTATGGAATTCGCTGTCAGACATAAAAAAATAATACGCCTTATAGCCTAATAAGATCTTGTCAATTTTTTTATCTTTTTTCTCAGCATTACGAATGAGTTCATTTAAATAGTTTAAGCTGATTTTGTCTGACATTTATAAACTCGCAAATAAAAGTTGCATTATCACACGAGATATAATCGATTTTTATTACAAATTGATGACAGTTGCATTTCGGGTACTTTGGGGTAGATGCTGCGTTGAGTATTATTGAACTAAATGTTGTAGATCAAATCTTATTGGATAGATTTGGAGGAAAAACTATTAAAAAAGCTTTTAATGCTGAGTCTAAAGGTTTTTGATTTACAGCCTATAGTGTCGTACAACTCAGTATAGACAGAATCTGTTCGCTCATCAGATTGAAATTGATTGAGTAAATCACCACGGATTTATGAGTCACTAGCGATATTCTTTGTACCGCTCATATCTTCAGTGTTACAGCATCTAATGAGTTTATTTTACAAATGATTTTAGATGCAATTGTGGATGGTATCTAGTACTAGGGATCAATACACCGATCAAGCCGATTAAATGCCCAATACAACTTGATAAGGTTTAAATCCTTCAAGTACAGCTTCAGAAACCAACTGGATAAATGCTTCAGTTTTTCCATAAGCCATCCATTGATCTAGGGCCTCATAGTAGGCCAATCGGTTTTCAACTGTTATTACACAAGGGGGATAACCAGCTTTAAGCAATTCAAGATTCATCAATAGACGTGATGTACGGCCATTGCCATCAATGAATGGATGAATACCTACAAAATCAGCATGTACTTTGGCTGCACGTTCGATAGGATGAAATTTATGTGCGTCATTACTATACCAATCAACTAGCTGAGCCATCTTGTCATTTAATAATGTGTAATCAAGCGGGGTAGACGTGGCACCAGAGATTAGGACATTTTGTTGGCGATAGCGGCCAGCATTATCATCATCAATATTTTTTAAAATGAGTTGATGGATATTGCGAATTTGCCATTCAGAAAATGGTTCTTCTTTTCGAATAATATCTTCAACGTAATAAATAGCGTTTCTATGGTTAATTGCCTCGAAGTGTTCTCTTAATGCCTTCCCACCGACAGTTATGCCTTCTAACACGACTTTTGTTTCTAGCAATGTAAGTGTATTGCCTTCAATTGCATTCGAATGATAGGTCCATCGTACAATAAGATCTTCTTGTAAATTTTTTACTATAGCTGGTGATAGGGGGCGATGCTGATCTAATTTATTTTTTAAATCATCAATAATTTCAAACATTACCTTGTCCCTGAATGTGTCTAAAAGAATGATACATCAAAAAAGAATATTGAAGAAATGATATGTTATATCATTCCTATTTATGGTGCTTTTAATATTGATATAATCAGTACATCATTTCAAATCCTGAATTAGGATTTGAACAAGATTTCTAAGTGATTCAATACACTAAATCTGATTTGGATCAAAATTTGGTCAATAAATTTCAAATTAGCAATATGAAAAAAGTAAATAATATTTATACGGTATTTTTTACGGTAAAGCTCAATGGACTTTTGTTTTTATCAATATAAAACAATATGATAGCAGCAGATTCCGGTGCGCGCTGGGCGCACCAAATTCTCGAATGTGTAAAGAAGATCAGTAGCAAGTAATTAACTGATTTTCAAAGGGAAGGCTTATAAATCCCTTATTTAATGATCACATTAATGTACGAGTGAATGACTGATTAATTCCCAACTCATTCCCATGAAAATGAAAAGAATCGAGTGAAAAACATATAAAACCCCTCATTTATAGAAATTAAAAAATATTTAGGGACTATCGTTTTTTTGAAGTAATAAAGTAATATTTTTATATAATCATATTTAATACAATAACTTATAGAGTTTTTAAAAAGTAATTTAGAGGTAATATTTAAGTAATTTATTACTGTGAAAAAAGGTGATATTTATAAATATTTTACTTCAATAAAATCAATAACTTAAAAAATATTACTTCAAAAATTACAAAAAATTACCTTTAAAAGTAATGTATTTAATTATTTAAATTCAATAACTTAAAAACACTTATTACTTTATTACTTTATTACTTTATTACTTCAATCGATGTCCACTATCTAGAAAAATACATTTTTATGTCCTTATAGGTTTTGAAAGTATCCATTGATGTGCTCGAAATAAGGTCGGTGAAATATTTGTTTTTGTCTTTTCTGAAAAATCATATTTCGTAGTGAAATGCAGTATTAAAAAATTAGCCTAAGCCTTGAAAGATAGTAGTAACGGCCTGCCTTGGCTTTGATTTCAACTTTGCTTGGCTCCGCAGTAAATCAGACACATTTAGAGCGGGCAGGTGGGGTGGGGCAACTGCGCGGGGCTAAGGTACGGTCAGTACAGTTGGGAATACTTCTCATTTATGCTTAAGATAATAAAAAAGCCTGCAATCGCAGGCTTCTATGGATGGTACCTTCACAAATGAAGGAACCATATTGTTGATAATAACGAAATGCTTGATGGTTGCTTGCTTAACTAGGAATGAATCTTTCTTAGTTCGACATAATTACTGACATGATTTCACTTAATTATTATGTAAGACATTGATAAGAGTATGAAATGCTTTGACATTATGCCTGACATTTTTACTTATGATTTGCTTGATTTGAACTTGCTTAGCTCCACACATAGAGCTCCACATATAAGGATATTCATATGTTTGAACTATCCGGAATTTCCGAATAGCTCATCTAATGATAATCTCTCTCATATCCATATATGGGATTATTTAGATTGAATTAATCTATACTCTTTGAACTTAATCACTTCATCTCCGGCCCATTCATTGAACTGCAGCAAGCGTGATTGAAGCGGTACAATTTCATTATGATAAAAAACTTCAGCCGCAGATTTAATATCACCAAAGCCACCAGCATTGCTTGGTACAATTCCCATCAGCTGCGGTGGGATACGTAGTGCAGCAAGTGTGTCATCACGAGTAATGGATTTAATATTGGTGAAGTCATCCTTGGCAGCAATTTCTGAAGTCGGAATAACCTGGATACCATCCTTTTTACCATTAGGACTGTAATAAAAAAGATTACGGAAGTTTCCAGGACCTTTACTTTCTTTTAAAGCAGTACGCAGGGCAGTGATGTCGTTTGGATCACTGGCAGGGTCATTCACATAAAGAATGAATCCGGCATGAGATCCGTTGTTGTAGTACTTGCGACGGAACAATGTCGCTGATTCATTTAGCCAGGCACTTTGTAAAGCCGAAATATATTCTGGTGTACCATAAATTTCCTGATCAATATCTGTCTCTCGGATCTGACAAATACGGTCTTGAGGAAACTCATATTCTGTATACCCACGATGACCTTGATCTAAATAAAAGTATTGTCCTTTATGTTCTCCAGCACGAGTGTACTTTGCCAATGCCGGTTAAAATTCAATTGTATTCCCAAGTCGTGAACGTACATCTTCAACGTAAGTATTTCCACACCAGATAAAATCCAATGCGACTTGTTCAAATGACTGCCGGCTCATGCGGGGATGGGGCTTAAACAAATTGGCCAGGAAGTTACGCTTAAAAATGATTCCACTACTCAAATATGGCGTGGACTTCCAGCTTTTGGACAATCCTTCCAGGCTCACTTGCGGTTCATACCAACGGCCATTGAACCAGCATTCCATATAATTTGATAAGTCATGGCCATCCAATACTGGTACTGCATCACCAAATGAAAATGCTTCGGTCTTTTGTGGAATGGCTTGCTGCAAAGGTTGCGGTAAAAAGTTTAAGGCTGTGTTCATTAAACTTTTAGCTGTTGAAAAAGGGTTCATGAATAAATCTCCAATACGGAAGTATTTGTTTCTGTTATACCGGCCAGTGGTTCGTTATAAATTGCATGCATCAGTGACCATGCGAGATCTGCATGACCAATTTCTTCTGAACGTCCGGCAGTGAAAGTGATTTGTGTTTGACTGGCTGTCATTGTTTTTTTTATGCTCATTAATGACTGGGTCAGGTCTTTATCGCCTGCATCATATTCAAGTCGTCCATTGCGGATGACATCTAAGGTTTTATAGACGAGCTGGGCCTTAACTTCTGGTGAATACTTAAAGGCATGAACTGCAGGGAAGAATTGTCGAACCAGCTCTGCGACACCAACCCCCATACCTGTCGTATCAATCCCGATATATGTGACGTTGTAACGTTTAGTGATACTGCGAATATGTTCAGCCTGTTGAGCAAAGTCATCGCCTTTAAATTGATGACGTTCTAGGACTCGGAACTTACCACCGGCAACAGCTGGTGGAGCAAGTACGACTAGCCCGGCATTGTCACCACTTAAAGCCGGATCATATCCAACCCAGACAGGCTTGTTTGCAAATGGACGTGTAAAGAAGGAAAGAATTAAAAAGAGAATTTATAAAGCACGCGAAATGGCGCGTGCGGATGTGTTTGATTACATCGAGATGTTTTATAATCGAATCAGGCGCCATTCGCATCTTGATGGGATGAGTCCAGAAGCATTCGAGGCAGCTTCAAAATGAGGCTACTTCAATGTCTAGGATACTGGGAGCAGTCCAAGTCTAACTAGCCCTTTTATTCGTGCTGAGGCCGTAAACTAGATAAAGATCACAAAAAATTCATGATCGTATTATTATGCTTTTAATCAGTTCAAACTTGATAAAGCTTATTGACGCTTCATGATGATTAAAAACGAGAATGGTATGAATCAATTTTCTGAAAAAGACTTATCTAGAATTATAGAAATGGCTTGGGAAGATCGAACCCCTTTTGAAGCTATTTTATGTGAGTATGGTTTAAATGAAGCCGCGGTGATCCGCTTGATGCGGCAAAATATGAAACTCAGTAGCTTTAAAATGTGGCGTGCACGCATGACTGGTCGAAAAACCAAACATCTGCAGCTGCGTTCACCCGAAGTGATACGGGCCAATTGTTCACGCCAATACAAGCGTTTCTAAGCATTTGATTTTGATAACCGTCTGGACTCACGTTTACATCGTTCAGAACAATATTGTACTTCCTCCCAGCAGCGGTGCCATTTCTTGCGCCAAGTAAAAGGGCGCAAACAGTGGATACAGATTTTTTCAGGGAGATGCTGTTTTTTCATGGTTTATAACTCATTGATCTGGCTAAGAAGTTGCTGGGCATGGCTGATAATCTGCTGCCGATCTTTAAGTTTATCTAGCTGTCGATAGATCATGCCCATACGTGGATGAGTACGGAATGTCTCCTCATTCCTGATCATGAAATACCAGTACAGGCTATTGAACGGACAGCTATCTGGTTCGGTGCGAGTTTTGACATTGTAGCTACAGTGCTTACAGTAATCGGACATCTTATGGATGTAATTGCCCGAGGCCGCATAGGGTTTGCTGGCCATCAAGCCGCTATCGGCATGCATTACCATGCCCAAGGTGTTCGGTAGTTCTACCCATTCATAGGCATCGGCATAGACTGCCAGATACCACTCGCTGATCTGCTGCGGGTCTACACCAGTTAATAAGGCAAAATTTCCAGTCACCATCAAACGCTGGATATGATGTGCATAGGCATGCAGAAAAGTATTACGGAAACACTCAGCCATACAATTCATCTGGGTGCGGCCAGTCCAGTAAAATTGTGGCAATGGTGCTGAGTGCTGCAGTGCATTGCGATTGGCATATTCCGGCATGTACAGCCAGTAAATCCCACGGACATATTCGCGCCAGCCCAGAATCTGCCGGATAAACCCTTCCACGGCATTCAGTGGCGCATGACCGGCATGGTAAGCCGCTTCTGCGGCATCACAGACTTCTCGCGGCAGCAACAGGCCGCAGTTCAGATAAGGCGAGAGCAGGCTGTGAAACAGTGTGTCTGCACCCTGAACCATGGCATCCTGATAATCGCCAAAATGCGGCAAACTGTGGTCAATAAAATGTTGCAATGCAAGCCGGGCATCGCTGCGCGTGGTGGCCCAGCGAAAATCGGCAAGGCTTCCGGGATGCCGGGAAAATTCACGTTCAACCAGTTCCAGTACATCCAGATCAATCTGATCGCGCTCAAAGCAGAGGGGTTCAGGTAAAGGCGGACTGCCTGACCAGGCCTTGCGATTGGCACTATCATAGTTCCACTGTTGTCCAAGCGGCTGCTGTCCTTGCATCAAGGAACCAGTCCGCTTGCGCATTTCCCGGTAAAAATATTCCATGCGTAGCGTCTGGTAGTGATTGGCCCAATGCTGGAACTGCTCTGGACTACAGAAAAAACGGTCATCATTCAGGCACTGCACTGGCAGTTGCAGATGCTTGCTCCAATGCTGTTCAATCTGCTGCTGTAAACGATATTCCCCGCAGTGCGTAATGACCAGTTCTGTGACTGGTAAGAGTTGTTGCTGTGACTCTACGAAATCCAGCAGGCTACGAATCGGACTATCAGATTGAAAAGCATGGTAACGTACACGCCAGCCTTCTGCTTTGAGTTCTTTGGCAAAATGACGCATGGCACTAAAAATCAGGGCAATTTTCTGCGGATGATGGGTGACATAAGTCGCTTCCTCAACCACTTCGGCCATCAGGATCACATCCCGGGTACGGTCCAGTGCTTTAAGCGTAGCAAGCTGATGATGAAGCTGGTCACCCAGAATTAAACCGAAACGCATATCGATCTCAGAACCAGTGAAAGAGAGCGCAGTGTAAAGCCGAACAGTTCAATTTTTTGTGAAAATAAAGATCAACGCGCATGTTGAATCAATTCAACTTGACCAGATGATCAGCTGGCATTGAACAGGAATCATGATTGCTGCAATAAAAGACTACTGTCCATCTCTGTAATGCTACAGCCCATTGATGAAACTCGCTTTACATGATTTCTTAATACATGAGTAGTGTGAAAATTATGTGATTTTAATCAAAAAGATACAAATTATTATGGTTGTAATTCAGGCAGCTTGCACCTAGTATCTGGTTAGAGGTTACTCCATGTAAGTTTCCTTAGTTTTGTCCCATACACTCCTATGTATGGGATTTTTTTTAATCAGTGGATGTCATGAGCATGCATTCAAAAGCATATATTTTTAGACAGCAACAATTACTAGTGGATGAGCATTTTCAGTTGCCGCAGGTAGCAAGATTGCAGCATGATCTAGACCTGTCGGAAAATGGCAAGATCATTGCACGTGATCTTAAAGAAGACGAACCAGTGCCTAAAGGTTATCAATTGGTTCCGATCCGGCAACTGGTGCAAGTCTGGAGCAGACCGCAGTTTGAACAGGCCAGCCGTGCGGTACAGTTGCTGGAATGGCGCCGTAATCACCGCTTTTGCAGTAAGTGCGCTCACGCCACCCAGCAGCACGCCAGCCACTATGCCATGCTCTGTCCATCCTGTGGCTATAACCAGTATCCGCGGGTAAATCCTTGTGTGATTACCATCATTACCCGGGGTACAGATGAAATTCTGCTGGCGAAAAACGCCCGCAGCAAAACCCAGATGTACAGCCTTATTGCCGGATTTGTCGAAGTGGGCGAAACTTTGGAGGAGGCGGTACGCCGTGAGACGATGGAAGAAGTGGGGCTGCAGATCAAAAACATTCAATATCTGGCCAGCCAGCCGTGGCCGTTTCCCAGCAATCTGATGATGGCCTTCAGGGCAGAATATCATGCAGGCGAGATTCAGATTCAGGAAAATGAACTCAGCGATGCGCAGTTTTTTAAGTTTGATCAGTTACCCGAAATTCCGTTCAAGGGCAGTATTGCCTATGCCATGATTCAGCATGTGATGCATGGCACACCTGTTGCAGATGACAGCAAAGAATGGCTTTGAAAAAGTAATGCTGTTTGGGTCTCTCAAATAAACTGCAATAATGCCCTAGGTAGTGAATATTCAGATGGCATTTCCTGATCTGGAGAAACTGAATCATATCATTTGATCTTCACGCTTTGTTCACATCTAACTGGGTTATCTTAATCCTAAGACTCAACAAGGCTAAAAAATGAAGATGCGATTTAAGTCAGCTTTTGCAGCGATAGCACTGTCTATCATCAGCTTAAGTACAACGACTCAAGCAGAAACTGTTACGCCTCATGCAGTCAATCAGGTGGATATTCAGAAGTATGCCGGTAAATGGTATGAAATTGCGCATTTACCGATGTATTTTCAGCGTAAATGTATAGCTAATATCACGGCACAATATAGCGTCAATGCCGATCAAACTATCGGTGTATTGAATAGCTGCCGAACTGCCAATGGTGAGATAATTAGCTCTGAAGGTGTTGCGTATTCGCAAAATCAGGGGAACAGCAAACTGAAGGTCAGCTTTTTGCCTAAAGGTTTAAGATGGATCCCCTTTACTAAAGGTCATTACTGGGTATTACGCTTCGATCCGGAATATAAAGTGGCGCTGGTCGGTGGACCGAGTACCAAATACCTGTGGATTTTATCGCGTGAACCGCAACTGGATGAAGCCACCTATCAGTCCTATCTGGAAACAGCAAAATATTATGGTTATGACATCACAAAACTGATCAAATTGCCGCATTAATCTGCTACCCTTTTCCGAACTGCTTAGTCTCTCTACAGTTCGGCTTTTTTTATTTCACTTCACATAAAATTCATATCTGACTGATTAGACTCATCAAATAGAATAAAGACAACCGCTTGAAAGTAGGATGAGTCCATGTTGAAAAGCCTGATGCGATGGATAGACAGCTGGTCTACACCCACAGCGCCCGACACACTGACGGCTGAAAACAGCAAGATTCAGTGGCTCCGGATTTTACCCTTTATTCTGTTGCATCTGGCCTGTCTCGCCGTGTTCTGGGTGGGGGTGTCATGGTTTGCGCTGGGCTTTATGCTAGCGTTCTACCTGATCCGTATGTTTTCCATCACCGCTTTTTTTCATCGTTATCTGTCACATAAAACTTTTCAGACTTCGCGTCTGGTACAGTTCCTGTTTGTGCTGATGGGTACCATGAGTGCGCAGCGTGGCCCGCTCTGGTGGGCGGCGCATCACCGTTATCACCATCGCTATACAGATACCTTGCAAGACCCGCATT
Organism: Acinetobacter sp. WCHAc060006; assembly: GCF_004209135.1. NCBI lineage: Bacteria > Pseudomonadati > Pseudomonadota > Gammaproteobacteria > Moraxellales > Moraxellaceae > Acinetobacter > Acinetobacter sp. WCHAc060006. The sequence goes on along the minus strand of NZ_SGSS01000029.1, from coordinate 12,285 downwards.
CCTCCACGCATGGTTTTTGGTACAGCCACGTTGGCTGGTTTTTAAATGAATATAACTTTGCCACGCGAAAAGAAGTCATTAGAGATTGGCTAAAATATCCGGAACTGATCTGGCTGGACCGTTTCAGTTTAATTGTGGTGCTGCTGACCGCGGGCGGGATTTATGCGCTAGGAGGGTGGCTGGCTATGACCTGGCCGCAACTCGGTACCTCCGGCCTGCAATTGCTGGTCTGGGGATTTGTGGTCTCCACTGTGTTACTGCTCCATGCCACTTTGTGTATTAACTCACTGGCACATCATTATGGTAGCCGGGATTTTGACACTGAAGATCACAGCCGCAACAACTTATTCTTGTCCATTATTACCTTAGGCGAAGGCTGGCACAACAATCACCATTATTATGCCGGCAGTACCCGGCAGGGTTTTTACTGGTGGCAGATTGATGTGACCTATTACCTGCTGAAACTCATGTCTTTGTTCGGGCTGGTCTGGGGACTCAAGCCCATTCCGGCACGTGTCTATGATGTCAGTAAAATTGCACGGGCTCGAAAACAGAAAAAAGCTGTGAAGACCGGCACTCCGATTATTCATTCAAAGGAATCACCATGAAAATTGCAATTATTGGTTCAGGTATTTCCGGTCTGTACGCTGCGTGGAAACTCAGCAAAGCGCATGAAGTCACAGTCTTTGAAAAGAATAACTACTTTGGTGGTCATACCGATACCCATCAGCTGAATATCGATGGTGAACAGGTTGCGGTAGACAGTGGCTTTATTGTTTTTAATGAGCATAACTATCCGCTATTCTGCGCCATGCTAAAAGAACTTGGGATTCAATCGCAAAGCAGTGACATGGGCTTTTCGGTGAATAATCAGGTCACGGGCTTACAGTACAATCCTTCAAAAAAATTCTCGTTATTGTTCCGACCTCAAAACTTTTGTAATGCAGATTTTCGCGCGATGTTGTCGGATCTGTTCCGCTTCTATGCCGCCAATAAAGATCTGGATGTCGAGCATGTCGATGCACAGCTCAGTATAGATGAGTATCTGGATCGGCATGGCTATTCCGAAGCCTTCCGTCAGGAACATCTCTATCCGATGTGCGGGGCGCTGTGGTCCTGCCCGGTGGAACAGGCTGGACAGATTCCGTATAAGTTTGTGGTGAGCTTTTTCCAGCATCATCGCATGTTGCAGCTCAAAGACCGTCCTTTATGGCTGACGGTAAAGGGTGGATCAGCTCGCTACGTCCGTGCCATTCAGGCCCAGTGCAATATCACGCTTCGTAAAATTGCTGTGCATCAGGTGTCTCGCAGTGCCAATGATGTGCTGATTGAAACCCAACAGGGCAGTGAGCGTTTTGACTGGGTGATTTTCGCCAGCCACGCCGATGACAGCCTGAAACTGCTGAAAGACCCGACCGCGCAGGAGCTGGACGTGCTGGGCAAGTTCCGCTATCAGGATAACCGCATGGTGGTACATTCCGATACCTCTATCATGCCCAAATCCCGTCGCCAGTGGGCTAGCTGGCATGTACACGTCACACCGACTCAGGCCACTGAACAGATGCCATTCCAGCACAGTGGCACACATTATGGCTTTAGCTACTGGATGAACCAGTTGCAGAACCTGAACTGCACAACCCAGGTCTTTGCCACCCTGAATCCTAATTTTGCCCTGAATCCGAAAAAAGTCTGGGTAGAACGACATTACCGTCATCCGGTGTTTGATGCCCCGGCGATTGGAGCACAGCAACGCTGGGCCGAGGTCAACGGCCAAAACCGCACCTCATATTGTGGCGCTTACTGGGGCTGGGGCTTTCATGAGGATGGGGCGCGTAGCGCATCATGGGTAATCGATCAGCTATTAAAACAGGCCGAACAGGCAGCCTAGGAGCGCATGATGCAGATGTATCCACTGGCGATCGCCACTGCTGAAATCCGGCATCGACGTTATTTGCCCCAAGCCCATGCTTTTAAAACCCAGCTGAGCTATCTATGGTTTGATCCGGATCAACTCGCGACGTTTACCGGAAAATCCTGGCTGTGGTCATCTAACCGCTGGAATTTCCTGACCCTAGATGAGCGCGATTTTCTGACTATGGAATGTGGCTCGATACGGCAGAAGATTGCACGCCTGCTGATCAAGCGGGAAAACTATCTGTTACCGCATGCCGCTTCCATCCGGGTGCTGGCTTTACCGCGCACACTGGGTTTCCGTTTCAATTCCGTAGTATTTTATCTGGTCTTTGGTGCCACCGACCAGTTGCTCTTTGTGTTGAGTGAAATCACCAACACACCGTGGAATGAACGACAGGTCTACATTCACGACTGTCGGAACAATGCAGACGAATATGCGCCGTACCAGAGTCACCAGTTTGACTTTAAAAAGGCCTTTCATGTGTCGCCGTTCATGCCGATGGGGCTGGATTATCGCTGGCGCTTCAGCTTTTCGGATCGGCAGAACGTGATTCATATGCATCTGTTTGAGCAGGGAATCTTACAATTCGATGCCACCCTGAAATTTTCCTTGCAGGCCATCACGGTTCCTTCACAGCAGCATCGCTATGCTGTACTGAAAGTTCTTGAACCCTTCAGGATGGTCAGCGGAATTTATCTGCACGCCTTTCGTTTATGGAAAAAGAAAGTTCCATTTTACCGACATCCTAAAAAAGAAAAAGGAAACACATTGCGATGAAGACACTATTCATGGGAGAGCAAAGCACACTGCCGGTGGTACTGCGCCACCTGCTGAAATTACGCCATGGTCAGCTGATTTTTAAAGGCGTCTGGAACGGGGCTGTCGGGGAAAATAGCGATTTACAGGCGGTGATACAGGTGTATGATGTTCGTCTGATGGATCTGCTGTTCCGTAATGGTGTACTGGGTGCTGCCGAAGGTTTTATCCGTGGCTACTGGAGCAGTGAAGATCTGGTCGATGTGATCCGCATTTTGGCACGTAACCGCGATGTGCTGGACCAGATGAATCAGAATGCAGTGGCCAAAGCCAGCCAGTTACTGTTAAAGGTCTGGTATAAATCGCGCAAGAATTCGATTGATGGCAGCCGCAAAAATATTGCCGAGCATTATGACCTGAGCAATGACTTTTTCAAGCTGTTCCTGGATTACAGCATGATGTATTCCAGTGCGGTGTTTAAAGAGCCGGGCATGACTCTGGAACAGGCTTCGGATTATAAAAAAGAGCTGATCTGCCAGAAACTGCAACTCAAACCGATGGATCATTTGGTCGAAATTGGCAGCGGCTGGGGCGGTTTTGCCATTTATGCCGCGCAGCAGTATGGCTGCAAGGTCACCACCATCACCATTTCAAGAGCACAGTATGATGAAGCCGTGGCCCGGGTCGCTGCAGCCGGACTGGCACATCGTGTGACTGTGCAGCTGAAAGATTACCGTTTACTGGAAGGCAAATACGACAAGCTGGTGTCGATTGAAATGATCGAGGCAGTAGGTGAGCAGTATTTACCAACTTATTTCCGAAAATGCCGCGAGCTCCTCAAGCCGAATGGTCTGGCCCTGATTCAGGCGATTACGATTGAAGATGCACGCTATGCCAAAGCCCTGAATACCATTGACTATATCAAGCGCTATATTTTCCCGGGCAGTTTTATTCCCTGTATCAGTGTCATGACCCAGACCGCTTCCGAACAAAAACTGCGACTCAAACATCTGGAAGATATCGGCCAGAGCTATGCCCAGACCTTGCACTGCTGGCGTCAGCGTTTCTTGCAGCAACATGATCAGGTACTTGGGCTTGGCTTTGATGAGCGTTTTATCCGCATGTGGGATTTTTATCTGTGTTATTGCGAAGGTGGCTTCCGCGAAGGCGTGATCAGTGATGTACATCTGCTGTTCGAAGCCAGTGCCTACTAAGCCAAGATAAAACAGGAGGGCTCAGATGCTGCTGAATTTACTGGTGCTGGATGTCTTTATCATGCTCTGTAGCTGGGTGTTAGTGACCTATAACCGCAGAGCAGGGCTGGTCGATGTCGCTTGGAGTTTCAGTATTGCCCTCAATGTGATTATTGCCGCTTGGGCGATTGACAGTGCACCGATGTTGGTTCGCTTATTTCTGGGACTGGCGAGTGGGATCTGGTTTTCACGGCTGACTTGGCATCTGTTACGGCGCTATGCCAGTGAAACCCAAGAAGACACGCGTTATGCCAACATGCGCCGAGCGATGGGGGATTATCAGCATCTTGGTTTTCTGATGTTTTTTATATTTCAGGCAGGTTTGGCTCTACTGTTTTCTTACCCAATGCTGAAGCTGTTAAGTATATCGACCGAGCAATGGAATGACTGGACTTTGGTCACTGTGATTGTGGCGGGCATGATCATGTTGCTGGCCCTGATCGGTGAGAGTACCGCTGACCAGCAACTTTACCGTTTTAAGCTAGATCCACAGAATCAAGGTAAAACCATGGATCAGGGTTTGTGGAAATATTCGCGCCATCCGAATTATTTCTTTGAATGGCTGCACTGGTTTGCCTATCCGGTCCTTGGTCTGGCAGCAGGTGCCTATGGATTATGGATTTATCCGCTGCTGATGTGGCTGTTTCTGTACTACATCACCGGGATTCCCTTTAGTGAACAACAGGCGCTGGCACATCGCGGCGACAACTATAAAGACTATCAACGACGAACTTCAATGTTTATTCCGTGGCCACCCAAACAGTAGGTAAATACATGGACTTTATGATTCAACAATCTTTAAAACTGGTCGAAAGCGGCAAGCTGCCCGATTCGGTGATTCGCGCGGGCATTCGCAGCCTAAGCAAAAAACGTCTGGCACAAGAAGGACGCTTTGACCCGGCACTGGCAGCTCGGCGCTATATGGATGTGCTGACCATGCTGAAAAACAGCGAGATTGCCATCGAGACCGACAAGGCCAATGAACAGCACTATGAACTGCCCACCGCATTTTTCCAGGCGGTGCTGGGTAAGCGTCTGAAATACAGCGCTAGCCTGTTTGAACATACTCATACCACGCTGGATCAGGCGGAAGAAGCGGCACTTGCCAGCTATTGCCAGCGTGCACAGTTAAAAGATGGACAGGATATTCTGGAAATTGGCTGTGGCTGGGGATCGTTGAGTCTATATATGGCCGAGCATTATCCCAAGGCTCGCATTACGGTGGTGTCGAATTCCTCGACCCAGCGCCTGTATATTCAGGAACAGGCACGTCTGAAAAAACTGCAGAACCTGACGGTGATCACCTGCGACGTCAATGTGCTACAACTGGAACCCGCGTCCTTTGACCGCGTGGTTTCGGTGGAAATCTTTGAACATGTGCGCAACTACCAGAAACTGTTTGAAAATATCAGCAGCTGGCTGAAAGCGGATGGTCTGCTCTGGTGCCATATTTTCTGTCACCGTTTCCTGCATTATCCGTTTGAAGTGAAAAATGAATTCGACTGGATGTCGAGATATTTCTTTAGTGGCGGACTGATGCCGGCAGCGTCGACCTTTCTACATTTTCAGCAGCATTTGCAATTAGAGCAGCACTGGCAATGGGCGGGTACGCAGTATGAACGTACCGCAAATGCTTGGCTAGAAAATATGGATGCTAAACAGGCCGAGCTAAAGCCCTTGTTTGAAAAAACTTATGGCGCGGATGCCGCAATCTGGTGGCAACGCTGGCGGATTTTCTTTATGGCCTGTGCCGAGCTGTTCGGTTATGAGCATGGACGCGAGTGGGTGATCGGTCACTTTCTGTTTAAAAAGAAAACCGTATAATTGAATGGCGAATCGGATGGGGTAGCGGGGAATGCGCCAATGTTAAAGCTGTTCAGGGACAAACACGATCATCCTCTGGGTGAGGTGTTTAACCGCTATTACTGGCTGCAAATCGGATTCATTGCCTTGTCTGTGGTGATTGGGATTGGCTTCAGTGCCTGGGTGATTAAAGGTTCTTTGCTCAGAACGGCGCTAGAACAGGAAATGTCACACTACTGGCAGCGATTAGAACGTAATCCTGCTGCAGAATTGCCCGATACCAAAAACCTGTATGGTTACCGCTGGAACACCGTGCAACCCTCCCAATTTAAGAATATGTCACTTGAGCAAGGGGTGAATCGGCATTTTGTCGATGGCAAGGAGCGCATGACCGTGTATGGTGAAAAAGACGGACAGCATGTGCTGCTGGTGTTTGGCGAAAGCAACGTCAACAAGCTGGTGTGGCTGTTTGGTCTGGCACCGCTGATGGTCAGCCTGTTTGTGCTATATAGTGTGCTGTGGTGGTGGAACCGTCGAGCTCGGCGCTATTTTTCCCCGATTACCCGTCTGGCCAATGCGCTGGAATATATCGACTGGGAACATCAGAAAAATCAGGCTTCGCCTTTTCGAGACATCCGCACCGACTCTAATCTGGAAGCTGAATACCTCAAGCAGGCGCTGGAAAAATATCATCAGGTATTAAGCGAATTTATTCAGCGTGAGCGTGAATTTACCGGAGATGTCAGCCATGAGCTACGCACGCCACTTACCATTTTAAAAGGCAATGTGCAGCTGTGTCAGGCACGCTATGGCGACAACAAGTCCTTTACCCGCCTGCATAACACCATTGAAGACATGCAGCTGCTGGTCGATACCTTGCTGGCCATTGCCCGCAATACCACCAACACTTTAACTGCTGAACCGACCATGCTTTCAGAATGTCTGGACAATCTGGTGCAGGATCTGGAGAGTGTCAGTCATAACAAAGGCATGCGGATAGACCTGCAAAAAGACCTGGATGAAAAGCCGCGTAAACTTTATCCATCCATGACCAAAATGGTGTTTGGCAATATTCTGCGCAATGCGCTGAACTATTCACAGGGCACAGAAATTGATGTGATTCTGGAAAAAAATAAAGTACTGATTGCTGACAATGGGGTCGGCATGCCTTTACCTAACAATTCTAAGGTTCAGGAACTGTCTGGCCAGCAGCTACAACTGGAAATCAAAGGGCATGGCATTGGATTGCAATTGGTGCAAAAGCTATGCAAACAGCTAGGTTGGCGTGTAGAGCTGTTTGACAGGCAATATTATCTTTGCACTCATCAGAATGTTGACTTAGCAATCACCACTGGACTAATTGTCGTTGTGTACCTAAATTAGACTTCATCTTCGAAAGCAATCTTTAAACCAATCCCAGATATGGTGTGAATCAGCTTTTGTTCAAAGGGTTTATCGACCATTTTGCGTAAATTATAGATATGACTGCGCAGAGCATCACTTTCTGGCTCTTCGTCACCCCAAAGCTCCATCATAATTTCCTGTTTGGTCAGTACTTTAGGAGAGTGACGCATCAGTAGCTTTAAAAGTTTAAACTGAATCGGAGGCAATTCAATGTTCTGCCCAGCTCGAGTTAGCTGCTGTGTTGCTGGGGCCAAAATTAGGTCATGAATTTGCAGACGACTGCTAGATACTTCACCCAGGGAACGCTTGATCAGGGCCTTGGCCCGAACCACCAGCTCGTTAAAGTCAAAGGGCTTGACTAGATAATCATCCGTGCCGGAATTGAAGCCTTTAAGTTTATCATCCAAGGTATCCCGAGCGGTAAGCATCAAGACAGGTAAGTCCAACCCCTCTTCATTGCGTAACCACTCGCACAATTCATAACCAGAACCATCAGGCAAATTAATGTCTAGTAGCAAGATATGGTAGCGTTGCTGTTTCAATAATTGTCTAGCAGCACTCAGATTGCGGGCATGATCGACCACAAAACCATGTTCTTCCAGAAATTCGCATAGGGTAGAGGCCAGTTCATAATGGTCTTCAACCATCAGGATAAAATGTTTCGACATAGCGGCAGATACTAATTTAATAATTGCTGTTTTAATTTAGCACTAAATGGCTGGGGACCCAGCCATATATTAAAATATTGTTGTGCCAGAGGATGTTTAAGCTGCCCTAAACCCTGCTGGTTCAAGGATAAGCTTAGGGTCTGTGTAGTATGGTCGTATTTTAAACGGTACAGGTCGCCTGATCTGACCGGACGATACAAATCAGTGATTGGGTTGAATAGAGCATGTATTTTTGCGTCTTTAACATTACGTTTCAGTAAATGTGTGGCCGCACGCTTAAATGCCCATTCCGGAATACTCTGGTTATAGGAAAAGTCCATCTGTATATTTTGTTTTTCCCAGGACTGGCTACAGTTTTGGGCAAAATAACTGGCCATACCGACCTGTTTTTTACCCACCATCAGCGGACCATTGCCGCATTGATTCAAGCTTTGTGCCTGTGCCAATGGACAGAAGCTACATCCCATCACTAACGCCGTACTAATCGCTATTTTTTGATAGGCAGTAGCCATGAGTAGACCCCTCCAACATAAGGCAGGGAACGGTACAGGCCGTTCGCAGGGTCCCAGAAATCCTGCTGGAAAATAATCTTATTGTTTTCGTTGATCTTGATTTCACTGATACCGTAAGAGTCCATACTGCGGGTCGTGCCGAACATTTTAAAATCATAGGCCATATGCCAGTGCACATAGGCAGAGTCCTGATGATAAGAAGCGTTTAACAGCTTGACGCTGACCTTGCTGACCCGTTTGTTCATACCTTGAAAGTGCTCGAGCAGATTTTGACGGGATGAAAATTGCGATAGGGTATCGTTAAGAAACAGCTGGTCGGCATACAGCGATCCGGCTTTTTCCACAAATTCCGGTGTGCCCAATGTATTAAAGGCTGAGGTAAAGCGGAGGCCGATATCCTGGGCTTTCGCGTGATCCAGCGCTATCCCCTGAATATCATTTCTGGATTGGGCGTAATCGGCTGAATAACTGGGAATACTTTTACATCCGGCTAACAACAGAAGCGGCAAGGATAAGGCTGTAGCAATTAGTGTTTTTACAAGTCTCATCATCAGTGTCCGTATGAAGTGTATGTTTACACCTTAGGCAGCACAGTGTGAACAGAATGTGAAATAGACGTTATAGATGAGCAATTGAATAGAATTTTTCAAATCAAAGATTAAATGTTTAACTTTTTTCTTCGGCCATTAACCAATCAATGATATTTATAACATCATGATTTTCGTTATTTTTTCTGACCATTGCATAAAAATTATAGTCACAATAGATAAAACCAAAAGGGGCAATGATCCTTCCATTTAACATTTCTTTTTCTACTAGAATTTGAGGTGCTATGGCAATTCCTAACCCAGACACGGCAGCTTCTATCATTAAATTCAGACTATCAAAATAACGGTCATTGGATTTTGGGGAAAAGCTTATTTGAAACTGATCAAACCATGTATTCCATGCACTTTTATTTGAGTGGGTATGAAGTAATGGATAGTTTAAAAGATCATTTACGGAATGAAGAAGATTTATTTCGCGATTACAAATAGGACCCATGTTATCGGGAAATAACAGATATTTATTCAAAAAGTTGGGAAGTAGATTATGCTCACTGATGCTATTGATAAATATGTCAACCTTCTCTTTTTCTAACAATTTTAAATCATTACATGTCATTAATTTGATATGGATATTGGGATAAATAACTTCGAGCTTTTCTAATCGAGGAATCAGCCAATTTGCCATAAAACTATGAGAAGCACCTATGACAACTTCTACTTCTGATGTTTTATTAGTTAACTCAAAGACGCATTGTTCTAAACGATTAAAAAGCTGCATACAAACGAGCGATAATTCTTCTGCGTCCGCGGTCAGAGAGATGGTCGAGGAATGTCGAATAAACAATTTTTTATCCAACCATTCTTCTAACTGCTTTATTTGATGGCTAATCGCGCTATGGGTTACACATAATTCTTCGGCAGCTAAGCTGAAACTTTTATTTCTGGCGACAGCTTCGAAAGCTTTTAAAGCATTAAGCGGAGGTAATGTTCTGCGTTTCATGTTGTAAAATTTTCTAACACCATAAGCTCAAAATATATCAATTATCATCAAAATGAAAATATTTTAAGATCGAACGTGTTTTGATAGTAAAAGAGATATGAGATGACAACCCCTTATACAGGTAATGGTCCTGATGACTTGGGATTTTTTGGTAAATTTGGCGGATGTTACATGCCAGAGAGCTTAATGCCAGCACTTCAAGAATTAGAGCAAGCCTTTAATACTGTTCGGCAAAAACCTGAATTTTGGGCTCAATATCAGCAGATTTTAACGGACTTTGTTGGTCGTCCTAGTCCTCTTTTTTATGCAAAAAACCTAACAGCTTATGCAGGCGGCGCTCGAATATATTTCAAGCGAGAAGATTTAAACCATACGGGTGCGCATAAGATCAATAATTGTGTAGGGCAAATCTTATTAGCCAAATTTATGGGCAAAACCAGAATCATTGCAGAAACGGGTGCTGGGCAACATGGTGTTGCAACAGCAACGGTTTGCGCGCTGTTTAAGATGAAATGTACCATTTTTATGGGAGAAACAGATATTCAGCGCCAACAAATGAATGTTGAACGTATGAAATTACTCGGTGCTGAAGTCAGAAGTGTTCAAAAAGGTCGTGGGACCTTAAAAGATGCCATGAACGAAGCATTACGAGACTGGATTCGTTATGTGGATACAACCTATTACCTATTGGGTACGGGTGCAGGCCCTCATCCATATCCCACTATGGTCAGAGAATTTCAGAAAATTATTGGTCTAGAAGCCAGAAATCAAATACTCCTGAAAGAAAATAAACTGCCTGATGCTCTAGTTGCTTGCGTTGGTGGGGGATCAAATGCATTAGGGTTGATGTATCCCTTTCTAGAAGATCTGAATGTCAAAATGTTTGGCGTTGAGGCAGGTGGAAAAGGAATAAATAGCGATGAACATGCCGCCTCTATTTGCAAAGGTCAAGTCGGTGTGCTGCATGGCAATTTAACCTATTTATTACAAGATTCAGATGGGCAGATTTTAGATGGACACTCTATATCAGCTGGCTTAGATTATCCTGGTGTTGGTCCTGAGCATGGCATTCTGTTTGAAACAGGACGTGTGACATACACGGCTATAACCGATCAAGAAGCCGTAAATGCATTTCAGCTTTTAAGCCAACAGGAGGGCATTATTCCTGCTCTTGAAAGTTCCCATGCGATTGCGTATGCGATTCAACTTGCTCAAGAAATGCAGCCAGAACAGATCATTATTGTCAATTTAAGTGGCAGAGGAGACAAAGACTTAAACACGGTCAAAAAATATCTTGTAGGAGCTACAGCATGAACCGTCTAGATCAAAAATTAGAGCAATTGAAACTGGAAAATCGAAGTGGTCTGGTCTGTTATTTTACTGCTGGAGATCCTAATTTTACAGAAAGTTGTCGTTTGTTAAGCCAATTGGGTCAAGCAGGGGCTGACATTATTGAAGTGGGTATTCCATTTTCTGATCCTGTGGCAGATGGAGAGATCATTCAGGCAGCGCATCTTCGGGCTTTAGATGCAGGTCTAACGGTAAAACAGACCATTGAGTTGGTAAAAGTAATCAGGCTGCATGATAACCAGACACCAATAATTTTCATGACTTATTTAAATCCGATAATGCAATATGGTTTTGAGACACTTATCGCCGAAACAGAAAATCTTATAGATGGAATATTGATTTTAGATGCTCCATATGGATATCGAGAAAAATTTGAGGTGCAATTAAATGAAAAAAATATGCATTTAATTGCAATGACCGCGCCGACGACCCCAGTTGAAAGGTTAGAGCAAATTTCAGCGCGCGCGACAGGGTTTTTATATCATGTTGCAGAAAATGGATTAACAGGAGGAGACTTCAATCTATCTAATCTTGAGAAAAAGATGACTGAAATTAAGCCGATTTTTAATATTCCTGTTGCAATTGGCTTTGGGATCAAAAATGTAAACCACGTTAAAGCACTTGCCAATAAAGTAGATCTTATTATCATTGGCTCAGCGCTTGTCGATACTTTTTTTAATAAGGGAATGAATGCGACTTTAGAAAAAGTGACGGTTTTTTCGCAAATACTTAAAGAACCTCAATAATATCCTGTGGTTTTAATCAGTATTTCTAAAGTTAATTAAACAACAGTGCATATGTTATAAAAGCTTCTCCTCTAAGGGAGAGGGAACTTTGTATGTGGGTTTTTACTGAAAGTGATCGCTTTTTAAAAATCACTATTATCATACAGATGTGACATACGTTTTTGTTTTGTCTCTAGATAAGCTTTATTAAAAATATTTAAGCCAACTTTTAAGGGAATACGTTCAACAACATTAACTCCTAAATCAGTTAAGGATTTAATTTTAAGCGGGTTATTTGTAATGAGTTTTACATTCTTTATTTTTAAATAATCTAACATAATAGTACACATG
>NZ_SGSS01000028.1:0-40972 GCF_004209135.1 Acinetobacter sp. WCHAc060006 | reverse complement strand
AATATATCACTATCAAGCTAGTATCAACTTTCACTATATTCCTCACAAATAATAGAACTTTTAACTTAGCCGTAGATAAAATCTCTAATGTACCAATACGGTTCACAAATTATGTATAGAGCTTCAACATTGAAGTTTTCAATATTTATCTATTTATGCAAGTAAAATTCTAATTCCATAAAATTATCATTAGATTCTTTAAGTATGTTGAACCTCTACTTTTAAAAATGCATAGTTGTTTTTAACAGCTTTATAATTTGATGCCCTTATATAAAGTAAAGATCCATAGTCTTAAAATTTTACTCTTACATGTAGCAATTTTCCCTATAAATAGAGTCAGTTAATCAAGCTGACCATATTTGACTACATTGCCTATTTTTCCTTCACAGCATATAATCAACTTGACAATACATTATGTCAAAGTATAAAAATGGATTTAAAATATTAAAAAATAAGGACTTATAATGCAAAATACACAAATTAAACGTGTACACAGCTTCACTAATGATGTTTTAGAAGATTTTGATGCTGTAAAAATTGCTCAACTGATTAAAAATAAAGAAATTTCTTCAAAAGAAGTTATTCAAGCATCTATTTTACGCGCAAAAAAAGTAAATCCAGAACTTAATGCAATTGCATCAGAGCGTTTTGACAATGCATTAGAGAATATTAATTCAAATCAATCATCAACAGGCATTTTTTCAGGTGTTCCTTTTTTCTTTAAAGACAATACAGACTTCATAGGATTACCTACACATCATGGTTCTCAAGCAATCCATAGTACAGCTGTAAAAAAACACCCTAAAATTAGTCAACAGATTTTAGATCAAGGTTTTATTGTTTTAGGTAAAAGTAATTTGCCTGAATTTGGCTTAAATGCAACCACAGAATACCAAGATGGTTCCGCAACAAAAAACCCATGGCATACAGATTATTCATGTGGTGCATCATCTGGTGGCTCAGCAGCATTAGTTGCCTCTGGTGTTGTGCCTATTGCACATGCAAATGATGGTGGTGGATCCATCAGAATTCCAGCAGCTTGCAGTGGTTTAATTGGCTTAAAACCAACACGTGGTCGCACTTATAATAGTGATGCTGCCAGCATGTTACCAATTAATATTATTTCTGAAGGCGTTGTTACACGCAGTGTTCGGGATACTGCACATTTCTTTGCAGGCATGGAACAACGTTATGTGAATCCAAAACTTCCTAAAATTGGAAAGATTGAGCACAGTACAAATAGAAAGCTTCGCGTTGGTGTTATACAGCAATCAATTACTGGCAGTGTCGATTCTGAAACAGCAATTTGCTTAGAAAAAACAGCTCAGTTATTGGAATCTCTTGGCCATCATGTTGAATATTATCAACTGCCCTTTGCTCAAAACTTTGTAGATGACTTTAGTCATTACTGGGGCTTACTTTCTTTTATGTTACTTACTTTTGGTAATAGACTATTTGGAAGTGATTTTGAACGTCAAAAATTAGATCATTTAACCTGTGGTTTAGCCCAACTCTATAAAAATAATTTTTATAAAACACCTTTATTTATCTATCGATTAAAACAAATACAAAGCCAATACCAACAAATTTTCCAACATTATGATGTCTTACTTTCACCTGTACTCGCACATACAACGCCAAAACTCGGCTATATTTCCCCGCAATTAGAGTTTGATGAACTATTTCAGCGTATTCAAAATTATGTAACATTTACCCCGATTCAAAACATCGCAGGTGCACCAGCCATTTCATTGCCTATGAGTTATACTCAAGAATACCACTTGCCTATCGGTATGCAATTTTCTGCCAATTTAGGTGATGAAAAAACACTTATAGAGCTGGCATACCAAATTGAATCTGCGCGACCGTGGCGCAGAATTCAAGATTAACCTCATGTTTATCACCTTTAAATCTACAAAATAATGACAATGCAATTTAAATGTCATTACATAATTGTTTAAAAAACCGTTTTTAGAACGGTTTTTTAATTCGAATAAGTATGAAATTTATAGTACTTCAAATTCTATACGACGATTTTTCTTACGGCCTTCAGGCGTTGTATTATCTGCAACAGGTTTATTCGAACCTAAACCTTCCGTTGACATACTGTCCGCATTAATGTTTTTACCAATAAGGTAGTTTTTAACAGCAACAGCTCTTTCTTGGCTTAAGCTTAAATTTTTAGCAGGATCTCCTGAACTATCAGTATGGCCAATAATTTTGACCTTTTTTCCACCCACTTTATTTAAGGCTACAGCCATTTCATCTAAAATTTGAGTACCTGACGGTGCTAAAACAGCACTGCCCGATTCAAACTCAATAATTCGATTTTTGAGTGTTGCATCAATAATTTGTTGTTCAGCTGCATTTACGCTCAACTGAGCATTTACTTTATAATTGGGTACTAAACTTTGTAAGCGTTGTGCTGCTGGCTGTATATCATTGGGGTTCGTGACTTTCCCTGTTAAATTCACCTGTGTACCACGTACAGTTAAACTACCTTGTTTCACTTTTTTTAGATCATCATTAATGGTGGCACTGACATTACTACTCCACCCGTTTGGCGCGGTGACCATCTTAACTTGAATCTTATCGACGACATTTTCACGCCCATAGGTGGTATACAGTTTATTTAAGATTTCCTGCTTGGCCATCTCATTTGGTACAGCGCCTTCCACAATAATCGGTTCTTGTGCAAATGCTATAAAACTGAGGCTTAAAGTAGATATAAGCATCAACCATTGCCTAATTAATTTATTGTTTTTCATTACTTTAGAATTTATCTTCATGAGAGTATGCCCAAAATTTGGTCTTTTTTGTGATCACTAGACTTCAATGAAAGTTTGTCTAAATAACTTAAATGCTTGAGCCAAACTCATTTGACGCTCACACAAACCTTGCTCCAAGGTTGCTAAACCTGCATTTTGCTCTAAATATGGCTCGATCCATTCAGTAGCTGTTAACGACACCCAATGATCACTTTGCATATTTTGTGTGAATACATCACTTAATGCACGAATATCAGCACCTTGGAAACCAAATAACAGTACAGGCGCATCGCTATGTAAAATGCCAATGAGTAGCTCGGCATTTTGCTTTGCCACAAACCTGCTGATCAAATTGACCCAAAAAGCTGCAATTTCATAGCAATAACTAATATTATTAATAGGTAAAATCAGAACTTTATTTAGTTTCGAGGTCCCTTGTTTTATTACAGGTTGTAATAGTAAACCCAGAGCAATCATGCTTTGAGCCAATTGCTCTGTACTTAAATGCAATAATTTGGCGAACGAATGTACCGTATGATGTTCATAGAATGAAGCCGTTTCATCTGTACCAAAAATTTGAATGTCATCACTTAATTTACTCAATTTATCCAATAAAATATCTGGATCTCGAATAGAACGCATAATTCGATTACGTTGATATAAATCAATGAGCGTTTGTTTATAACGGTATGGTGCATATTGAATATTGTCCTGTGGATCATCAATTTCTAACAGATGACATAGCACCATAGGAAATTGACGACCAGAACTGTCTTCACTACTAATTAAGTTAGCAACTAAAAACCTTTTATCTTGTGGACTAGCAATAAAAAAGTCCAACGATGGTAGGTTCGCATATTTTTCCTGAAACGCTTGATTTTGCATGGCATGTTCAAGCGCTTCAGTCATCCATTGATCGATCAATTGTATGAGAGAATACTGCCCGCGTGTCTTTAAAAAGTCACCTCGGGCTGGGCATTTTCCATAATACAAAGGGGTCGTTTTGACTTCGTACATGCTATTTTCCCCTTCAAACATCCATGTTTACATATTTTAGATACATCATGGCGCGCTCCCAGTTTGACCTTGCGGTACTGGTGATGGTGCAGATGCCGCTACTGGTGCTTGTGTTGTATTTATTGTTTGTGCTGCCACAACACGCACTGCTTTACTCGTAACAACTTTATCGGCCAAAATCATTCCGTTATAGCCCTGATTTGAACCTATGCCAGCTGTTCCGCTACCACTAATGAGGCGGAAATTCATTTTTACAAACAGTTTTGGATCTTCTTTACTACGCCACAACATTTCAAAGGTATTCCCCGACTGTGTTCGTGTTGCCCCTTCAATTAAACGGTTAATACCATATTCACCAGGTTCATCAACAATCGTATGTGTTTTGCCTTCTAAATCTATGGCTGTAATACGTGCGCCTGGAATCGCGCCCTTATTTGGCCAAATGAAGTTCACCCACTGTTGTACCCCGTTTTCAAACACCATGCGCTGTCCATCAATTTCCACGGTATAAGACAATAATTGCGTATTTTCTTGTGGGTAGAATTGGAAATTAGATTGGTTTGTTGCTGCAGGTGCTGATGAATTCTGGTTTAGTTCACCCGTTGCCACACCATTACTTGGCGCAACATAAGCTTGAAAGCTCGCCACAAATTGTGGATTTAAGCTAATACCTAAATCTTTCCATGTCTTAGACGTTAAGGTATAACCACGGCGAATAACCAGTGGATCAAGATACTCTTTTACAAAGCGTGCAATACTGCCATTTTCACCAAAAATTTGACCAATTTCATTGCTTGTTGCTTGTACAGTTGCACCAGCTTTAAATGGATATTTATTTGATAAATTGGTGCCAAATGGTTGATAAGCTTGAATCGTCCACAGTTTATTTAACTCATCTTGTGCTGGAATCACCAAAGTTTCAAATGACTGTGTTAATGGTGCCATCAAAAGTTTTTGTAATTGCTGTTGATCAGCTTCTTTCAAGCCCACTGCCATTTTTTCATCAACATATTTTTGTGTAATGTTGAATACCGACGTTTGGTCGTTAATGGTTTGTTTAACCAAAGCCATACTGGCTGGGCCTATGTCACCAGCACTACGTAAATCATTAAACTTACTGCGGACTTGACCTAGGTTTGCCATATATTCATCGAGTAAGGATTTATTTTGTAAATCGTCACGTTTACGCACCAACTGATAGAACATTTGGAATTCTTTTGAGATCACACCTTGTGTAGCAGTAGATGCATTGCTTTGTGCAATTTTAGCTTCATCACGGCTGAGTACTTTGCGTTTAAACCATGCAATAAATCCTTTTTGAGGTGCAGCTAACTCTGCTTGTACGACTGGATTATCCCAACTGGTTTCTTGCGCAACGCGGTTCAACACGATACGAATTGGTGAATTTTCAGGCTCGCCAAGCACATCAATAATTTTAACTTGCTGTGCAAAACTGTTGCCTTTTGCATAATGCGTAGCATTTAAGAATTTACGCCATTCAGCAATGTACTCTTGCTTATATAACTCGGTAAGCTGTTTACGAATTTGCTCAGGACTGCCACTAAAGGTCAAATCATCTGATTGGTTCATATTCAATACCCAGTCTTTAGAATCGGTTGGGCTATTGGCCGCTTGTTCGATGGCATCTTTTACATAATTGTCCCAAGCTTGATAAGTAAATATCCCTGGTAAGGCATAAGAACCCAACATTGTAGACTGACCGGCTTCACCAATGATTTGTTTCACCGTTAGTGCAGGAAAACGAACCGATCCACGCATTTTAATTTCGTTGTATACGCGATCTCGTGCAGGTATGCCTGTACTTACTGACATTAAGATTTGTCGTGTTTGATCTACCAATTGTGTGTCAGAATTCATACGTGGAAACAGCGGATCATTGGCCAAGGTCATCGCATAAGATAAAATCTGCTCCGCTTTTTGAATCATGTCACCACGTTCCATTTGGCCACGGTTTGAGTCTAACCATGAACGCCAAAAACGCGTTACTTGATCACTTAAGTGACTTGATTCTCTGTACTGAGGATTACTTAACATTAAATAAGCTTTTAAAGCATTATAAGCATCTTGTGGGCTTGTATCTGAAGGTTCTAAATATGGTTGCTTACTTTGAACAGCTTGATTTAACTTCACATTGACATGATTTTCGCGCAAAGTTGCTTCATTACTTTTTACACGTTGTAAGTATTGCGCCATGTTCTGTTGTGCAGGTTGAAGTACAATTTGTTGGATGCCCTTCAAATATTCTGCCTTCAATTTTTCACGCACTGCATTGCCTTGATACAAACCGAAGCTGTATTTTAAAGGTCGATCCTCATCAAAATGATCAAGTTGTTGTAAATGACCTTGTAGAATGAGCAAAGCATCCATTTGTGTTGCTAAATTTCCTGAAGCATTATTTTCCATTTGCACGACTTTATTTAAATCGGCTTGAACTTCAGCAATTAACTGTTGGTTATTTCGATATGACCACACCCAAACACTCAAAATAATTGCAACTGCAATTAAAGCGCCTAAAAATGACATAAAGCGCTGACGCTTTCTTGCAGGATTAATATGCTGTTTTACAAGGTTTTTATCTTTTAAGATAACATTTGAAAATAGCCCTTTTAAGAAATAACCATGATCTTGAGAAATAGAATTGGTCGGTACCCCAAAATTGGTATCATCACTACGAATTAAGTGAAAATCTTCCGCCAATTGCTCAGTCATTGGGCTTTCAATCGTACCTTCTTGTAAAGCACTGGTAAAATAGAAGCCACGAAAAACCGGTTTAAACTGATAGGGATTGTCTTGAAATAATGTGCCAATAAAGGTTTTTAAAACAGGTTTTAAGGTTTTAAATTCCAATGGAAAGGTCATAACACTTGGCGAAATATTTTGTGAATGGCGGCGACTAAGATGTGTTGTACTTACACCCTTTAAACCGTCATATAACAAACCGTAGTGTTTTTCAAATAACTCAGTCGCCTGATCTGATGTATTTGGATCATAAGGTAAAGTTGCACCCCAGACTTGATCAAATTCATCTTTGTCATAACATTCAAAAAATTCAGTAAATCCTGCAATCAAATCCATTTTAGAAAAAACAACATATACAGGTGCAAAAATTTCTAGGCGCTCGGTAATATCTTGCACTCGTGCACGCAAGTTTTTTGCTAATTTAATGGTTTTTTCTGGGCTTTGACTTACTAATTCCGCCACACTAACGACCAAAATTAGGCCATTTACAGGTGCTTTAGAACGATTTTTTTTCAGTAAGCCTAAAAAACCTAACCATTCATTATGGTCTTCTGCATAAACAGAATAACGCCCCGCCGTATCAAGCAATACACCTTCAGTTGAAAAAAACCAATCACAATTTCGTGTCCCACTTAAGCCCGAAGACACCATCTTTTGATGTGTTTCTTCAAACGGAAAGCGTAAACCAGAATTGTAAATTGCAGAACTTTTACCTGCTGCAGGATTGCCAATCACCATGTACCACGGTAATTCATATAAAGCAGCATTGCCCTTTTTATCACCAAGCTTAGACTTACGGATCAATTGAATTGAGTCTTTCATTTGCTGATGAATTAACTGCAATTCTTCTTTATCTTTTTGTTTTCCGTATTCAGACTCTGTATCTTTAGCAATAGCTTCGGCTAGTTCTTCACCTTGTTGGCGATTTTTTCGATATTGAACCAGCTCATAAATGCCCCAAATAATTAAGCCAATGATGTAAATCGCGACTAAAATCCAAAAAATCTTAGGCGGTACGGAATTATTCATTGCAATTAAAGCAACAAACATTGACAGTGCCATCATTGCTTTGGGGTTAGTGACATACTGCCACACGTAGCCAAGCAAGGTATAAAATAATGTGCTCACGTTATTCTCTTTATACTTTCTTAATTTTGAGTAATGACTGTTTCAGACTGATCAAATTCATAAGCTTTGAAAAAAGCATACGTTGAATCTTGCTCGGTACTGTAAATCATATTGATCATCTCTTCTGGCAGGTGCATACCCAGCATAAAACCAAATACTTTTGATAAATTTTGTGTATGTCCAAGATTTTGTTTTGTATATAAAAAATGATGAAAATCTATCGCAGTGTCT
Organism: Acinetobacter sp. WCHAc060006; assembly: GCF_004209135.1. Lineage (NCBI taxonomy): Bacteria > Pseudomonadati > Pseudomonadota > Gammaproteobacteria > Moraxellales > Moraxellaceae > Acinetobacter > Acinetobacter sp. WCHAc060006. The sequence goes on along the minus strand of NZ_SGSS01000028.1, from coordinate 33,068 downwards.
TCAAATACGCGCTGTAAGGTTTTGGTTGTTTTAACATCGTTCGCATCATCTAATACCAATACAAAGGGATGCTCTTGCTGAAACTGCTCTAATTCATTTAATTGATTATTTTTTAAATAATTCGAAAAATTATTTTCATTCACGCTCAACCATAATGTAGTAAGTGGTTGTAAATCAAGTAATACTGTCGATGTATTCGCTACACACCAACTTGATACAAATTCAGATGCAATATACTGCTCATTTAACCAAAAGCGTTCATCTAAACATTCCTGATCAATTTCTGAATCTACACTAATTAAAAAGTTCACTTCATTGGCTGTATTCGCGGCATCTTTCAGTAATTTTGTCCATTCACTATAGGCTGTTTGGCTACTAAAAAAATGATGCTCAATCTGAATTTGCTCAGGCAAAATCGCATATTGAATGCTCAACGCTTCCTGAAGTTCAAATTTACTTTGCTCATTCCATTGGTGAATTAAGTTTTCAGCCAATAAAATATGTACAGTAAAACGATTTAAGCGTGGCACTTCCTGTACAGGTGTTTTATCTTCTTCATGATCATCTACAAAATTTTCTTGCGTCCAGCCTGGATGCATTTTGTATTGGTAAGCCAATTCACTATCATAAAATAATGCTGATTGCTTTAAATGATTGGAAACCATCGCTAAAGTTTCAGCATGCTGTTCAAATTGCTGACGTATTAAAGAATGGATCCGCTTTTCTCTCATACTCATGACAGGCAGATCATCCTCATCTAAGGTTGAATCAATCAAATCATCTAAGTCCTGAATACGATAACTTAAAATAGGCAAACCATAGCTATTCATAAGTTTTCGGTACAGCTCAGGACTTTTAAATGCTTTAATACTGTCAATGATTTCAGTATTTTCACCAAAACTATGCCAAGAATGTGCGGAATAAATATGCAGTTCAAATTGCTCACTTGGTAATTCTTTTGGACGCTCACGTTCTAAGGCATCAATTTGTTGTTGTTCATAACGCAAAGCTTCTTGCTCAGCTTGCTGTTGCTTTTTTTCTTTTTGTGCCTTCATTGCTTTAATGATGAAGACAGGTGCAAAAAAAACAGTCGTGATCATTAACGGTAAAGCTAAAAAATATAGACCTAAATCTATTGCAGATGGGTCATAAGCAGTATCACGCCAAAAATAAATCACACAGGCACTTACTAAAATAACTAAGCCAATCAAGGTGCTAAGAAATAATTTAATCATTGTTATTGTCCACCAATTAATGCATAACACGTTTCAGCATTGTCTTGCTGTTGTGTAGGCATTAGAAAAGCCCCTTGAGATAAACCGCAATGGCTATTTGCACTCAAACACAAAGGCTGAATCTCTTGTTTTTTTAAAATAAGTCGTACATCTACAGTTAATGTCGGTGTACACCAAGTTTGAATAATTTTTTTTAGTTTTATACTTTGCTCTTGATGAGGTAAAAAGCTTAGATAATCTTCACGTGTTAAAGGCCCGATCACAATTTCAATTTTTTCATCAATTTGACGAACTGTACTGCCACAAAATGTATTTATTCCCAGCATAAAATCATGCGTCCCCCCCAGACAAGTTTGCTGATCAGGTGCTAAATTAAATTTCTCAGAAATAAATTCTGTAATATCGAAATGTTGACTAAAAATACAGTTCAACATGGTTTTTAAGGCATGTGCATTATTGTTTTGCCCCTGCATCAAACCCGAAAATTCAGCAAAATAATCATCTAATTCTTGCTGTGCATGCTGTTCACTGACATAACCTGCTAATGCATGAATAATATTTAAATAACTATTTTCATTTTCAATTTCATAACGGATCGGTAGCTGATAGTTAATACTCGCATCAACATATTGTGCGGTTAACTTATGATTGAATAGCGATAAAAAACTTAAAGTTTCATCACGTTGATGCCGGCCACTTAGCTTTATTTTATTGGTATAGCTATAAGGTAGAGCCCCTTGCATACCCGTTAGGCCAATAATTAAATTGGTTAAATGGACTTGTTCATCCTCAAGCTTCAAACTTTCAATTTCAGTTAATGGAAATGTTAAATTGAGAGAACTTCGAAAGTTAAAGTCATAAGACCAATGCTGTTGCGTTTTTACAGGTGCGTGCCTAAGCAAGCGTACGGCCTGAACAAAATCATAACTTTGAGGTTGATCAAACAATCCTTGGATTACAGAAGCATTTTGCCACCAACGTTCTGCACGCATTGGTATATCTCCTGTTGGGTGTGTACGTCAAATATTTCGACATCAACAAAACTGTTCAAATTAACTCTTAAATTAAAGACATGACTTAACAACTGACTAAAAATATAGGCACTAAACCCACGAAAAACCTCTAAATCCAAGCTTATTTTTACTTTGACACCACGTACAAATAATGGAAATGGTTTGCTATTCACTAATTTTTGCGCAAGTGAAAAGTCGATTTCTTTAATCGCATCTATAATTAATTGATTTTCTTTACTCTTTGGTAGGTTATATAACTCTAGAAGCTCTTTAATATGAGCAACGGAATCCCCTTTCATTAACGACATATTATTTAATGAAAGCTGAGAAATAATTCGCCATTGTTCTTGCTTATTTTGCTCAAAATAAAAAGGTTGTGTTGGACGTTTCAGCATTAATGCACGTCGCGCCAAACTACTATCATTTAGCGTTAATATATTTTGGTCTTTGTTATAACTTTCATAAGGTAAATCACGATTCGTACACAAAAGTTCAGTACTAATAAAATCAGATTTTGTACTCGCAGGATCCAATGACTTAGAAATAATGCTATAACTCATTTCTTGTGATTTATTATTTAAACCTGAAGTTTTTAAGCTATAAAAAAACTTGACCTGATCATGCTGATAATGACTCATCGCAAAGAACGGTAAAATAGGATGCATAACTTCATCTTGTGCACTTTTTTCACGGACCATATTCATTTTTAAAATTGAATACGCCTGAAAATAATCAGGATGATGCGCATCTGTGACCAATGGATAATCCATGCGCTTATGATTAATTTTTTGTGGTTCTGCCTGCTTTTTAAATAAATTGATAATTGGCGTTGCAAATAATTTAAAATTAGCGGTGCTTAACTCTGAATAATTTCGTATAGAAGCTTGGTCATTTAAATTTAATTTAAAATGAATTTGCAACTCAAAGCTAGAATGTTCCAAAGCTAAATGTGAGATAGCATTCAAATTAAGTTTTAAAAAATTAAATTTTTCAGGAAAGCAAAAATATTCCATGAGTAAACGATAAGCATGATGCGTATGCTGATCTAACGGTAATATTCCATCAGCCTCATCAAAACCCATTAAGCTAAAAGGATTAGCAATATCATAACTTTCTTGACCTGCTTTAATACTAAAATGCGTTCCTTTTCTAAAAATATGGTCGAGCACTTGCAATGGAAAATGCGAAATAGCATCTAAGTAAATAGGCAGGTGTTGTTGTTCTAGTAAACGATGGCTTTTATTGAAAATATCAAAGACAAAACTTAAAGTCGCATTATGATTTAGATGCATTTGCGCTGTTGGATGCGTCTTAAAATGTATATTTTGCAAGGAAATAGGCATGATCGCCGTATCGTATGAGGTTGCATACTCACATTGAACACCACGAACACTTTTCGCTTTTAAAATAGTCGATCTAGGAATGAAATGTAATTCAGTCAATGTTTTTATTTTATTGATATCTTCAAATGACACCACAGAACTTGCTGGAAAAGGCTTAAGATATTGAGGAAACATGACCTCATAAATAGAGCGTGTAAAAACCTCATAGCTATCATCTAGCTTTTTATCAATACGTGCAGCCACCAAAGAAAAAGCTTGGATAAGACGTTCGATATGTGGATCATCAATTTGTTCTTGATTTAAAGATAAGCGTTGTGCAATTTTTGGATATTTGTTTGAAAAATCACGCGATTGCTGTGCAAATTCCTGTAATTGTTTTTCATAATATGGGAGTAGCTCTTCAATCACGGATAACTCACTTAGCTTTTAGGAGAAATAACATATTGTTGTGTGGTCGGTTTTAATAATGCATCAAATACGACTGGCTCATATAAAGGATGAATATTTAAAAATGCTTGAATACTTAAGCACAGCGCCCCCATATTGTTGCCTTCCATCAACATTTCAACCTTAATTTGCTTTAAACGAGGCTCATGTGCGGCAATTGACTTTTCAATGGATTGGCAAATTTTGTCACAATCTGTTGGGTTTGCAGTTGACAGACCAACAAAATCGATAATGCCAAATTGCAAAATTGACTTTTTAGCCAAAGGAAAATCCTCAATTAACTCACCAAAATTCGCCATTCGACTATTCAGTAAATCTTCTAAATCAGATGCAACGGATTCACGTAGTTCACTTAATGACAAGCCATTTTGTGCTTGTTGGTCGTTAGGCAACATACGATCGAACAATGTTGTCCGAAATCCAAATGGATAAAGTTGATCTAGGTTCATTTCATTCTTATGTATTGGCAAATCTATTAAATAATAAAATGATAGAGGCTGGCTGACGCCAACCCCTACTTTTTAAATTATTATGCAGCGTAAGACGCAGTGTTATTAGACAATGACCACTTCTTAGTAACAGCACCTTTTTGTGTACCGTTAATATCTTGTTGGTTGTATGTCCACTCAACAGCAGCATATTTCAAGCCAAATGCTTCGTGTGGAACACCTTCGTCATTCACGTTTGGTGTAACGCTTGAAACTAAAACATGTTTCAATTTAATTTGAAGATATTTAATACGCTTGTCGCCATTCGCACGATAGAAATCGATTTGAACTTCATCAAATGTATAACCAGCAGAACATGCTTCCCATAATTTCGGACTTGTTGCATCCAAGTCTTTTATGAAAATCATGTCTGAATGTTCTACACGTTCAGCTGTATGGCCACCAACACTTGAAGATGTTGCTGATTTAGGTTGACGGATATTGTGAGACCATGAATTAACTTCTAACCAGTTTTTATGTTCAGTGTCACGTGACTCACCATCAATTTTGTATTTGCCTCGAAACTGTACGTATATATCTTTCATTTTTAATTTTCCTATTTATTTAAAGTTATTATACTGTTGCATCAAAAATTAATTTGAAGACTGAGGAAGCTCAGTAACAAGTCGCAAAGAAACTGACAACTCATCCAACTGGAAATGCGGTCTTAAAAAGACCACAGATTTGTAGTGACCCGGTTCAGCTGGGTTTTCTACAACTTTTACAGAAGCTTCACGTAATGGATATTGAGCTTTGGCTTCTTGAGAAGCGCCATCATCTAATAACACATATTGTGAGAGCCAACTGTTTAAAAAGGCTTCTACATTACCTGCAGATGCAAAACTACCGACTTTGTCACGCATCATTGCTTTTAAATAATGTGCAATGCGGGATACAGCCATAATGTACTGAATTTGACTTGATAATGCTGAATTAGCATTCGCCGTATCGCTGTCATATTTTTTTGGTTTTTGCGTTGATTGTGCGCCAAAAAATGCCGCATAGTCCGTATTTTTACAGTGTACCAATGGAATAAAACCGAGGTCGCTTAACTCTTTTTCACGACGATCTGTAATTGCAATTTCTGTTGGGCATTTAAATACAACTTCACCATCATTGGTTTTAAAGGTATGAACAGGTAAACCTTCAACCAAACCGCCACCTTCAACACCACGAATTGCTGCACACCAACCATGCTGATCAAAGGCATTGGTTAAACGTGTACCAAAGGCATACGCGGCATTCATCCATAAATATTCATTGTGGTTTTCACCAGACACTTCTTCAACATAATTAAAGCCTTCCGTTGCATTACCTTCTTTAGGATGGTAAGGCAAACGACCTAATACACGTGGCATGGTTAACGCAACATAGCGCGCATCATCACTTTCACGGAAGGAACGCCATTGAACATATTCAGCAGTTTCAAAAATTTTACTCACATCACGAGGACGATCTATATCTGTAAATGACTCTAGACCAAACATGTCTGAAGACGTTGCTGAAATAAATGGTGCGTGTGCTGCTGCTGCCACATGTGAGATTTGTTCCAATAAATACATATCAGAAGGTGTACGATCAAATTCGAAGTCACCAATTAAAGTTGCATAAGGTGCCCCACCAAATGAACCATACTCTTCTTCGTAGATTTTTTTGAATAAAGTACTTTGATCGAAATCTGTAGCACCTTGGAAATCTTTAACCAATTCTTTTTTTGTTGTATTCAACATACGAATTTTAATTAAAGAGTTTGAAGGTGTTTCTTGACAAAAATAGTATAAACCACGCCAAGTTGATTCAATTTTTTGAAACTCTGCATGGTGCATAATTTTGCTTAATTGTTGTGAAATTAATGCATCAATCTCTGCAATACGCTTATCAATTGAAAGTGACATATTTTCAGACACAGTAATTGTACCAGCCATCACTTCTTTGGCTAATTCGCCAATCAGGCTTTTTGCACGGTCATGTTCTTGATCATTACGTGCAATACGACTTTGCTCAACAATTGAATCAAGTAAAGAATAGTTTTCAACTTCTGCAACAGATGCTGTAGCGGTATTAAAATTATTCACTTTCAACCTCCGCACTTAATTTACGTACTTGATCTGTATTTTTTAAAACATCATCTAATAGATCTTCAAGTCGTTCATTATTCGAAATTTTATTACGTAAATCAGTTAAACGCTCACGCGCTTCTACAAGCTTACGAAGCGGGTCTACATTTTGTACAACGTGCTCAGGAGTAAAATCTGCCATGCTGGTAAAGGTTAAATCTACACCAATTTTCCCACCTTCTTCAGTCAATGTATTTTCGACTTGAAAGCTTGCACGTGGTGCTAAAGATTCCATTACTTCATCAATATTGTCTAAATCAACATTAATAAACTTTTTATCTTTCAGCTTGGTCTTTTCCACTTCTGAAGCTGCAGAAAAGTCACCTAATACACCAACAACAAAAGGTAATTCTTTTACTTCTTTACCATCACCTACTTCAACATCGTAAGTAAGCTGTACACGCGGCGGACGTATACGTTGTAATTTTTTTTGAACGCTTTCACGCTTTGACATAATTTAATTTCCTATTTTTTTATTTATTTAATGACGCAAATGGAGATGAGCCAGAATGAGCAGGTGCTGATTTAACAGCGGGTTGTTCTTTTTTTACAGTTGCAGTAGTTTTTGCAAAGGTTTTAGGTTTTGAAGGTTTATCTGCGGATACAGTGCTTTTATTTCTTTTCGATTGTGTCGTTGATTTTAAGGAAGACTTCGATGACTTATTTGATTTGCTCTTAAAACTTTCGTCTTCAGATTCTAATGGCTTTTCAACTGTCGGCTGAGCAAAGCGAATGGTTTCCGCGAGTTTTTTTGCAGGTGCATAACTCGTTTCAGTTAAAGAGCGTAATTCTGTTGAACGCATTTGATTCAGAGCATTTTGAGCAATACTTACACCAGCCAAAAATGTTACATCGGTTAATTCACGTGAGCTCACATTTTGGCTACGCAATTGATTGATCACTTCTAATGCTTTTAAGTTATAACCTAAACCTTGATAGCGTTGCGCAATTTTTAATGATAATTCTTGCTTTAAAGCATCATTCTTTCGATTGCTTTTATCACAAAGTTGATTGTAAAAATTAACGAGTTCAGCATCTGTATCACCCACAGCAACCGGATAATCTTTTAAACAAGATTTACTGATTTCTTGCGTCTGATCTTTTGCAAAGCTGAATTGCGTTAAGCTTGCCGTAAGGACAAACGTTAAAATGAGATTATACTTATTCAAAATAGCCTCTATCTTGGTATTAATTTTAATTTATATAATATTATTCATGTGAGATTGATCACAAATTTCTTGCAATCATACTCTCAATTATTCTTGATTAAAAAATATGCCAACAATTCTAACAAAAGAACTAGCTATGAAGTCAATACAAAAATAGAAAATAATTAACAATTTTTGTCAGTTTCTCTTGAATAATTTTGTATTTAAGTCTTAACATGCAATGGAATTATCTTTGTTTTTTTAAAAAATTATGTAAAATATCCAACATAGTTTTGATTTGTTTAATATAAACAATTGATTTAAAACAAAATACTAAAAACAGTTAGAATCAGGTACCTCAGCAAAACCCAATTTTAATATGCTGAAGTGTGTCTAAAAATTGAGAAAATTATGAATAATTTAAAAATTTTAATCACAAAATTGTCACCTCATGCGCGTATTTGTCTCGAGAAATCGGCAAATACTTGCATATCGCAACAAAATTATGAGATCGAAATTGAACATTTTTTTCTAGAATTACTACAATCAAATATAAAAAATGATCTTTATTATTTAATTGAAAAGTACAAAATTGAGCGTGATGGCCTAAGTCAAGATTTAAAAGAAAGTATTACACAACTCCCTAAGGGCAATGCCCGTACACCAATTTTCGCACAATCCATAGTACGGTTATTAGAACAAGCTTGGTTATTGGCATCAGCAGAACAAAATCCTATTATTCGTAGTGGTCACTTATTGGTAGCCTTATTGACTGCACCTGATTTGTATCAAATTGCAGCGCGTGCTTCATACTTATTTGAACGCTTCCCTATCGACACCATGAAGCATAAATTTTTAGATGTATGCCATGAAAGTGTTGAAAATGAATTTCAAGTTCAAAATTTAAATATTGAACACGCAGACTCAACTGTCATGAGCACACCAGTTGCAAAAACACCTGCTTTAGACCAATTTACCATTAACCTCACTGAAAAGGCTAAAAGTGGTGGTATCGATCCAGTCATAGGCCGTGAATTTGAAATTCGCTTAATGCTCGATATTTTAATGCGCCGCCGTCAAAACAACCCCATTTTAACTGGGGAACCTGGTGTTGGTAAAACTGCTGTAGTTGAAGGTTTGGCTTTAAAAATTGCAAACAACCAAGTTCCAGATGCTCTAAAAAATGTGCAATTGCATGTATTAGATATGGGCTTGTTACAAGCTGGTGCAAGTGTCAAAGGTGAATTTGAAAATCGTTTAAAACTTGTGATTCAAGAAGTTCAGGCTTCAGTACACCCTATTATTCTGTTTATTGATGAAGCACATACATTAATTGGTGCTGGTGGCCAAGCTGGACAAAATGATGCAGCCAATTTGCTTAAACCTGCATTAGCACGTGGTGAATTACGAACTATCGCTGCAACAACTTGGGCTGAATACAAACAATACTTCGAAAAAGACGCTGCTTTGAGTCGTCGCTTCCAAGTAGTAAAAGTTGAAGAACCTACCGAAGAAGTCGCGATTGATATGTTGCGGGCTATGATTCCAGTCATGGCACAACATTTTAATTTGCAAATTGATGATGAAGCCATTGTCACTGCTGTTCATGCTTCACACCGTTATATTACTGGGCGTCAACTCCCAGATAAAGCCATTAGCGTTTTAGATACCGCAGCAGCACGGGTTGCCCTAACACAAAATGCTCAACCTGTTAAATTGGATCAGTTACTAGCGAAACAGCACAATTTAAATCTTGAATTAAGCATTTTAGAAAATGAACATAAAAACATCCCAATTCATCATGAACGCTTAGATGCTTTAAAAGCTCAATTGTCGCTCTTAGCATCTGAAATTGAGCAGGTTAAAACTCAATGGATGCAAGAACTACAATGGGTTCGAGAAATTCAGCAACTTGAAATAAATGATTTAACTGACGAAACAGAAATTCAAAAACTTGCAAGCTTACGTGAACAACTTAAAGCAAGCCAAGGCCAAACACCATTGGTCTTTGAACGTGTAAATGCCCAAATCATTAATGAAATTATTTCCGATTGGACTGGCATTCCTGTTGGAAAAATGGTCAATGATGAAATTAAACAAATATTAACTTTAGAAGAAAAACTTGAACAGCGTGTCATGGGTCAAGATTATGCCCTTCATCAACTCGTTCAAGGCATTAAGACATCGAAAGCTAAGCTTGAAGATCCAAATAAACCACAAGGTGTGTTTATGCTCGTGGGTCCAAGTGGTGTTGGTAAAACAGAAACTGCATTGGCTTTAGCTAATGAACTTTATGGTGGAGAATCACACCTAATCACCATTAACATGTCCGAATACCAAGAAGCACATACGGTATCTTCATTAAAAGGTGCACCTCCTGGTTATGTGGGTTATGGACAAGGCGGTGTATTAACCGAAGCCGTGCGCCGTAATCCTTATGCAGTTGTATTACTCGATGAAATTGAAAAAGCACACAACGATGTTCAAGAATTATTTTATCAAGTCTTTGATAAAGGGACACTCGAAGATGGTGAAGGTCGTGTGATTGATTTTAAAAACACAACGATATTGCTTACATCAAATACAGGCTCAAGTGCCATCATGCAAGCTTGCTTAAATGCACCTATAGAAGAATGGCCTACTGCAGAAGCATTACTTGAGCAACTTAAGCCAAGTTTATACAAACAATTTAAACCTGCATTTTTAGGTCGTATGCGAATTGTGCCTTATTATCCATTGTCTGATGATTTACTGGTTCGTATTATTCATCATAAATTAGGCAAAATTACGGCACGCTTAGAAAAACAATATGCAACACAAGTAACTTATACCGATGACTTAATTGAATTACTTTTAAGTCGCTGTACTGAAGTAGATAGTGGTGCACGTAATGTAGATAACATTTTGAATGCAACTATTTTACCTGCATTAGCAACGAAAATTTTGGTTGCTATGAGTGAAAATAATATTCCTAAGCATATCGAAATTCATGTGAAAGATGATGAGATTATCTATTTACTTGATCCCGTAGCAGATGTGAAGACAACAAAGAAAGTAAAACCTAAAAAAAGCAAAAAATCAGAAGTTGAAAGTATTAAATAAACACTTTTGACCCCAACGTGGCTAGGAGTGATATTTATAATTACTTCTTGCCAAATAGATAGTTTAAATAGAATCAGAAAAAATAAAGGCAAATTATGAGTGTAGAACTCGAAACCCTATTACAGCCCATTAGCGAGCAACAGCCTTGTGGTACGGATTATTCATTTTCTAATGAATTTCATGCAATAAAAAAGGCAAAAACACAAGATGACCCGTTATTGGATCAAGGTGATTGGGTAGCTGAACCAAAACAAGCAGATTGGTCCTTTGTTCAATCACAAACCATTGAGTTGCTTACTGAAAAAAGCAAGGATATTCGCCTTTATACGTGGTTAATGGAAGCATGGGCACATTTATATGGTTTTGATGGCCTACATAAAAGCCTCGCTCTAATGCAACAGAGTTTAAATAGCTATTGGTTTCAGCTATTTCCCGAAATTGAAGATGAAGATTTAGATCAACGCTTAGGTTTATTGCAGGGATTTATTAATCTTTTACCGACATTATGCAAAAGTATTCCAGTGGTAAATGTTTCGCCGTACTACACCCTTTCTGACTACGAATCTTTTTTGCATCAACAAAATCAAAAACGTAAATTAAATACAGAAGATGAAGATCAAGAAAATCCCGTTAATTTAATGGAGCAATTTGATCACGCGCTTTTCAATACATCCAAAAGCATTCAATATCAAAACTATCAGGCTTTTTTAGAAACACTAACGCAGTGGCAATTGTTAAAAGATACGATGGATCAACTAATGGGATTAGATGCTCCAAGTTTTGCTGGAATTGACTCCCAAATTGAAAGTATTCATTTGAACTTAAAGAAAATTTATAAAGCCGAGGCTTTTTTACAATCTACCGAACAAAATAAAAGCAGTCCATCCCCCCCTATTGATACACCGATGAATGTTACAACACCCCATGTAGAACAGGCTACCAATATGCATGTTGAACATAGTACAACTACTTTTCAACCACAACAAAAAAGTCATTTGGCAAATCGTGATCAAGCGATGCGTTTATTACAAGAAATTTCGGATTATTTCCAAGTCAATGAGCCTCATAGTCCTGTTAGCTATATGCTACAAAAAACTATTAAATGGGGCCAAATGCCATTACATGAATGGCTAACCCAAGTCATTAAAAATGAAAATCCGTTAGAAAATGTCCAAGAAATGTTGGGCGTACAAAATAATGATGCAAATAATGATTGGTAACTTAAATGTTAAAAGCTGAAAAAATATTATGGGGAGAAGGCCTATTCCTTAGACCCCAACACTTCCAAATGCAAGATGCTTATCACGAGCAAAGACTAAATCATACTGTACGATCTACTGTTCCATTTGCTTATGGCATTCAACAATTAGATTTTGATGAAGTACAACTTTCGACACAAGTTTTGGCTCTAAATAAAGTTGAGATGATTTGGCAAGATGGTGAAATTTATCAAGCGCCGGCACAAGATTTACTGCCAGAGCCAGTACTTCTTGATGAGTTAAATCTTAAAAATGAAATGCATGTATATTTGGCACTCCCAATTATGCAAGCCAATAAGAAAAACTTAAGTTTTGAACAACATACGCAGTCTAGTCGATATTATTCTCACTTGACTGAAGCCTATGATTTATTTACAGATGCATCTTTGGCGGACATTACCTTATTAAAGCGTCGTGCAGAGTTAAAATTGTTTGAACATGCACATGAGCCAGCTCAAAGTTTAGATGGCTATTTATATATCCAAATTGGTCGTTTAAAGCGTCAAAGTTCTGGCAGTTTTATCTTAGATTCTAAATTTATTCCGCCAATTTTACATATCTCAGCCTGTGATTCTTTATTGGCTGGATTAAAAAGAACTTTAAATATTATTAAAGCGAAAATTAAGACAATTCAGGCCAATAACCGTGAAAATGAGCAAAAACTCATTGAATTCCGTTCTGGCGATATTGTGTCTTTTTGGTTGGTGAATGCATTAAATACAGCTCATGCAACGCTGAATCATTTACTGCGTTATCCATTGATTCATCCAGAGCGCTTATATTTTGAGTTGTTGCGCTTAACGGGTTCTATGTTGACCTTTTCAACTGCTTACGATGTCGAACATTTGCCAGAATATAAGCACACCCACCTTGAAGAAAGCTTTGGTCAGCTTGATCTAATATTACGTGATTTATTAGATACGATTATTTCAAATCGCTATATCAGTATTAGCTTAAAAGAAACTCGACCTTCTTATTGGATTGGTAGTTTAGAGTCTGACAAAATTACCCGTGATACTCGCCTGTATTTGGCTGTTTCAAGTGGTGTTATGCCTACACATGATTTAATTTCTTATGTCCCTCTACGCTTTAAAGTTGGTAGTACAGTAGATGTAGAACAACGTGTCATGGCGGCATTACCTGCTGTGACACTGCAACATTTAATGCAAGTCCCAACGGCAATTCCAGTTCGTTCTGGTGTCAGCTATTTTGAAGTTGAACCAAATAATGAATTGTATCAACGCATGCTGGATTCTGAAGCGATTTGTGTATATATCCCGACAGGCTTCCAAGATATTTCAATTGAATTGATTGCAGTAATGAATGGATAAGGCAATATAAAAATGAATATGAAGAATAATGTACCCTCTCTGTTTGATGATGGCACGATTGGCACTGGATATGTACCGACACAAACGGAAGTCAAAGCACAAACTGCATCTGCAAATATGGTTGATTTATTACATGATGGTTTTTACATTGTTTTTTTATTAAAAAATCAATATGTACCATCAGATCCGGAAGGCTTTAAACAAAAAATTATAGATTTATTAAATCGATTTGATCATCAAGCACGTAAATTACAGTTTAATGCCGATGATATACAGGATGCTAAATACGCATTTTGCGCATTAATTGATGAAACGATTGTGACACAACAGGATGCACGTTTTTTTGATTTACAAAATAATTGGATGTTAAACCCACTACAGCTGACTTTGTTTGGCTCACAACTTGCAGGCTATCGTTTTTTTGAGAAATTAGAAGAGATCCGAAGTAAAGGTAAAGAACGACTGGCTGCACTGGAAGTTTATCACTACTGCATGTTGTTAGGATTTCATGGTAAATATCGTATTGAATCTATAGAGCATCTGAATCTATTGGTCTCACGTATTGGGGATGAAATTGATTATTTAAAAGGAAAAAAAGTCGCATTTTCTCCTTTTGCTGCTTTACCTGATCAAATCAAACATATTATTCATCGTGAGCTTCCATTCTTTTGGATTTTGATTTTTTTACTTTTGTTTTCTGTAATTTCTTTTGTGGGCTTACACTATATGTTGGGTAAACAAAATGATGCTGCTTTATCTAAATATCAAAACGTAATTAGCGCACCAGCAGAACAAGCTTATATCACCATTCATTTACCATAAGACTAGAATAAAATGGCAAACGAAAAATCAAATAATGTTCGAATATTACAATCGACTAAAAAGACAACAATATCACCCCTAATAACCGCTGTGATTGGTTTTTTAGCAGGTGTTTCTGTGATTTCAATTGCAGGTTTCATTTTTATGAATATGCAAGCGAGTGACAGTAAAAATACAGATCTTCTTACAAGTCAGCCTACAGAGTTACAAGAGCATGTACTCAGTGAGTCGAATGTAGCACCAGCACGTGTCATGACAGCGGATGAAAATATTGCTGATCATACGCAAACACAACATGAGCAAACAGTTCATACTTCAAATGATGACCCTAATGTTCAGGCTGTTGATCCTGTAAATGTATTTAAACATCCAACAGCAAAACCGCAACAGCTGACAAGGACACAACCTACTACTGGTCATACTCAAGATCCATTTGCCTTGACCCAAACAGAACCTAAAAATATTGTTGTTAATACCATTAAAACAACAAAACCTAATCCCGCACAAACTCGACCTTTACAAACTCAAGTTAAGCCTACACCTATCCCGACGCCCGTTGTTAAAGCAGCCGTAAAACCGACTAAACCAACCGTCATTGAAGAACCTGAACCAGAGTCTCCACGTGGCTCATTACAGGTGACTGTAACTAAAACAGTTACGCCAGTTAAGGAAACACCAAAAGAACCCAAAGCTGAATCATGATTATTCTGCTTTTTACATGTTTTTTAATTTTAAGCTTTGTCTCGGCATTATTGCTGTCGTATGAGCTTAGACAAATACTTCACAGTTTTTTTGCATCTTTAATTCCAAAAAGCAAAGATCGTTGGACAAATGCCAAACAATTTGCACATGAGCTGAATTCGGCAGCCTCACCTGAGCAAATTCAATCGCATTGGCATTTACAACAATGGTGGATATTAATCGCTGGAGCTGTACTGTTTTCCAGTATTTTATTATTTGCATTTACTCAACCCGTGACTGCGTCAAAAATGGAAGCTGACTATCTAAAAAAAGTTGATCCACAGATTTTTGCAATGCTAAATGGTGAAATGTTAGATGCACCCGCCGAAGTAGAAGAAAACCTAGTACAAGATGCCATTGCAGAAGCATTGGCCTTAGAAAGCATGAATAACTCAGTAATCTCTGCAACCAATACCGTCCCAACAAATTTAACGATGCCTGATGACGCCGTATTTGAAGCACATAGCCATAATGATTTAGCTGGAGCTGATCGTAAATGGCATAAGATGAATCCGCGTTTTAAGCAGCGTTTATTGATGGTCATGAAAACGATGCGTGAACAGCATGGCTACGAGATGGTTTTACTTGAGGGATATCGTAGCCCTGAACGGCAAAATAACTTAGCGACGAATATTAATACAACTCGTGCCAAAGGATTTCAAAGCTATCATCAGTTTGGCTTAGCTGCCGATATTGCATTTAAACGTGATGGTAAAGTGGTTATTTCTGAACGTGACCCTTGGGCCATGCGCGGATATCAACTCTACGGCCAAGTAGCAGAATCTGTCGGTTTAACTTGGGGTGGCCGTTGGAAATCGATACAAGATTATGGACATACTGAGTACCGCATGCCTGGTCTAGTAAAAACGCGTGAAATGGCGGAAAAACTCACGTCAGAAGGTCAGTTGCAAGCTTCAAATATCAACGTGAATCCATAAATGGATTCACATTGATATTCCGCTTTATTCAGCTCAGATGCCCTTTTTTTAATCATGTATATTGAAACCCTTTATGATTTCAACTCAGCTCATTTCATTATTTTAAAAAACTATTTAATGTATTAAGTACGGCCGTGGTTTGCTCTGCATGCAACCAATGTCCTGCTTCTGCAATATTTTGAATGTCTGCATGTGGAAATTGAGTACGAATCGCTTCAAAATGTTCATCTTTTTCAATATACGGTGATTTTTCACCTTTTAAAAATAATGTAGGTCCAGTAAATACTGTAGAAGTTGGCCAAGAGATAATATCTGCATAATGTGTATATAAAGCATTTACATTAAATAGCCACTGTCCTTTATGCCATGATTTTAATAAAAATTGAATAACCATTTCTTCTTGAATGTATTGTTTCATCAATGCAATGACTTCACTACGCGTAGATAAAGTTGCCTGTTCAACAGCTATTAATGCTTTGAAAATTTGGTCATGATGATTTTGCGTATATGCAAATGGTGCAATATCAAGTATTGCTAATTTTTCAATTCGATTCGGATGTTGTTGGGCTAAATACATGGCAATTTTTCCGCCCATAGAATGCCCCACCAAACTGAATTTTTCAATTTTCAAAGAATCTAAGGTTTCTACAAGATCCTGAGCCATTACTGCATAGTTCATATCAGTCGCATGCCCTGATTTACCATGATTGCGAACATCGACTTGAATGACATCATGTGTTTCAAAATAGCTTCGAGCCAGCATTCCCAAATTACTTAAGCTGCCAAATAATCCGTGAATAAAAATAATAGGGTTTGAATTACTTTTGGGATTTTCATGATGTTCGAAATTTAAAATCATAATGCTATCTTTGGTCTAACTTTTGAATACACTTTATGATGTGGTCTATTAAGAATTTAATCAATTGTGAAATTATTTTAATTTTTTTGCTTAGGCTATTTTGACTTGCTTTAGTAAATGAAAAAAGGCTGAAATAATCAGCCTTGTTATAAAATTGAATGGGTTACTTAAAATAATTCAAAGGGAGCTTTAAATAGCGAATGCCATTTTGCTCAGGCTCAGGGAAATGGCCTGCACGCATGTTCACTTGTATAGCCGGTAAAATCAGTTTTGGCATACTCAATGACGCATCACGGCGCTGACGCATATCAACAAACATTTGTTTTTGAGTATTTTCATTGATATGAATATTGCTCTGTTTCTGTAGTTGAATACTACTTTCGCAATGATATTCGGAACGATTTTCTGGTAAATAGTCATGGCACAAAAATACACGTGTCTGCTCTGGCAATTGATACAAGTTTTGCACCGAGTCAAATAAGGTCGATGCACTGCCCTTTGGAAAGTCACAACGTGCTGTTCCATAATCTGGCATAAAGAGCGTATCACCCACAAATACGGCGTCACCGATCACATAGCTTAAACATGCTGGGGTATGTCCAGGTGTTGGTATGTTATATGCTGATAAGTTGCCAATCTTAAATGCTTCATGATCTTGAAATAGATAATCAAATACTTGCTGAGCATTAATACTTTTCATATCTAAATGATATATCTGTGAAAACGTATCTTGCACAATTTTAATATTGTGGCTCATAGCAACTTTACCCCCCACCTTTTCTTTTAGGTATTGGGACGCAGTCAAATGATCTGCATGGACATGAGTTTCAAGAATCCATTCAACGCTTAGGCTATTTTGTTGAACAAAAGCTAAAATTTGATCAGCACTTTGGGTATACGTTGTCGCAGAAGCCGCATCATAATCTAATACACTATCAATTACGGCGCATTTTTTTGTCTCAGGATCAGTAACAACATAACTAAACGTATTGGTCCGCTCATCAAAAAAATGTTGAATCCAAGGTTTTATCGCCATGTAATTAATGTCCTGTAATTTTTTTATGGGCAAATACGCCTATAAACATCGCAACAATGAAATATAAAATCTGTGTATAACCTAAGCCAATTAAAGTAAATGCTGGTGCTGGACAAACACCTGTTAAACCCCAACCAATTCCAAAGATTGCAGCGCCTAAAATTAATTTAGAATCAATTTGTGTTGCTTGTGGTAAATCAATTGCATCACCAAAAACTGTTTTGGGTCGATTACGGCGCACAGCCAATTGGAATGGTATAAATGTAATTAAAATTGCACCCATCATTACAAATGCCAGACTCGGGTCCCACTGGCCTGCAACATCTAAAAAGCCTAATACTTTCTCAGGATTAGACATACCTGACAGCATTAACCCAATTGAAAATAATCCACCAAACAGAAAAGCAAAAATATTTTTCATGCGCCTGCTCCTACAACATGACGTACCACAAATACTGTAATAGCACCGGTTAACATAAATATGCCTGTTGCAATTAATGAACGCTTTGAGAGCCGACTGATTCCACAAATACCATGCCCACTAGTACAACCTGAACCAAGGCGTGTACCAAAGCCGACTAACAAGCCAGCAACAATCAATTGCCATATACTCGCATTAAGTACAATTTCTGGTTGTATAAATAGACCGTAAATAAATGGGATCACGACAATCCCTAGTAAAAACCAAAATGCGGGTTTCTGCAAAAGCCCTTCTGGATGTATTATCTGACCAATCATGCCACTAATACCTGCAATCTTGCCATTGATATACAAATAACCAACGACAGAAATGCCTAATAGGGCGCCACCTAAAAAAGCCCAAAGAAAGTCATGCATGGGAGTGATGATCCAATAAACATTATATGTTTTTATAATATGTATATTTTTTGTTTATGCAAGTCTTATTTCATCTATTCTTTGAACAATTCATTATAAACAACTATTTTTAGATAGAATTTGTTGTAATACGACGTTGTGAGCTTGCTTAGCGACACACCAAGAAATCATCTCATTGAGTGAACGATACTTTTCTTCGAATATAGAAATAATTTTATGATTGTCTGTAGATCTAGCAAAAAAGAAGATTTCTAATTCTTTATGCCTTTCGACTAATTTTATAAAGCGTATATTACTCTGCTCAAAATATTGAAAGGCATCATCCAATTCGGCCCTTGGCAATACAAAGGCGACATAATGTTGATCGAATATTTTGAAGTAATGTTCATTCAATACATAGCACCTTAAATTTGCAATTAAGGGAACCGCATAATTCAATTGCTTTGCAATATAGTGTGCGGCCGCCAAATGGTGAGAACCTCCAGAATTGGAAATAAATAGTTTTTCTAACCAAGCAAAAACCACAAATTCATCAGTGCTTGTATTTGGCGAATGAATGATCCTAATTTCCCGATATGACAACATCGCTACAAAATGCATCTATCGTTTGAAACTCTTGTAATGGCGACTTAGAATTTGAGAAGCCACTTAACATTGAAAGATCAACCTGATATTGAGTATATATTTGCGTTTCAAATATAGGGTTAATACAGCACGTAACTGTTCTAACTCCTCGGCACTGGTCTTAAAATGAGAAATGAAATGCGTATAAAGTTCATTATTATAAAAATGATAATCCTTAAGCGCCTTAATTTTTAAATTATGCCATGCAAAGACATCAGATAAATCAATCGAGTTGTGCTGCGTTAAATCTAACTTAGTAGTCCTCTTCTGTTTTAAATAACGATACAAAGCAAAATTATGAGAAAACTGAGCTAAAATTTCACTCCAGAATGAACCGAACATCACCTCTACTCCATTGTTTCGATAATTTCTTCTATTTGTTAAGTATTCAAATCCATTAAGGCATCCTAATCACGCCAATACGGCAATTATCATAGAATTTCACCCTATATTTTTATTAAAAAAACTTAATAATATTTAAAATTCACGAGATATATCCCCGAGAAATTTCGAACAAACATATATTTTTATTCATATTAACTTCACTATTGTCTATTTTTTGACATAAAATTCAAAATTGAGATGAAATACTCGCTCAATCTTATTTTTATTAGATATATACAATGCTTAAGTCACCTAAATAATGAAATACGACAGCTCTTTGAACGGGTACAACGTCATTTGTACAGCACACGTACATCAATACCAGATTAGCGATAGTAGAACACGTCCTCCCATACATAGATACTTAAAAGCGTATCAATACTCTTTCTCTTTGGAAGCGATATAAAACAATAAAGCTGTATAAGATATAAGAAGGATGCTTAGGCTTATTCTATTAAAAACAACTCAAAAGCTTAGTTAGAAATCATCCAAAGCTGGCTACTAAGCGCCGTGTATGAAGTGAATACTTGAGGCAAGAAGCTTAGGAAAAAAATAAGGCAAAAAAAGCCACTCTTCAGTGGCTAATTGAATAACATCAAGCATGACGATGAAGTTATTCAGCCAGAGCATAAATAACCAGGGAAGTATTATTTATGTCTAAGCTTAAGCCTATATATTAATGCGAACTAGTTATCACTTTTGTCTATTTTTGTGTCGTTATATGCCATTTTATCAAGTTGGCTTCAACTTAAGCCTTCTCTTTACAATTTTTGAATCATTTCTCTGGTTTTGCTGGTGTAGTTTTACACATTGCGCCAGTCGTCATACCAGATTTAGTTAAACTCTGTTGCTGTCGATCCAAAAAGTTTTTAGCTGCCATGTGCATGATAGAAGCCATATCGAGTTGGCTATTGTCTTCAGACAACTTCACTATACGTTGATAGGCATCTATACGTTGGCAAAAAGCCTCACTTTTCGCCGATGCATCTGCTGTTGATTTTGGATCATCCAAAATAGGCTTAGTTGCTTTAATTACATCAAGATAATGTTGTATCTGTGCATCATAATTTTGCTGTGTTAGGACCTCAGACTGTGCCATCTGACTTAATGACAGCACAGTACAAGTCAGCAGAAATGCATAAAGACTTTTATGCTTCATCGCCTTCTTTCCACACATCTTCATAATCATCTGAATCGATCATAAACCTATAACCAGTGTCCAGCGCTAAATATGGAAGTGCTTCAGGGAACTCTTTCATCAATTCTTTTACACTAATGAGCTCAAAAAAATCTTCTGAAGCATCTAACTCACCACCATAAATAAACCACGATACATTATTATCATCTGGTAGTTTACGCAGACCAACTACAGGTTCTTTATTTAAGGTTTGCAAGGCAATTGCTACTGTATCTGTTTCTTTTACGGCGCGATATGCCGAACCAAACTCTTCACAGACCAACTGCTGTTCTTCAATTAAATCAGCATCCATCTTTAAAGCTCTTTTCTGTGTTTAATCATGCACGCAGTTTAAGGCTTTCATTAACCTTATACAATCAAGTGAAGTCAGATTTAGCTTCATTCAGTCTGAGCTTCTTATCAATGTAAAATAAAGTGCTTTACTGAATCGCGGTGAGTTTTTTCTACAAATGATAGCTGACGGATGATTTCAAGCGTGTAGACTATACATTAAGTACAGTTTGTAACTATTCGAGATCTCAATATAAAACCCCAAGTAAGCTTACTCACTTGGAGTCTATTCAAATTTGTAAGCCGATGATTAAGCTTATTTTTGGGCGCGTATCGATTTGAGTTGCTGATAAATTAAAGACTCTTGGCCTGATTTATAAATATAACGCTCTAAAGTCCCTTGATTTGTATGAACTGACATTGAAATATTATCTCCTTTCAATGTATGAACAAGCGATGTAGGAATACTAAAATTATTTTGAGAACGGTGCATACCAAAGTACATACGATTTGTCGTCTTCGCAGTAGGACCGTAACTTAACTCTTCTGTACCATTACTAAAGGTAATTTTTTGGATATCGTAATTTTGTTGTACGCTATCTAATGATACTTTAATACCAACATGATCTAAAGCTTGCTCATTCCAACTCACTTGCACAATCGGGCAAAGTTCATTTGGCTCACAGATCAACAAACCCAAGGCAGCATTCTTTTGAGGCATAGGCGTAGTCTGACATGCAACAAGAGCACTAAGTACCATGGTCAGTCCAAGACTTTTTAAAATGTATTTTTTCACAAGCTCACCCTCATAACATTTAAATAGACAATATTTATGTATTTATTTCCATAAAGTATTAAATACCATTCTGTTCATATTTTAAACATAGCACAACAATATGATCTGAAATGATTATATGCAATCATTTGAGCCATTTAAGATTCTGTAGAGGCTGAAAGTAAACAGTAACACTCACGACAAAATGTACTTTTGTTTTAATACTGACAATTTACATACTGCTTTTAAACTACTATTGGACTAATGTTCTCAATTCCCCCCCCGATTTCATCATCTTCCACTCAAAACCTTATCTTACCCATGAATAGCGTCAACCTAGACTGCCATTAATGCTATAAAAATGCTCAAACAGATACCATCGAAATAACATCAATATATATATGAAACATAAACCAATCCCATAAATAGTGCTTTTGCCATTCCTGTGGTTAAAATCCATTCAAACAAGTAGAAACTTCAATAAACAATATTGAGCACATTCGTCAATCCAAGGCTTTGAACTTTTCTCAAGTACACTCAATGGCTTTTAAATTTTGTATATGCGCAATGTATCTACAAACCTATTCAAAATTTCGTACTTCTTAAAAAGTGCTGTATCACACAGTGAGTACAAAATTGATCAACTATGAGCCCTTAGTTATTGTTTTAAGTAACACATCAGATTTAGATTTTTTATTTCCAAACATTCAAATTCTTCTTTATACGCTGACTTAAATTAGAGTAACTAGCCAAAATACTGTTTTTAATCATAATTTATGTTTAATATCTAATGTGAATTTAGAAAAGCTCAACATAAAAGTACACTAAAATTTAAACGTTTAATTTTGATTCCACATAGATCAAATTATGCATTTAAATTTTGAAAGAGTGAGTACAACAACCGATCGATTCAACTCAATCTTATAGACTCACTATACGGCGCAGGTTCAATAGGATCTAAAGCAGGACTATTTTCCTCCTTACATTTTTCAACATCAAAACATCCGTTACACAAATGATAATAACAGTTTTAGCCAATTCGGCTTACAATGTAAAAAACAGACATAACTATAAAATTTGTAATCTTTTAACATTGCCAAATGTCCGCAAAATTCGCATTATATAGCCCAAATCTGGCACACTAGATTCATGTCAATTCAAAGAATTTATAAATAAAATATGGAAAAATGTGCCATAATACGCAAACTTTGCAGATATCTTGCAAAGTAATTTTGCAATTTTTTAATTGGAGCATGCTGAATGAGTTCGACCATTTTGGTCATTCACGGACCGAATCTTAATTTGCTAGGAAAGCGCGAACCAGAAGTTTATGGACACCTCACACTTGAGGATATAAACCAGCAACTCACCGAACAAGCACAAAAAGCCTCTATTTCTCTGCAAACTTTCCAAAGCAATTGGGAAGGTGCTGTAGTGGACCGAATCCATCAAGCACAACAAGACGGCGTTCAATTTATCATTATCAATCCAGCAGCCTTAACACATACATCGGTTGCGGTGCGTGATGCACTTCTTGGCGTAGCAATTCCATTCATCGAAGTACATTTATCTAATGTACATGCACGTGAAGCTTTCCGCCATCATTCATATTTATCTGATAAAGCCGTAGGTGTTATCTGCGGATTAGGTGCAAAAGGCTACGCGTCAGCGCTTGACTTTGCAATCGACAAAATTCAACCAACTTTGCAATCTTAATTTAGGAATACTGTCTCATGGATATCCGTAAAATCAAGAAACTCATCGACCTGATGATTGAATCTGACTTACAGGCAATCGAAGTGAAAGAAGGCGATCAATCTATCGCTCTCACACGTCGAAATCCAGTTGTAGCAGCAGCTGTTCCAGCAATGCCTGCTCCTGCTGCACCTACACCAGCAGCAAAATCACCTCGTGGTGCTGTTGAAACTTCACCAATGGTTGGTGTGTTCTATGCAGCACCAAATCCGGGCGAAGCACCATTTGTAAAAGTTGGTCAAACTGTGTCTGCAGGTGAAACACTCGGTATTATTGAAGCAATGAAAATCATGAACCCAATTGAGGCAACTCAAAGTGGTGTGATTGAAGAAATTCTAGTGAAAAATGGCGAAGTGATTCAATTTGGTCAACCACTTTTCCGCTACCGCGCCTAAAACCTCGGGGAAAAATAATGTTGCAAAAAGTTTTAATTGCAAACCGTGGTGAAATTGCACTACGCATTACACGGGCCTGCAAAACTTTAGGAATTAAAACCGTAGGGATTTATTCCGATGCAGATAAAGACCTCATGCATTTACGCTTTTGTGATGAAGCAGTCTGCATTGGTCCAGGTGCGAGCAGTGAAAGTTATCTAAATATTCCAGCCATTATTACAGCGGCTGAAATTACAGGTGCTGATGCAATCCACCCTGGATATGGTTTTTTATCTGAAAATGCTGAATTCGCAGAAATTGTAGAAAGCTCAGGTTTTATCTTTATTGGCCCACGCCCAGAACATATTCGCCTGATGGGGAACAAAGTTTCTGCCATTATGGCAATGCGTAAAGCTGGTGTGCCTACTGTACCTGGTTCTGCTCATGCAGTTACACCAAACAATGCCTTGGCTGAAGCCAAAGAAATTGGCTTCCCACTGATCGTAAAAGCTGCCTCTGGTGGTGGTGGTCGTGGTATGCGTATTGTAGAACGTGTAGATACCCTACTCGAATCTGTACAAGCTGCACAACGTGATGCTGAAATGTGGTTTGGCGATGATACAGTCTATATGGAACGTTTTTTACAAAAACCTCGCCATGTAGAAGTACAAGTGTTAGCAGATGGTAATGGCCATGCAATTCATCTGTATGACCGTGACTGCTCTTTACAGCGCCGCCATCAAAAAGTACTTGAAGAAGCACCAGCACCGGGCTTACCAGAACAAGCACGCGCAGAAATTTTAGAAGCATGTGTGAATGCTTGTAAAATGATGCAATACCGTGGCGCAGGTACTTTCGAGTTTCTTTTTGAAGAAGATGAATTCTTCTTTATTGAAATGAATACACGCGTACAGGTAGAGCACCCTGTCACTGAAATGGTGACAGGTATCGATATTATTGAGCAACAATTACGCATTGCTGCAGGCCTCGGACTTAACATCGAACAAGAAGATGTCGAGTGCAAGGGTCATGCCATGGAATGCCGTATTAATGCTGAAGATCCAACAACCTTTATGCCTTCACCAGGTAAAATTGAGCATTTCTATGCACCAGGTGGTGCGGGCATTCGTTTAGATTCTCACATCTATCAAGGTTATAGTATTCCGCCTTACTACGACTCTATGATTGCAAAACTGATTGCTCATGGCAAAGACCGTGAAACTTGTATTGCACGTATGAAGCAAGCTTTAGACGAAATCATTTTGACAGGGATTAAAACCAATATTCCTTTACATAAAGATTTAATCCTACAAGATGAAAACTTCTGCCAAAAAGCAATGGATATCCATTACTTAGAAAAGCACATGTTGAAACAAGTTGAAGGTCATTCTGAAAAAGAATAAACAACAGTAAATAAAAAACCGCTCAATTGAGCGGTTTTTTATTGGCTTTAAATCACTTATGGCAATACACGATATAGAGTTGCAAAACATTTTTCAGCTTGATCATTACTACAGAAATTAATTGTGCTTGGATTTTTCCATTTCACAAAATACTGTGAAATTTCTCCAGTTTGATCGACTTGCTGGCCTGAACAATCTTTTTGGTTGTTATCAAATTTTACTTGCAACACTAAAGCAGGCAATTGTTCGTCTGGTTGTGCTGAAGGTTGGTAATCGTAAATACCAGATGACCACTCCTCACCGCTTTTAATAATGACATCATTATCGCTTTTGAAATTATAATATTCGATGCACTTGCGATTATTTGGAATTTCCATTCCCCATAGACCCACAATTTCAGGACGAGTAATCACCCTAAATGAATTAGCTACATTTTGTTGTGGCGTGACAGTTTGATTTTGATCATTTTTTTTATTATCTGAAGCAGAAGCTACACCAGCACATAACATTAGTAAAATGGTTAAAGATGTCTTTTTCATACGTTTATTCAGTCATATTATCCATGTGTGCTAAATTAACACATTTTTTTAAAAAACCACCAATAATCACCAATTTATAACAATCATTTCACCAATATATTCAACAATGCCCGTTATCATATTTAATGCCTTATATTTATGGTATTCACACAATGAGCTTCATCGGAGACAACTCGTGCATTTATAATTAATTTAGTAAAATGCTTCAATAAATACCGTATTACTTAGGCTATATAAGGGAAGTCAATCCATTTATGCGTACAGCCTCACCGAATATCATACAAAGTAGTGTTTTTTTGGGCGTTGCCCTGATTATCTTGATCAGCTGTCTCGTTGGTATTGCTTCTCGACCACTTTCTTTTCTCGCTTTCTTTTGGCCAGCCAATGCTGTCTTGCTCGCTATTTTTCTACGCTATCCAAATTTAAATACAAGCAGTGGCTGGCTAGTTGCTTTTTGTGGCTACATGCTTGCATACTTACTCACGGGTAACTTTCTACAACTGACCACTATTTTAACTTTCGCAAATTTAATTAATACAGCCGTTTCATTGTTTTTTATACAATTTTTCCAAATTAACTATAGAAAATATCATCAAGGTCTAACTTTTTTAGGCTTGTTTAGCATTTGTACTTTTGGTGGATGTTTAGCGAGTGCTGTCTTTGCTATTTTTACCGTTCCGTTTGTCCCCAATACATTCATGTCTACAGACCGCCTACTGGTCGATTTTAGTATGTGGTGGACAGGAGAAATGTTGAACTGTATTTTAATTTTACCTTTGGTATTGGCATTCCCAACCTATGACGAATTCAAAAAAATTATTCATAATCGTCGTACTAAAACCTACCCCATTCAAAAAGCTTTTCCGGCAATTGCTGTTATTTTTTGTGTGGCCCTAACTTATCTATTTTCTGGACCTGGTGCTTTACTCTATCCTTTAGCTGCATTAATTTGGGTTGCACTTAGCTATCGACTCTTTACTGTCACTGTTATTAACTTTTTAGCCTTACTTGCAACCTACCACAGTCTCAACCAGTTTTATGTCGCTGTATCCCCTGAGATTTATCTCAGTACGTCCATGTCAGTGCGGATTGGTTTGTGTATGCTCAGTCTCGCACCCTTACTGCTGTGTATCATTAGTGAAAATAGACATCACTTATATAAAAAAGTTCTCTATTTTGCAAATTACGATAGCTTAACCCAAGCCATGAACCGCCGTTACTTCTTCCAACTCAGTGAAGAGCTCTTAACACTTCACCCTAAACGTAGTTTTACGCTACTCATGTTAGATATTGATCATTTTAAGAAAATTAATGATCAATACGGCCATTATGCTGGGGATCAAGTTTTACAGCAGTTTTCCGAACAGATTCGCCAACATTTACGCGATAAAGATTTGTTTGCACGACTAGGTGGTGAAGAATTCGTTATTCTTTTAGAAAACATTCAACACAATGAAGCTCTGCGTATTTCGGAAAGATTGCGAAATATTATCGAAACTTCACCAATACAAATTCATGGCCAAGCAGATATTCCAATTACCGTGAGTATAGGCATGACGCAATATGCAGCCACATCACCCGAAACAATTCAAAATCTAATTAATAAAGCCGATTTTGCACTTTACCAAGCAAAGGAACAAGGCCGTAACAAGGTAATAATGAGCTGCTAAAAGAAGCAATAATATCGTGCATTTTAGATCTCAAACTTTTTCTTAATGGCTAAGATTCACCGCTTTAGGTAAGCCTTTTACAAAGAATAAACCACATAGAACCACAATACCTGCCACAACAAACATTACTTGCCCTGTATATATTTCCCAATAATGCCCAGCTAAAATACTACCAATAGCCACGCCAAGTCCCCACATCGTACTATAAAGGGCTTGCCCACGACCTTGTTGTCCCGCCGAAAAATTTTGGAAGATAATCCGCATTGCAATGAGATGAAATAAACCAAAGCTAAAAGCATGAATGCATTGAGCAAAGAATTGTACTGCAAATAAGTCAGGGAAAAGTCCAGCCATTATCCAACGTAAGCTGGTTAAAATTAAACAGATTGCCACCAACATCCGCCATGAAAAGCGCGTAAAAAATAAATTGGCATATGCAAACATGATTATTTCTGCGATAACTCCCACTGACCACAAAAAGCCTATTTCTGTTGTACTATAATTGGCTTGCTTTAAGTAATTACTATAAAAACTATAAAACGGTGCATGTGAAAATAGCATAATCAGTTCTATGACAAAAAAACTTGCCACCACGGGACGTTTTAAAATGGGCCATAGTGGTTCTAGTATTTTTTGCGATGTAGGTGCTGTAGCTGGTTCACGTATTGTAAATGACCAAAGAAAAGCCAAAGAGGCAATACATAACAACATAATCGGTAACATTGATATTGGGACTATTTCGAGCAACGCTCCAATGCCAAACACCCCAATAATAAATCCTATAGAACCCCATTTACGGACCTTACCGTATAATTGTGCTCTTTTTTCTGCTAACCAAAATAAGGTCACACCTTCAAATTGTGCCAATATCGCATTTTGAAAAAAACTAAATATCAGCATAAGTAATGCAATTGATTGAAAACTATTAGGAATAATAAAAATCAGTAACCATATACAACACTCCATCCATGTTGCTATACGTACCAGCAACATACGCTTTCCTGATTTGTCTGCAATCCACCCCCAAATAAAAGGCGCAAAAAAACGTGTAATAATTGCAATGGATGAAAGCAACCCAATTTGTTGATAATTAAACCCTTGGTCTTCTAAATAAAGATTCCAAAATGGCATAAATGTACCAACAATGGCATAGTAGAAAAAGTAGAATCCACCTAGTTTGGACTGGATTGGAATGCTAAGCATTAAGCTATATTCCTTAGTATTTACAACAAGTTATTAACTTTTTAGAGTTGTATTGCATTGCATCTAAAAGGCGGTTTTAGGAGATAACAGGTATACAAATCAGTATACAAATTTATTTTAATTAAATTATTTCAAAATTTGTATACTTTAGAGAAAAATACACATTATTAATCATGTATTTATATTTATCTAAATTTATCGTTTTTATGTATAAAAAACCATTATAAGGAAGTTCTAGATAGAAGTTATTTGCTTTATCAGCGTGTGGTACGAGTTAATTTTAAAAATTGCAGATTCCCTTCATTCTAATCAACAACATATTGCAAGTTATCCTCTTAGTTCCAATTTTATGCAATTACTGATTCTAAATTATAGAAAATTTTTAAATATATCGATTCGACTGCTTTTAAAATAGGATTTCAATAAAAAATCGTCTTAACGTTCCCAGTCAATCTTGTAAATATTTCCATCTACGACAGTAATAGCATAGTAAGAATTATCTACTTTATATTTATAGGTGATGGCTGGATGAGCTCGTCCTCTCGCATCACGAATAGTATGCTCATAAGAAGATTCAGGATGACCCAATACATCTTGCATTTTGCTATAACTATCACCAAGTTCAACAAAACCAAAATTTCCTCGAATCGACTGCATGTTAACAGCGAACGCTTGAATGGACATAAATATGCTCAAAACTAATAATAATTTTTTCACTTCTATGCTCAACAAAGTATTTATACTTAGCAACATAATAAGTGAAAAATGTGATTTTTATCATTTTTTGTCTGAGTAATGTTCAGTACAAATTAAATCTACCTACAATTTATTGTTATCCAAGTAAACCTTTTGTACTACTTCCAGATAATTCATATTCATAGAGCAATCATAGATGCTGAAATCCTTCATATACGCATACAGCTCAACACAAATAATGTCCGCAAGTTACAAGCACAAAGATTTACTTTGATGAACAGTTTGATCCAGCCAATACAAATCTTATCCGTCACACAAAGTACAGCTGATAAATTTTTTAAATTGAGATTTGTAGCTAATCATTCCAGCAATAAAGAATGTAAAGCCTTAGTAGATCAACACGTTATGTCTCGAGAGCAAATAAGTTATTGAAAAAAATTGAAGCACTTGGATAAAAGTGGTCTAGTTATTTTCACTTTTATATAACAAAGCCCATTCATACAGACTCATTCAATTTAGCTTTGCCAAATTCTTTATGGGGGAAAGATATAACGAATGTATACGTGCTTTGCCTGATACATTACAACCGCAAGTAACCGTATTTTATTTCTACCTACTATAAAATAAGATACAACTTTCACACTTTTTGTAGCAAGAAAGAGCAACTTCATTTCCGCAAAATCATTAGGATCATCAACCTTCCCAATACTTCAAAAAGTTTTGTTATTTTTACACCATCAGTTGTAACCACTTTTTATAATAAACGGTTGATTTTCAAATCCTAGCTATTTTTTATATTTACCTTAACTTAATATTTTAAGACGTAAAGTAGCTATATTTTCAATCCATTATTTTACAATATGTCATTCAATAAGTTAGACCATCGACCAAAGGTGGTAATACTCTTGAATATCTCGATTTAAAAACTCATCGCGTTCGGGATCGTAATGAAAAGGCTTATTTTCCAGTAAAGTAGTGCAATTATTTAATTTAAGGTATTTTTTTAAGAATTTCTTAAAATTTTCGATTTTTTCTGGAAAAATACTTTCTTCATCCCACATAATAGCATTCATATCATTTACCTCTATCAATCTAAAGCACATACAACTTATTGATGTACAGTAAACAATATTTATCTTAAATGTGACTTAATTAGCAAAATAAAGCAAATAAATCGTTTTTAGATTTTTTTTTGCAGGCATGATTCATCATTTAAATAGATTGTCTCAATTCATTACACTATGTATTGATTCTATTGATGTGGAAAACATTACAATATACTATGTCTTCAGAATACAAAAAGAATATGGAATAAAATGTGATCTGTTTCATAAAATATTGGCCGAAGTACTAAAAATATACTAAGATAACTCAACTCAAACATAGGATATGACGGGTGCTAAAGAAGATTGCGGCATTTTTAAAATTAGATTTACAAAAGCTGATTTTAATCCTAAATATCATCTGTGTTTCTTGTCTATTTATTGCATCAATTTGCATTATCAACTATGTCATTAAAAAACAATTAATAGAAAACTCTCTTTTAACAAATCAAAAATATGCTTCAAAAGTTGCAATTAGTGCAGATCAACACCTAAAAAGCATGCTACAAGGATTAAATTATAGTGCAAAAATTATTGGTCATGACTTTAGTAATCAAACTATTATCAAAAGTGAATTACATCGACTTAAATACCAATCCAATAATTTCAATACCGTTTCTGTCGTAGATCAAAATGCGATCATCAAACATTTTGAACCGCATAATTTTAAATTTAATACGAATGTTAGTCACCGAACTGTCGGTATAGAACAATCATTAAAACTGAAAAAGACATATATTTCCCCGCCGTATCTAGCAATATCCAATAATCTTATTGTCTTAATGACGCAACCTATTTTTGATCAAAACCGAAATTACCAAGGTATGATCACTGGATCAATATATTTACAACGCAAAAATTTAATAAATCAGCTTCTATCTGGTTCCTATGATTATAAAAGAAGCTATATGTATGTCGTAGATCAAGATAATCGAATTATTTTCCATCCTGATCCTACACGAATTGGTGAAAAAATTATCGGAAATACTGGCCTAGACTACATGAAACAGTATAAAAATGGCTCAATTCATTTAGTAAATAGTAAAGGTATAGACAATCTCGCAGGTTTTTCTCATATTCCTAGTGTGAACTGGCTAGTAGTTTCACAGCAACCTACAGAAGAGCTTTTAGAACAAGCCAATAGTATTTTACTCAAAGCCGCATTTGGAATATTTATATTTTATGTTCTCATATTTATAATTATTTGGAGGATAACTTATTATATTTCCTCACCGTTACATAGTCTTGCGCAAATGGCAGGTATATTAAATCAGCCAGAAACGGATGATAAAATTCGCGAAATTAATCCATGGTACTTTGAGGTTTTACGCTTTCGCACTGCTTTACTATTTAGTTCTAAAAAATTTAAAGATAAGATTAGTGAATTGAATCAACATATCAATACAGATCCACTCACTGGTTTATTTAACCGTCGTGGTATGGATCTATTTATTAATGAATTAAAAAAAATGCATAGCGAGTTTGCATTATTAATGATTGATGTGGATCATTTTAAACAGGTTAATGATACATACGGACATGACCAAGGCGATGCTGTCTTAATCTCACTTGCACAGCAGATTAAGCAAAATTTCCGTGAGAATGATGTCTGCTGTCGTTTAGGTGGTGAGGAGTTTGTTGTTTTGGTACATAGTGCTGAAGCTCACTCTGTTTATAAAGCAGCTGAAAGGCTTCGTAAAAGAATGGAAAATTTACAGTCCGACAATCTGCCGAAGGTAACCATATCGATTGGAATTGCTTTCTATCCTGAAGATAATGAAGACATACAAGAAATATTTAAAATAGCGGATAATCGGTTGTATCAAGCAAAAAATTTAGGTCGTAACCAAGTATGTTAATTAAAAAATCTTTTACTTATCCATTTAAATTACTTTACGTCTCACCATATTAATAGTTTTTCATGCTGTTTAGGCTCTTATATAGCCTATTAAAGATCATAAAAGAGATTCTCTCATGGTGTTTTTCTTTATTTCAATGATTAAAATATAAATGTCACCACTCTTTAAATTGAAAATAATATAGTGACAATAGCTCAGCAAGTACTTATTTAGTTGTATTTTAACTTCTAAGATAAGCTCTTAATAATATGACATCGAATACCAATTCACTGCAGCTAATTATTGATATATTTTATTTTTTTAAAAACCAGTCTAAATAGTCACGCTTTAATAATGAGTCTACATTCTATAATGCAGGACTTAAAAGTTGGTAATGTAAACAATGACAGCATTATCTCCTAACGGTATTCTGTGATGCCTTATCACATCCTCCAAGCCCTCTTTCTGTATATTCTTTATTTATAACATTCCAATTTTTCTAATTTCCATAATATTTTTC
>NZ_SGSS01000027.1:0-46667 GCF_004209135.1 Acinetobacter sp. WCHAc060006 | reverse complement strand
ATACTGGCCTTGATCTTTAATCACAAAATTTAAGTGACCTTTATCATCAGATTGCAGGGTTTGATAAACACGATCTGTACGTTCAAAAGCATAACTTTGTGCCAACACCGATGCTTTTACATCTTTCACACCTTGAGCAGAGTCAACAACTTGCAACTGAATTGGCTGATTTACTTTCAACGTATTTGGATGACTTATAAAACGCACATCAAAACCTTCATGCACATGCTTTACAGAAACATCTGACATAGTACGACGTGAAATAAAAGTTTCTATAATTTCCTGTGTTTCTACAGTTTTAACTTTGCTATTTTTTTTCAAATCAGATTGATACACCACATTTGCTTTAAGCGGCTTAGCTTCATCACGTTTTGCTTGAATAAGCGCTTTCCACTGCCCGTCAACCAAAGCAAAGCGAGATGCAGAACCTTGTTTTACGCCACGAATACGGTAAGTACCTTCTTTTTTATTTTCCAAACTAAAACTACTTAATGTTTGAGTTTTTGCCCAAGCATCATCTGCAATTTCAATTTTTTCACCGGAAGGCGTGTGATAGTGGAATTTGAAATTCTTAATCGCGATCTCAGACACAAAAGGATTGTCATAAAAGCCTGAAACCACTGCGCTATAATTATTAAAAGTCTGATAATTTAAAGGTGCAATATAAGGATAGTGCGCAAAACCTGCTGTACTCAACAAGCCCAATGACAAGAACATCCAAGGTTTTAAAAAAGAATGCATAAAAATTTGAATCATCGATTAATAATGCCGACATTTTAAAAACCAAAAACCCAATTGTAAATGATTATCAATTATATTTATTTATTGGTATAAAAAATCCCCCATTTATGGAGGATTTTTTTAACTTAAGCAGCCTGAACTGGCACACCACTATGAAAACGAAATAATTCATCAGGTGAACTAATCAGATTCTTTTCTACTTCACGAATATGATCAATCCGCTCCTGAATATCTTCTTTCGGGTTTTTCAGTTTAGACGTCGTAGCCACATCCATTGCAAGCGACAGATAGTCCTCATAATGGCGTGATTCAGACTTAAGTAAATAACGGTAGTAACGACCTAACTCTTCATCTACACGCGGTGCAAGCGCATAAAAACGCTCACATGAGCGTGCTTCTACAAAAGCACCAATCACCAAAATATCAATTAAGGCTTCTGGCTCATAAGTACGTACTTCTTTTCGCAAACCACCCGCATAACGACCAGCACTAATTGCCGTCCACTCTTGACCGCGCTTTGCCATCAACTCAAGCACTTGTTCATAATGAAGCATTTCTTCACGCACCAATTGCGCCAGTTTAATCTGTAAATCTGAGAAAAAACTGTAACGGAACATCAAGTTCATGGCCGTGCTGGCAGCCTTCTTTTCACAATTGGCATGATCCTGCATCAGGATATCCAAATTATCCACTGCCATATCCAACCATGCAGTTGGCGTTTCACAGCCCAAGAAGCCAATGACTGGCTTCATGAGTTCATCATAATTAATATTCGACATTATCTTTACTATTTAATTAACGAGCGGCTTTAATCACAGCTTTCATCTGTTGCACAGCTTGTGCCAAACCAACAAATACAGCATCTGCAATGATTGAGTGGCCAATGTTTAATTCGTGAATCTGTGGGATTTTCGCAATTGGCGTCACATTGTCAAGGTTTAAACCATGCCCAGCATTTACAATTAAACCCTGAGATGCTGCATATTCAGCACCTTTCACAATACGCTCTAATTCATGTTGCTGTGCTTCTGCTGTTTCGGCGTCCGCATAAGCACCCGTGTGCAATTCAATGGTCGGCGCACCACATGCAACAGCCGCATCAATTTGCGCAAAATCAGCATCAATAAATAATGACACTTCACATCCGATTGCTGCTAATTCTTGTGTCGCTTTTTTAACATCTGCAAAATGCCCCACCACATCTAAACCACCTTCTGTGGTAACTTCTTGGCGTTTTTCAGGCACAAAACAAACATGATGAGGTTGGATCTCTTTTGCAAAAGCTACCATTTCATCTGTAACTGCCATTTCCAAATTCATGTGTGTTTTTAATACAGGACGCATACGACGCACATCATCATCTTGAATATGACGACGGTCTTCACGCAAATGCAAGGTAATACCCTCTGCACCTGCTTGTTCGCAAATCAGCGCCGCATTTACAGGATCTGGGTAAGTGGTGCCACGTGCTTGTCTTAAAGTCGCGACATGGTCAATATTTACACCAAGTAATGCAGCCATAATATTTTCCTAAATTACGCTTTCGTTTGAGAATTCTGTATCCAAAGCTGGCGACTTTTTAAAGGTCTGTCACCCAACAAAGAGCTAATCATTTGCCGATAGAGCTTAGAGAGTAATTGTAACTGTTCTGAATTAAAATCCATACCCTTTTCATAATTACACATAGACAAGATCTGCTGTCCACTTAAGCTCGCTCGACTGGCTTGCACAATCGGCATAAAGCCTGCATTCAGTTGAAACTGATAATACTGTAGGGGATTAATATCGGCCTGTGATGCATCAACAGAAAAGTCTAATGGATAACCCAATTCTTCAATCAATTCATGTTCAAATTTTCTTAAAATTTGCCTTAAAAATTCATTTGGATTGATCTGCTGAGCCATCGTTTGCAAACTACTTAGGGTTTCAGCATATTGTAAAAATGTTTGAGGCATTTCTACTTCTAATGGGCATAGTCGCAACAAAATTTCATTTAAATAAAAGCCAGAAAAGAAGGCATCACCAAAAAAGAAAATCGGCTGATTGACAATTTCTAATTTTGTAAAATTTTTTAGATCAGATTTACCTGATGCTTGCAGTGAGATTGGCTGATATTGAGGAGGTGGCGTTTGCCTAAGAATACCATCGACACGGCCGTGTTCTTGTGTAAATAAATGCACAATATGACTACGTTCACGGTATTTTCTATGATGGATGAGATAACCATGCAAAACTTCATTACGCATGATTCAGGCAATTATTCCTTGCTCTGTTTATCTTGTTCTTTACTGCTATCTTCTTCACCATCTGGAATGATAGCTCCAACTACAGCTGCAGTGCCTTTCACTACACCTTTCGTCGTTTTATACGCAACTTTAACAGGAACAGTCACAATTTTAGTAATACAGCCTTGTAGTAAAAAAACACTCGCTACAATGAATACAACTTTTATCATGACCATTCCTTTTAAAGTTTAAACTTTAGATATCGCTATATCCTAAGCTTTTTAATGCACGCTCATCATCAGACCAACCGCCTTTCACCTTAACCCACAGTGTTAGCATGATCTTTTGTTCGAACATTTTTTCCATGTCCACACGTGCATCCATACCAATTTTTTTCAGCTTCGCGCCTTTTTCACCAATCACAATGGCTTTTTGACCTGGGCGATCCACAAAAATAGTTGCATCAATATAAGTACATGCAGCCTTCGGACGACCTGTTTTTGGATTGATGGTTGCTTCTTCTGTTTTAAATGATTCAATTTGAACCGTTAAATCATACGGAAGTTCTTCACCCAATTGACGCATAATCTTTTCACGAATCACTTCAGATGCAAGGAAGCGCTCTGAACGATCTGTAATTTGATCCATTGAATACAGTGGTGGCTGGAATGGCAAATACTTTTCAATTGTGTCACGCAGGTGATCTAAGTTTGCACCACGTAATGCTGATACAGGAACAATTTCCGCAAAATTCATCAGTTTTGCACGTTCTTGAATCAATGGTAATGCGTGGTTCTTGTTTTCTAGCGTATCAATTTTATTGATCACAAGCAGCACAGGCATATCTGCATTTTTAAGTTTTTCCAAAACTAAATCATCGTTTT
Source organism: Acinetobacter sp. WCHAc060006 (assembly GCF_004209135.1). Classification (NCBI taxonomy): domain Bacteria; kingdom Pseudomonadati; phylum Pseudomonadota; class Gammaproteobacteria; order Moraxellales; family Moraxellaceae; genus Acinetobacter; species Acinetobacter sp. WCHAc060006. The sequence goes on along the minus strand of NZ_SGSS01000027.1, from coordinate 42,817 downwards.
GAGTCCACTTATCTGCGTCAATCACAAATAACACAAGGTTAACGTCACGCAGTGCCGAATGCGCCGCACGGTTCATCATTTTATTGATGGCGCGAACTTCTTTTTTATGCATCCCTGGTGTATCCACAAATACAGCCTGAGATTTTTCTCGCGTATCAATACCAACAATTTTATGTCGTGTAGTTTGTGGCTTACGTGAAGTAATAGACAATTTTTGACCCAAAATATGGTTCATTAATGTCGACTTACCTACGTTTGGACGACCAACAATCGCCACAAAACCACTTTTGAAGTCTGACGGAATTTCAGTACCTTGGGCACTAAAAAACTGACTAATTAAATCGTTACTGTCGCTTTGCGACTCGTGATCAGCATCAACGTGATCGGAATGAGTAGTCATTAAGACTTTTGCTCCAAAATTTTTAAAATATCAGCCGCCACTGCTTGTTCAGCAAAACGACGACTTGATCCTTCACCATATTGCACAGCAATACCCTCAACAATACATTCAACTTTGAAATGCTGATTTGGAGCATCACCTTGAATATCTATCACATCGTAAACCGGGAGAGGCTTTTTACGTGCTTGTAAATATTCTTGCAATCGCGATTTTGGATCCTTCAATTGATCTGTTGGTTCAATGTGGTCTAAATAAGGTACATACCATTTCAGCACGATTGGCTCTAAAACCTTCAGGTCTTGGCAATCCACATAGATTGCACCAATAATCGCTTCTACCGTATCTGCCAGTATAGACTCACGATGATGACCGCCAGATTTCAACTCACCCGTACTTAAAATTAAGTTTTGGCTGAGTTTTAAATCGTTAGCAATTTTACCAAGTGCTTCCTGACGTACAAGCGTTGCACGCATACGCGTTAAACGCCCTTCATTTTCATCAGGATAAGCGTGGTATAGATAATTGGCAATTATCATACCCAACAATGAATCGCCTAGATATTCTAAGCGTTCATAGTTGTATTTGTGGCTCACCGATCGGTGGGTCAACGCCAGTTTCAGCAATTCAGGCTGTTTAAACTGATAACCGATTCGACTCGCTAAACGGGCCTCATTTAGCTTGGACTGAGCTTTGATCAAAACGTTTCTCGAACTTTAACACAATATCTATATTCAATAAGAATGGCTTTCTTATTTCATAATTTTTTTCAACAAGTAGACCATTTTCATTGCTGACTTTTGCAACATCAGCAAACTTCTTATCCACCATATTCATCTGAAAACGCTTATCCATCTCCTTATCAAATGCCGCCGGAGATAGATTTTTAGGACCACTTGCTATTTGTTGCTCAATTTGATCATTGATCAAACGATCATCAACGTATGGCCCCCAAACTGCAACCAGTGCTTTAGCAATAAATGCTAAACCAATAACTGCAAATAGAATTGCAATGTATGACGCCCCTTTTTGATGTCGCATTTTTATTTTCCTAATGACATATTAATCGATCGCACCATTTCGACCAAATGATGGGATTTTAAAGCCAGGCTCTTTATGCATCCATTTGTAGAATGCACGACCTGTTAAGTTCTCTTCTGGTACAAAGCCCCAAAAACGACTGTCAGCACTTTGATCACGATTATCCCCCATCGCAAAGTAATGACCTTCTGGCACTTTCACTTCCCAATATAAACCATTTTCATTGGCATACTTACCATTGTCAACATAGTTGATAAACGGTGCTTGACGCGCAACATTCACCCCTTCAAGTTCACGCATCGTAAATGTATGCGTACCTAAAGTTTCTTTATGATAAATAGACGTTGGTGTATCTAAACTATCTTTTTCTCGACTAAATTCAGTCGGAACTTTTGGAACCTTTTGACCATTAATAATCAACTGCCCATGATCATATACAATATGATCCCCTGGCAAACCCACAATACGCTTAATATAACTAATTGTTGGTTGTGGTGGATAACGGAAGACCACGACATCGCCACGCTCTGGCTCGCCTACGTTAATAATTTTCTTATTTACGATTGGTAAGCGTACACCGTATTCAAACTTATTCACCAAAATAAAATCACCTGTTTCTAAGGTTGGTACCATAGAGTCCGAAGGGATATTAAATGGTTCATATAAAAATGAACGCAGAATAAGTACAACGGCTAATACAGGCCAAAAATCATAAGCCCATGTAATGATGACATTTTCATTACCCTTGCCCTTGGTTTGTCTTTGTTTCCAAACCAGTTTATCCAACAGCCACACTAAAAAGAAAATTAATGTAACTGGTACAAGGATTAAATTAAAATCAAAATCCATGAGCTAAATGACCTCTGTCTTTATTATCTTTCTACTTTCAATACTGCAAGGAACGCTTCTTGTGGGATTTCAACACTACCCACTTGTTTCATACGTTTCTTACCTTCTTTCTGCTTCGATAAAAGCTTTTTCTTACGTGATACGTCGCCGCCATAACATTTTGCCAATACGTTTTTACGCATAGCTTTTACAGTTGAACGGGCAATGATTTGAGCACCAATGGCAGCCTGGATTGCTACATCAAACATTTGACGTGGAATCAAGTCTTTCATTTTCTCAACCAATGCAATACCACGATGACGTGCATCTTGACGATGACAAATCATTGCTAAAGCATCTACCTTATCACCATTAATTAACACATCAACCTTAACTAAAGATGAAGACTCGAAACGAACAAAGTTATAATCAAGTGATGCAAAACCACGTGAGCATGATTTCAACTTATCAAAGAAATCCATAACAACTTCAGCCATTGGAATTTCAAAGGTAATTGACACTTGGTTCGCCATAAACTTCATGTCTTTTTGCACACCACGGCGCTCTACACACAACGTCATTACATTGCCCAAGTACTCTTGTGGAACTAAGATATGACATTCTGCAATCGGTTCACGCAGGTCTTCTACTGTCGAACCATCTGGCATTTTAGATGGGCTATCAATGTAAATGGTTTGACCATTTTTCATGACCGCTTCATAAATTACTGTAGGCGCTGAAGAAATAAGGTCTAAATCGTACTCACGCTCTAAACGCTCCTGTACGATTTCCATGTGTAGCATACCTAAGAAACCACAACGGAAACCAAAACCTAAAGCATCTGAGCTTTCTGGTTCAAAGAACAACGCTGAGTCATTAATTTGTAGCTTGTGCAATGCTTCACGGAATGGTTCAAACTCGCTGGCATCAATTGGGAATAAACCTGCATAAACCTGTGGCTTCACCTTTTTAAAACCAGGCAAAATTTCAACATCTGGTGTGCTTGCCAAAGTAATGGTATCACCTACTGGTGCACCAAAGATGTCTTTAATACCCGCAATAACGAAACCAACTTCACCCGCTTCTAGGATGTCAGTTTCGGTATGTTTTGGATTAAACACACCCACAGAAGTAATAATGTGCGTTTGACCTGTTGATTTCATCAACATTTTGTCACCTTTACGCACACGACCTTCTTTAATTCGTACCAGCGAGACAACACCTAAGTAGTTATCAAACCAAGAGTCAATGATCAATGCTTGTAATGGTGCATTTCGATCGCCTTGTGGTGCTGGAATCACATCTACCAAACGCTCAAGCACGCCTTCAATGCCTAGGCCTGTTTTTGCTGAACATGTTGGCGCATCGGTTGCTTCCACGCCAATAATGTCTTCAATTTCTTGAATTACACGTTCAGGCTCTGCCTGTGGTAAATCAATTTTGTTTAGAACGGGAAGAACTTCTAGCCCTTGCTCAATAGCGGTATAGCAGTTTGCTACTGATTGTGCTTCTACACCTTGTGCAGCATCTACAACCAATAAAGCACCTTCACACGCAGCAAGTGAACGTGAAACCTCATACGAGAAATCCACATGTCCTGGTGTGTCAATAAAGTTCAGCTGGTATTCTTCGCCATTTGGATGTGTGTAGTACAAGGTAACTGAGGCAGCTTTAATGGTAATGCCACGCTCACGCTCAAGCTCCATAGAGTCGAGGACTTGCGCTTGCATTTCTCGATCTTGTAAACCGCCACACGTTTGAATAAATCGATCGGCAAGCGTCGACTTACCATGGTCGATATGCGCAATAATCGAGAAGTTACGAATGTTTTTAATATCAACAGATTTTTTAGCTTGCGCCATGGGCTACCTTGAACAAAATAAAACGCTATGCATTAAATCTCATGCATAACAAAAGCCGAATAGAAATTGCCGTGGATTATAGCAGATGGTTTTTTTAAAGTATCGAAAATAATGAACTCGTTTGCGTGCATTTCTAACCCAGCTAAACAATGAACCTAACTTGTATGTTCCCCAGTCATATCCTCTGTATGATACTGCTGAAAGTCCGTTGGATTTTGATCTGCATCAATCGGCTGATAAGCTTGGGTAAATGTTGGAGATAAACGTTTTGGTCGACCTGTGGCAATTTCAATACAAGCCCATTGCGTATTGCCCATAAACAAAATTGCACGATCTTTTGGTCGATAAAACATATATTGGCGATATGAATACAGCGCATTAATATCACTAAGCCATGTTCGCAAAATAATTTCATCTCCTAACATCGCAGCTTTGCGATATTGAACATGATGTTCTACCGCAACCATGGCATGTTTTAAAGCCAAATATTCATTTAAACCTAATCCTAAAGCCTCGATATGCGCTGTTGCTACATCTTGCATCCAACTTACATACACCACATTGTTGACGTGACCCAATACATCTATATGTTCTGGCTGTACTGTCAGTTTTAAATCAAATGGGGTACTCATGTTGGCCTTCATTTTTACTTTTCAAGATCCCTACAGTCTACGGTAAAACACATATAGGTAAATGACCAAATGTTAAAAAAACCGTTTCTTTCGAAACGGTTTTTAGCTATGCATTCATCAATAGCCAGTTTTTTATTGAATACGCATTCCAACGATTGCACGTTGCCCTTCACGAATAATCGCCACTCGTGCAATCGTTCCTTTTTTCAGCTCAGAAACGGCTGATACAAAATCATTGGCATTATTAATGGTCTTATTGTTTAGCTGTGTCACCACATCGCCTGGCAAAATTTTCGCTTGGGCAGCAATACCATCTCGTAAGACATCCTGAATTAAAACACCACCCTTAACATCTAAACGGCTTAATTCAGCTTCGGTTAAATTGCGAATACTCACTCCCAAAACTGGCCCTTTACTTACCGGTGCCTTATTTTGTGATTGTGCAGGTGTATCATCTGGAGCAACCACTAAAGTCGCACTAATATTACGGCGCTTATCATCACGTAATACTTCTAATTGAATCGTTTGATTTGGCACAGATCGATTCAAGTTATTTAATAAATCAGAAGTTCTTGAAATTGGTGCACCATCTAATTTTAAGATGACATCACCCGCTTTTAATCCTGCTCGAGCAGCTGGAGAATTTGGAGTGACTTGAGTAATTAAAGAACCTTCAGGTTTAGATAAGTTATAAGACTCTGCTAAATTACGGTCAATATCTTGCAAACTCACCCCTAAATAAGTTCGCGTAACTTTACCGTTCTTTTTCAATTGCTCTGCGACATCCATTGCAACATCAATAGGAATAGAGAATGACAAGCCCATATAACCACCCGTTCCACTAAAAATACGTGAGTTCACACCCACGACTTCTCCACGCTGGTTAAACAATGGACCACCTGAGTTACCTGGATTTAGCGCGACATCTGTTTGAATAAATGGTACTGAGGTTTCCCCCATCATATTACGCATTTTTGCACTGACAATACCTGCAGATGCTGAATAATCAAATCCGAATGGCGATCCAATTGCTAAAACTGGCTCACCCACTTTTAATTGCTCAACATTCCCCGTGCGTAGTTCAGGAAAATTAGTCCCTGTAACTTTTAATAAAGCCACATCGGTACGTTCATCACTACCAACTACTTTGGCATCAATTTCACGGCGGTCATTCAATACAATGGTGACTTTAGATGCATCTTCCACAACATGGTGGTTCGTGAGTAAATAACCATCTTTACTGATAAAAAACGCACTACCATACGCAGTTTTTTCTTGTGGCATACGTTGCTGCGGAATAATAACTTGATTACCGAAAAAACGCTTCAAAATCTCAGGGACTTGCTGTTGTAGTAGTTCTTCTTGACTTAACTTTTTAACTACATTCACACTGACTACAGCAGGACTGACCTGCTCTACCAAATTGGAAAAATCGACAGGTGCCGCCGCTTGAACTTGCGTCGCCGCTACAGTGAAAACCGCCGCGTATAATCCTTTTTGTAGGTATTGGTTTTTCATAACAAGTATGCATCCCTTTTTATTGAAGTTTTGAAATAAAATTGTTTTTATCACAAAGTAAAAGCTTCATTCGTAACAATATGTTTAGATATACATCCTAATAAACAATAGCTTAATTATTCCTTAAAAACACACGGTGTATGAATAATATTCATCATTTTTCAATCAACAAAGGCTTGCCTTTTTGATTAAAAAGCGCTGTTATTACCAAACTTTTTTCAAATTAGCTTAATGGATATGCCTAATTTAGAAACAACACATCATTTTGATGTAATTATTGTAGGTAGCGGTGGTGCTGGCCTGAGTTTGGCCTTGTCATTACCCGCACATTTTAATATTGCAGTTTTGGCTAAATCGACACTCACCGATGCCAGCACTTATTATGCACAAGGCGGTGTGGCTGCAGTACTAGATAAAACCGACTCACTTGAACAACATATTGATGACACCATGATTGCTGGTGCATATTTATGTGAACGTGATGCAGTCAAACAGACGGTAGAGGGCGGTAAACCCTCCGTCGATTTTCTACTCGATCATGGTGTGCAATTCACCCTAGATCAGGATGAACAATTACACTTAACCCGTGAGGGTGGCCATTCACAGCGTCGTATTATTCATGCTGCAGATGCGACAGGGCGCGCAATCTCGACTACCTTGGTACAACGGGCACAAGAAAAACAAAATATTCATATTTTTGAAAACTATATTGCGATTGATTTAATTACTTCGCAGAAGCTTGGTCTTACAGGTAAGCACCGTGCTTTGGGTCTATATGCTTTAGACGAACAAAACAATCAAGTCCATACGTTCCTTGCACCATTTACCGCACTGGCATGTGGTGGTGCAATGAAAGCTTATTTGTATACCTCAAACCCAGACATTGCGACAGGTGATGGCATTGCGATGGCATATCGTGCGGGTTGTCGTGTCGCAAATATGGAATTTAACCAATTTCATCCGACCTGCTTATATCATCCTCAAGCACGTTCTTTTTTAATTACAGAAGCCATGCGTGGTGAAGGTGCATATTTACGCCTTCCAGATGGCGAACGCTTTATGCTCCGTTTTGATGAGCGTGCCGAACTCGCACCACGTGATATTGTCGCACGTGCAATCGATTATGAAATTAAACGTTTAGGCATACGTCATGTTTGGCTCGACATTAGCCATAAACCTGCTGATTTTGTCAAAGAACACTTCCCGACACTCTATGAGCGTCTATTGGAATTAGGCATCGACATTACTACAGATATGATTCCTGTGGTACCTGCTGCCCACTATACCTGTGGTGGTGTGGTGGTTGATGAAAATAGCGAAACAGATATTGCAGGATTATATGCAATTGGTGAGACATCTTATACGGGCTTACATGGCGCTAACCGTATGGCAAGTAACTCACTTTTAGAATGCTTTGTCTACGGTATGGCTGCTGCCAAACATATTGAAACGCATCTACAACCTGAGTATGTTTCTCCTGAAGTTCCTGCTTGGGATGATTCTCAAGTTACCAATCCTGATGAAGATGTCGTGATCTTGCAAAACTGGGATGAATTACGTCAAACCATGTGGAATTATGTGGGGATTGTACGTACGACCAAGCGTTTGCAACGTGCTTTGCATCGAATTGAAATGCTTAACCATGAAATCACAGAATACTATCAAGACTATCAAGTCAGTAAAAACCTGATTGAATTACGCAATTTGGTTTTAGTTTCGGAAATGATTGTACGCTGTGCGATGGAACGTAAAGAATCTCGTGGATTACACTTTACACTTGATTATCCAGATTTGGCTCCTGAATTACGTAAAACCGTTTTAGCACCTCCTAATTTCCAAGTCGATTGCCCACTGGTGAACGAAGACTAAAACAATGTAAATCATTGCAAACGATTTTAATAAAAAAACGCATCAGGTCGTGGCTTACACGGCCTGATATTTACCCGATTTTCAGCCTGCTATGGATGATGAATTCCATAAGCCTCTTGAGCAGCCCGAAAGCTCAATAAGTGTAATTGCACCAAATCTTCTAATTTTTGATAGCCACCTGCTAATACAAACATCATGGGTATTTGACTGCGATGCGCGAGTTTAAACACCATTTCTTCACGCTTTTGAATGAGTTCAGTACTGAACCATGAAGAACCAAAAGGATCTGCTTGATGACAATCCATCCCTGCTTGATACACAATTAAGTCCGCTCCCCAGTCTTTTGCCATTTGAAAAGCCTCATGCACGGCCAGCGTATATTGTGCAAAACTGCCTTTATCTTTATGAACATGCCGTGTCACGGAACGTGGATATGTAGGGCAACCAAAAATTAAGCCATAAATACTAAAGTTAAATAGATTACTGAAGCGTCGCGTAAATTCAGCAGTACCGTCTCCACCGTGTTGATCACAATCTAAAACAAATATTCTTTTATTGGGAAACTGCTGTGCAACCAGTGCCAAACCATTAAATGTGCAAAATGACCCACCAAATTCAGGCATCGCATGATGAAATCCTTGTGCGATATTGGCAGCAATACCATTTTTCCATGCCAGTTCTGCAGCCAAAATTTGCCCTGCATTAATATTGAGTACTGCATCACGTAGCTGTGTATTCCACGGTTTAAAACCAGAAAATGTGGCTAATTTTTCAGGTATTCCAGTATTAACAGCATCAACATAAATTGGGTCATGTAACTGTTTTAAAATTTCTATATCCAGAACTTCTGGCCTGTGGAAACGAATATTAGGCCATGTCCCCAATGCATCTGCAACCGCTTTAAGCTTTTCCATACTATTGGTATGTGTATGTGCCACATACTGAGCTGAATAGCAGACATTTAACATGCAAATTATTCCAATTGTGCTAAAGCAACATCCATTAATTGTTGTAACTCTGTGGTCCCTGGGCTAAATAACCCATTGGCCACTTGCTGTTCAAAATGCGTACTAAACGCTCGTTTTCGATGTACTGGAGAAACAGCCAAAGTAGTTAATCTTAAAAACCAGAAACCATCAATGGCATTATGTGGAATGATATAGCCACTATATTCTTGGTTTGGAATTTTTTGCGCAATCTGCGTAATGTCATAATCTACTGAAAATAAAGAACCCGCAGGAAGTCGTACTCCGTTCATAATCACTGGGCGCAAACTAATACAAGAGTGATTATCTCCCATATTCATTTTTTCCATGAGTAGAGGCTCCCCCTGTTCATCAATAAAAATATTAATTTCACCCTGTCTTAATACTCTACGATGTGCAATTTTTAGAAAAAAATTCTCTGCCATTGGGCAAGAACCCACTTTAGGCTTTTCACTCCGATTTTTTAATTCAACCACCCCAGTTCCATCACGGGTCTTAGGCAAAATGACATCCTCAATTAAATCGCAAATGAGCTTACTTTCCTCTAGCTGTGCATGTTGACTCAGTCCACGTAATGCCTTTTGACGCTGATATTCCGCTTGTAATTGTTGCTTATAATCCGAGTCTGGCGCATGTGCTAAGAATTGTTGAACTTGCAGATTTTGATCCAGATTATGCCAGTCATTGACCTCTAGCTGATACGAACTACTTTGGTCTTTTAACTGGCGTAAGTTTTTAGCTTCCCATGTCTCAAATAACTTTAAATCTTGATAATCTGCGATATCTCGTGCGGTATTTACATACTCAGCGAGCACACGTGTGGCCTGAGTATAGCCACAACCACGACGTTCACTTTGATGTGAATAATGTTCATTGAGCATTTCACTCAGTTTTACAGACAAAGGATGTACACGAGAAGTGAAAAGCTGAAGGACTTCATGATCTTTATCTGCCATTTTTATTATTCCTGTCTAACTGTTTTTATTATATTTTTTATTTTTTTTTGCAACATAAGTATTTTGTATGTCAGTCCATTTTCCCGCCTAGTAGCCAACATAAACACCAACAATTGCAATAAAGTTGGCATTTATATTCGACAAATGGTCATGCGCATTTTTCATTTACATGATTAGTCTTTATTCAGCCTCACGTGTTGGAGGGATCGAATATGTTCCTGTGACATGCGCGACGGGATCTTCTGAATCAACTGAATAAATCCACACCTCTCCCACAACCAATACTTTACCTAATTTGATTAAGCGGCATTCAGCCCGCAAATTTAATCCCCCAGTAGGCTTGCGTAAAAAGTTAATGTTCATATTTGTGGTGACAGCCAGCCCCACTAAACCAATTTCTCCCAAAATGGCCACATACATTGCAAGATCGGCCAATGCCATCATGGTGGGTCCTGAAATGGTTCCGCCTGGGCGAATATCAATGCTACTCACTTTCCACAATACGGAAGATGAACGTTCATCTACAGCCAAAATTTCACACTTTTCTAAACTCGGCGGATAGACCAATGATAAAAATTGAACCACCTCTTCCAGTTTCACAGACATTAAAAATCACCCATCACGATGTAATGGATGATTTTTAAAGTAGTTTGCTGGTGAAAACTATGACCATTTGGACAAGTGTAGTGAATTTATTTATCCAGTTATCGCAGTATTATTCATACATGGTCACAGATCTATGCAAAACTTATAAGTAGTTCATTGCTTGTGTAAAAACATGTTCAGGGCTTTGTGTCGCATCTAAGCGTTTCACACGCTGTGGTTCACGCATTGCCAAACTTGCATAACCCGACCTTACTTTCTCAAAGAAAGTGACTTTCTCTTGCTCAAAACGATCCAGCGCACCACGTGCTCGTGCACGATCCATACCCAACTCAATAGGCGCATCTAACCAAAATGTGACATCGGGCATACGACTAACAAAATGCTCATTTAGCATCTGTAGTTTGCTTTCACTTAAACCTCGGCCTGCACATTGATAAGCAAAACTTGCATCAGTAAAACGATCACAAAGTACGATTTTCCCTGCTTCTAATGCTGGCATAATCACGTGTGCAATATGTTGCGCACGTGCGGCATACATCAGTAGAAGCTCAGTATCATTACACATTTGCTCTTCGTGATTTACTGCCAAAAGTAAGCCACGAATCTGCTCTGCCATAGGTGTACCCCCTGGCTCACGTGTAAGAACCACATCTTGAGCTTGGCTTTGAAAGTGCTCATAGATTTTACGAATGAGCGTGGTCTTACCAACCCCTTCAGTACCTTCAAAACTGATAAACATGCTCACTCCTTATTTCTTCGAACGTATCACAGCAAGATACTCTTGCACTGCGCGATTATGATCTTGCAAATTTGCGCTAAATTTATGCCCACCATTGCCAGTTGCAACAAAGTAAATATTGTCTGCAACATCTGGATGCATAGCCGCTTCTATGGCTTTTTTACTTGGTAAAGCAATTGGCGTTGGCGGTAAGCCACTCATGGTATAGGTATTATACGGCGTTGGCGTACGCAAATCCTGACGGGTAATATTGCCTGTATATTTATCACCCATGCCATAAATCACGGTTGGGTCGGTTTGTAAACGCATGCCTAATTTTAAACGGCGTACAAATACACCTGACACCTGTTCTAACTCACTGTCGAGGCTGGTTTCCTTTTCAATAATGGATGCCATTACCAGCGCTTCGTATTTATCTTTATATGGCAAATCTGTTGCACGATTCGCCCAAGCTTGATCTAAAGCTTTCATTTGACGGCTGTATAAGTCTTTTAAAATCTTTTTATCCGACTCACCTTTGGCAAAGAAATAAGTATCTGGTGCGAATAAGCCTTCAGGATGGTCAAAAGGAATATCTAATGCCTTTAACAGCTCAGCTTGAGATAAATGAGATACATCATGTTGTACCAATGGATCTTTTTTTAGTGCTTCAATCAATTGTTTAAAGGTTGTGCCTTCAATGACTAAAATGCGATTCATTTGAGCATTATCAACATTTGAAATCATTTGCATAACTTCGCGAATGCTCATACCTTCACGCACTTCATATACACCCGCTTTTAAGGTGTCGTGTATCATCAATTTTTGATACAGCTTCAAAACAATTGGAAAACTAGCTTTATCTTCCTTCACCAATCGATCGATAAAACCTGAATATGTATCGCCCTGACCAATGGCGAGCATCTGTTTTTTACCCTCAATTGGATAAGACTTAAACAAGCTCGACCATAGTACAGCACAGAGCATCACAGCCATGAGCAAAAGCACAAGTAAAATGACTTTTGGCTTTTTAGAAGCAAGCTGTGGCTTTTTATTTTTAGATTTTGGCTTAGCGGATGACATATTTATGAATCTGATTTAATTGAAGGATATGAAACAATTCAGTACAGGCCTGAACATCTAAAGGTGTCGCATTTAAGTGTGAAACAATTTTCATTGGGTGTAAGGCATTGCAAAAAAATAAGCTTTGAATATTTGCTATCTCACTCATATCTATTGAGCGTTGCACACACTGAACGCCAGATTGTTGCATACGCATTAAGATGGCTGCCCGCATTACACCATGTACGCCATTATAACGAAGTTCTGGCGTAATCCATGAATCGTTTATACGAATAAAACAATTACTGCTCACACCTTCAACAACTGTCCCTTGTATATCTAAAACGAGTGCTTCACTCCAATTGCTTTGATCGGCCTCTTGTTTAAGCAATACTTGCTCTAAGCGATTCAATGTTTTAAGACCCGCCAAATTAGGCATACTCAGCCCTATCGCCTGCTCCAATACACCACTTTTAATGATGTCGTATTCAAAATCAGTTTGCGCTTTAGGATAATAAAACAACCATACATCTGCAGGGTGCTGTGGCCAACTATAACCTCGCTGTCCTTCACCACGGCTTAACACAATTTTGACTGTGCCCGACGCTTTTGTATTTGCCTGAACAATTAATGCTAATGTTTTTAAAATAAGTGATAAATCTGCGTTTAGCCCTAATCGCTCATTGGCATGTTGTAAACGTGCCCAATGTAAATCGTGTAATTCAAGTTGCCCTTCACGTAAACGCGCGGTACTAAAGCAACCATCTCCATAATGAAAAGCACGATCCGACAAAGCAATTGTTGCCTGTTCTGCCCCATTTTTAAAACACAGCATGCACTACGCCCCCGCCTTAGCAACTTAATTTTGCGCCTAGTTTAAAAATTGTGAGTCACAATTCCTAGTGTTTATTGGTATTGCATTTTTACAGATATCAAATGCATTTCTTATTATTTTTTCTAAAAACAATCAGCAGATATTCTGCACCCAAGCTATCTGATAAATCAAAATCCAAAGGATAAATAATCATGCATACACTTAAAATTGGGGTATTGGCGACACTCATTTCAGCGACGTCATTCAGCGCTTTAGCAAAAAACTTTCTCAACGTTTCATACGATCCGACACGCGAACTATATGATAACTTTAACAAAGACTTCGGTGAGTATTGGAAAAAGAAAACTGGCCAAGATATTACATATAAACAATCACATGGTGGTTCTGGCAAACAAGCTCGTTCTGTAATTGATGGCTTAGGTGCTGATGTCGTAACTTTAGCGCTCGCTGCCGATATTGATGCCATTGCAGAAAACTCAAATTTATTGCCTAAAGATTGGCAAAAGAAATTTCCAAATAACTCAACACCCTATACTTCAACCATTGTCTTTTTAGTGCGTAAAGGCAACCCGAAAGGCATTAAAGACTGGGGTGATTTGGTTAAAAATGACGTAGCCATCATTACACCTAACCCTAAAACATCCGGTGGTGCACGTTGGAACTACTTAGCAGCATGGGCATGGGCAAAACACCAAGCAGGCGGTAATGATGCCAAAGCACAAGAGTTTGTACGTCAAATTTATAAAAACACCAAAGTACTAGACTCAGGTGCACGTGGTGCTACCACTACATTTGCTGAGCGTGGTATTGGGGATGTACTCCTGGCTTGGGAAAATGAAGCCTTCCTTGCACTACGTGAACAGCCGGGTAAGTTTGAAATCGTGACACCGTCTTTGTCTATTTTGGCTGAGCCACCTGTGGCAATTGTAGAGAAAAATGCCGAAAAAGATGGCAACCTGAATTTAGCCAAAGCTTATCTTAACTACTTGTACTCACCAGCGGGTCAAACCATTGCAGCAAACAACTACTATCGCCCACGTAATAGCGCTGTTGCTGCCAAATACACGTCTGTATTTAAGCCATTAAAGTTAGTCACCATTGATAAAGAATTTGGTGGCTGGTCTAAAGTACAGAAAAAACATTTTGATAACGGCGGTATATTTGATCAAATCGTAAAAACCAACAGCGCAAAATAAATTTTATTAGATATTCAAACGCTTATTTTTATATCAAACAGCAGCAATCTTCGGATTGCTGTTTTTGTTAGTCATGCCTTCAGCACACTTATCTTATAATTTCATATTAAATTCATTTTTTATTATTTTTTATGCATAAAGATTGGCGCTATTCTTCTCTGCATTGATAAACATTCAAAAAATTGAGGTCTGTATGCGCTTTTCAGCACAATTGAAACTTGGGGTAATCGCCCTTGCAGTATCAACATTTTCTTTAGGTGCTACTGCCAAAGACTTTTTAAATGTTTCTTATGATCCGACACGCGAATTGTATGAAGCGGTAAACAAAGACTTTGGCAAATACTGGGAAAGCCGTACAGGACAAAAAATTAATTTCAAACAATCTCATGGTGGGTCAGGCAAACAAGCTCGCGCCGTGATTGATGGCCTCGATGCTGATGTTGTAACTTTAGCCTTAGCTGCCGATATTGACGTCATTGCAGAGAAAACCAAAATCTTACCAAAAGATTGGCAAAAAAAATTACCAAACAATGCCACACCATATACCTCAACTATTGTGTTCTTAGTGCGTAAAGGCAATCCAAAAGCTATTAAAGACTGGGGCGACTTAGTTAAACCAGGCGTAGGTATTATTACACCTAACCCTAAAACTTCGGGTGGCGCACGTTGGAACTACTTAGCAGCATGGGCATGGGCAAAACACCAAGCAGGTGGTAATGATGCCAAAGCACAAGAGTTTGTACGTCAAATTTATAAAAATACGAAAGTGTTAGACTCAGGTGCACGTGGTGCAACCACAACTTTTGCTGAACGAAGCATTGGCGATGTACTCCTAGCTTGGGAAAACGAAGCATATTTGGCGCTTCGTGAACAACCAGGCAAGTTTGAAATCGTAACGCCGTCGTTGTCTATTTTGGCTGAGCCACCTGTTGCAATTGCCGAAAAAAATGCAGAGAAAAAAGGCAATAAATATTTAGCACAAGGTTATTTAAATTTCTTGTATTCACCACGTGGACAACAACTAGCAGCTGAAAACTTCTACCGTCCACGTAATGAAAAAACTTTAGCGCAATACCGTCACGTATTTAAACCACTCAAATTGGTCACGATTGATCAAGAGTTTGGGGGCTGGGACAAAGTACAAAAAGCCCACTTTGATAATGGCGGTATCTTTGACCAAATCGTAAAAGCGAATAACGGAAAATAATTCTGACACCGTATAAGGAGTATAGACATGACGCATACTGTAATTGTTCCTGGTGTAGGCGGTAGTGAATACAATCACTGGCAGTCTTGGCTTGAACGCCAGCTCATGTCATGCTCACGTGTACAACAAAAAGATTGGAACCAACCTATATTAGAGCAATGGATTGCACAATTTGTGCAAACCGTAGCTCCAATACAAGACCAAATTCAGATTGTTGCGCACAGCTTTGGATGCTTAACCACTGTAGCTGCTCTTGCACAGCACCCAGAATTCAATCAAAAAATTAAAAAATTGATTCTGGTTGCACCAGCAAACCCTGCTCGCTTTGGTGAGGCTGGTTTTGCTCGTGATAGTCAAAATGACTATGAAGCTTATTTTCATCAATTAAGCATTCATGTCCCAACGACTTTAATCATTAGTGAAAATGATCCGTGGTTAGCTTTTGATGATGCACAGCGTCTGGCAAAATCTTGGCAATTGACACCAGTCAATGCGGGACTTGCAGGACATATTAATGTTGCGTCTGGTTTTGGGCCATTTCCTGAAGTATTTAATTATCTTGTTTCAGAAAAAACCATGCCACATATCAGTAAAGCTGATGACAGCAAGTATTTTTTTAAATTTGCAATTTAGTCATCGCCACTTATGCTTGAGCCAATTTTTCATATTTTTGTTGACTGACTTCAGTCAACGTTCTCTCTTTGAGGAGTAATCATGTCGCAGCGATCCCGAGTGCTGCCAGGATTTGGTCTGTCTCTAGGCTTTACCCTAGCGTATTTGTCTTTAATTGTGCTCATTCCTTTATCTGCGGTGTTTATCAAATCGTTAGGTATTGGTTGGGACGGTCTTTGGGAAATTTTAAGTTCTGAGCGAATTTTAAAATCCTTACAATTAAGCTTTAGTGCCGCCATTATTGCGGCCTTAATCAATGTCGTATTTGGCTTATTGTTGGCTTGGTGCTTAGTGCGCTATACCTTCCCAGGTAAACGTATTGTTGATGCCTTAGTTGACTTACCTTTTGCATTGCCAACTGCAGTTGCAGGTATTGCCCTAACGTCGCTGTATGCACCAACAGGCTGGATTGGTCAGTATCTTGAGCCCATTGGCATTAAAGTGGCATATACCCCGATTGGTATTACCCTCGCTTTAATTTTTATTGGTATTCCTTTCGTTGTACGTACTGTACAACCTGTACTGAGTGACTTGGAAACTGAGCTTGAAGAAGCTGCTTCTGCTTTAGGTGCAAACCGTCTGCAGATTGTGACCAAAGTGATTCTGCCGATTTTATTCCCAGCACTTATTACAGGCTTTGCACTCGCATTTGCACGTGGTGTGGGTGAATACGGTTCAGTCATTTTTATTGCAGGTAACCAACCGTTCAAAACGGAAATTGCGCCGCTAATGATCATTTCTCGCCTAGAAGAATATGACTATGCAGGTGCAACGACTATTGCTGTCGTTATGCTGGTTATTTCGTTTGCAATTTTGTTCCTCATTAACTTGGTACAAGCTTGGGCGAGCCGCCGTACAGGGAGAACTGCGCGATGAACGTAAACAGCAATGCTTTAGCTGAAAAATTGCAGTCACGTGATGCAACGCGTGAACCGACTTGGGTTCGTCGTACACTCATTATCATTGCCATGATTTTCTTTGCCAGCTGCTTAATGTTGCCATTGGTACTGGTATTCGTTGAAGCCTTTAAGCAAGGGGTCGGTGTCTATTTCCAAGCTTTGGTTCATCCAGATACTTTATCTGCAGTTAAACTCACCTTGCTTACGGCGGCAATTGCTGTGCCATTGAACGTCGTATTTGGTGTGGCTGCTGCGTGGTGTGTTGCTAAATTCAATTTCCGTGGTAAGTCTATTTTAACCACCATTATTGATATGCCATTTTCAGTATCGCCAGTTATTGCAGGTTTAATGCTGGTACTGATGTTTGGTACTCAAGGCTGGTTTGGTGGCTGGCTCATGGACAACGACATTAAAATTTTATATGCCGTTCCTGCGATTGTATTAGCCACTGTGTTTATTACAGTACCTTTTGTTGCACGTGAGCTTATTCCTTTGATGGAAGCACAAGGTACCGAAGAAGAAGAAGCTGCGATTGTTCTTGGTGCTTCAGGCTGGCAAACCTTTTGGAAAGTCACACTTCCAAATATCAAATGGGGCTTAATTTACGGCGTGATTCTGTGTAATGCACGCGCAATGGGCGAGTTTGGTGCGGTGTCGGTTGTTTCTGGTCATATTCGTGGTGAAACCAACACCCTACCCCTGCACGTCGAAATTCTTTATAACGAATATACCTTCAGTGCAGCTTTTGCGGTTTCATCTCTCTTGGCATTACTGGCAATTATCACCCTGATTTTAAAAACATGGGTTGAAATCCGCCAAGAGAAACAAGACAAACGCAATGATGATTCAACAGCTTCTTAAGGAATGACCTCATGAGTATTCAAGTAAAAAATATTGAAAAACACTTTGGTGCATTCCATGCGCTGAAAAATATTTCACTCGATTTTCCAGATGGCCAATTGGTTGCACTCCTTGGCCCATCTGGCTGTGGTAAAACAACCCTGCTACGTATTATTGCTGGTCTAGAATCTGCAGATGGTGGTCAAGTGATTTTAGAAGGTGAAGATGCGACCAATGTGCACGTTCGTGAACGTGAAGTTGGTTTTGTATTCCAGCACTATGCCTTGTTCCGCCACATGACTGTATTTGACAATATTGCCTTTGGCTTACGTGTACGCCCACGTGCTACGCGCCCTTCTGAAGCTGAAATTAAAAAACGTGTAACGCGTTTACTTGATTTGGTTCAACTGGGTTTCTTAGCGGATCGTTATCCTGCTCAATTGTCTGGTGGTCAACGCCAACGTATTGCTTTGGCACGTGCTTTAGCTGTTGAGCCACGTGTACTTTTACTCGACGAACCATTTGGTGCCCTCGATGCCAAAGTACGTAAAGAACTCCGTCGTTGGTTGCGTACTCTTCATGATGAATTACATATCACCTCTATTTTTGTAACGCATGACCAAGAGGAAGCTCTGGAAGTTGCCGATCAAATTATTGTGATGAACAAAGGTAATGTTGAGCAAATTGGTTCGCCACGTGAAGTCTACGAAAAACCAGCAACACCGTTTGTGTTCGACTTTTTAGGTCAAGCTAACCGTTTTGAAGGTCAAAATAGCAATGGCATTATTCAAATTGGTGAAGACCGCATTCAATTGCCACAAGCACCAAATTCGCCACAAGGCCCAGTGATTGCCTTTGCCCGTCCTGATGAACTGCGTATTCATGCACAGCCTCAAGACAATGCCATTCAAGCAACGTTCTTACGTGAAGTATGGATTGCAGGCAAAGTACTGGCTGAACTACAAGATCGCCAAGGCAATTTAATTGAAATTACCCTTACACCAGATGATGCAAAATTGCACCAATTCCGTCCAAATCAGACGGTTTGGTTAAGTGCTACTGCTTTGCATTTATTTGAAAATCAAGTCGCATAATACTTATAGATGGGGCTAGGAAAGCCCCATCATTTTTGAGGTAGTCAGAATTATGAATTTCCAACAACTTAGAATTATTCGTGAAACCGTTCGACAAAGCTTTAACCTTACTGAAGCTTCAGCAGCGCTTTACACTTCACAATCTGGCGTAAGTAAACATATTAAAGATTTAGAAGATGAACTTGGCGTACAACTTTTTATTCGTAAAGGTAAGCGTCTTTTAGGCTTAACTGAGCCTGGCCAAGCTTTACTTGGCATTGTAGAACGCATGTTGGTCGATGCCGATAATATTAAACGCCTTGCCGATGACTTTAACAAAGTAGACGAAGGTACATTGACCATTGCCACCACACATACCCAAGCGCGCTATGTGTTACCGCCGATTGTGAATCAATTTAAAAAAGAATTCCCTAAAGTTCATTTGATTTTACAACAAGCAAGCCCAGTCGAAATTACAGAAATGCTGTTACAGGGTGAAGCAGATATTGGTATTGCAACTGAATCACTTACAACTGAAAGTAATCTAGCAAGTGTGCCTTACTATAACTGGCAACACAGTATCATTACGCCACAAAATCATCCATTGGCAAGTCAAGACAATATCCAAATTGAAGACCTTGCCCAATATCCAATTATTACTTATCACGGTGGCTTTACAGGTCGTTCTAAAATTGACCAAGCCTTTGATGATGCAGGCTTAGATGTCGACATCGTAATGTCTGCCCTCGATGCCGATGTTATTAAAACCTATGTAGAGCTGAACATGGGTGTGGGCATTGTCAACAATGTTGCTTATGACAATGAACGCGACTATCGCCTAAAACAAATTGAAACGGATATTTTTGGTATCAACACCACATGGCTTGCCGTACGTAAAGGTCATTTATTACGTGGCTATGGTTATGAATTTATTTCACTCTGCTCACCTGATGCAGATATTAAAGCGCTGAAAAAAGTCGCCTACCCAGAAGATTAAACATAAAAACATAAACAAAAAGAGGCTTCGGCCTCTTTTTTTATCTTAAAAAAAATTTTTTGTGCTTTTTTTAACTTACACTATGGAACAAAAATCACCCAATATTAGGCCCGTTTATGAAACCTGCATCTATGCTTGCGCTACTCCCCCTATGTATCGCATGCCACACGCAAGCAGCAGCGCTCGAACGATCTGGTCAAAGTACATTAGCCTTCCTCGAACCCAACAATTATACGGAATTTAATTTTGGCGTTGTTACGGGCAATCTAAGTGGTGAAAACTCAAATAAAGAAGAGTTGTCCCAAGTCCTGAATGTCACTGATTTTTCAACAGGGAACTTAATTGAAGATTTCCATTTTGTGCAAAGTGCTATTAAATTACAGCTCAATCCACAGGTCTCAGTAGGATTATTACTCGATCAACCCTTTGGCGTTAAACTGAATTATGACTATTCACCTGAATCTATTCTTGGACATGAACAATTAGAAGCTATTGATATTCATCTTAAATCAGAAAATATTACTGCACTAATGGGGTATCAACCCACACCTCAATGGAATATTTATGGTGGATTGGCCTATCAAAACTTTGGTGGCGACCTGAACTTATTTGGACAAAGCTTCTATTTTTTTAACGGCTACAACGTCACCTTAAAAAATGATCGAGCATTAGGATGGCTGGGAGGTATCAGTTATCAGATTCCTGAAATTGCATTACGGGCCAACTTAACTTATCGCTCTAGAATCAAACATAAAAATCAAGCAATTGAAAGCACAGCCATGCATGGCGATTTTTCCGATCGCACTGAAATTGTCACACCTCAATCTGTTAATTTTGACTTTATGAGTGGCATCACCACACATAATCTGATTTATGGTTCTGTAAGATGGGTGGATTGGTCAAATTTTAAAATTAAGCCTAAAGGCTTTGACCAAATTATTCAAAATACCATTTCCGATTTTAAGGCCTTAACACCCACACCAGAAATTTCTGCATTTATTCAGGCATTGGCTAATTTTAATTTAATCGATTACCAATCAGATCAATGGTCAGCCAAAATTGGTATAGCGCATCAGCTCAATGCTCGCACTTTCGCAAGCTTAGAAACGGTATGGGACAGTGGTAGTGATAATCCCGCTTCAACCATTAACCCCGCAAATGGTTATAACGGATTAGGCACAGGTCTTCGTTATCAATTTAGCCCCAAAAGTTTTATTTCTGGTGGTTTGTACTATTTAAAATTTAAACCCTCCAAAGAAGACAAGGGCAGTATTTCAGTAAGTTCTATTTCAACCTTAGATGACCGTACTGCTTGGGCTTATGGTCTAAAAATTGGGCATTTCTTTTGATATTTCAATCGCGAATCTTTTAATATCAGACCATAAAAAAACAGGCCGGAGCCTGTTTTTTTATATGCGGTGAATGCAGCTTACCAATGGTAGCTCACACCCACTTTGCCGACTGGAAGCCATTCAAATTTATCATCATTGGCAATTTGATTCGCTTCGTCATCGACTGCAGCCTGCGCGCCCGTTGGGTTGCCGCTGACTGGACTTAAATTATACTGAGACAATTGTACAGAAGGATTGCCGGTATAATAAGCGCCTACTTCACCGAACACACCCCAGTTTTTATTGATTTTTGGCGCCCAGCCTAAACCAAGGTATGGCGCGATATCATTTTTATATCCCATGGTGCCGCGCACACCGCCTTGACTGGCTGCTGTACTTGCAACTTGGTAGTTTTTACCGTCAATAGATAAGGTTTCGCCCGGGTTGATACGTTTTTGCAGGTCATAGTCGTTATCGATATAGCCAATACCCGCTGCAACATATAAACCTTGCGCCCAAGGGTTTTCACTTGCGCCCCAAGGACGGATTTCAGCGTTTAAATAGACATTGTTGTTTTCCATGTCTAAATCGTATTTAGTGCCGTTGACAGATACATCATCGGTCCATGAAATATCGCCACCGTTATAACCTAGAGCTAAACCAACATAAGGATTGGCTGTCCAAAGTAAAGCACCACCATAACCTGTTGTACCCACTTCAAGGCGTGCGCCAGTTGGAATCAGTTTATTTTGATCAAATGCATAGCCATCATGCACAACTGCTGAATCGGCCATTGCTGTACCAGCTGTAGCCAACATTGCAACTGCTAGAATTGTTGTATGTAGAGCTTTCATTTTGTTTCTCCTCTCAAATAACAACATTAGATAAATTGTTTTACAAATTGATTTTTCATTCTGAGTTGCAATATAAATTAGATACCGATCACGTTTTATTCAAATTTTGCTGAGTTTTTGTTATTTTTTGATACAAATTTGACTGAGATATTGATTTTTAATTTATTTAGAGCATTTTTTAACCACATCTCGGCTTGGTTTTTAACTTCCATTCATTTTAATTATTAATTCCGATCTATTGGTTATTTTCCATCTATTTTTAGCCCAATTTAGTGTAAAATCGATGAAAATTTTTTTCTGGATGGAAGATCATGTCTCAGCTTTCAACAATCATTGAACAAGCGTTTGACAACCGTGCTAACTTCACTGCAGCAAACTGCCCTGCTGAAGTACGTGCAGCAGTTGAGGAAGTAATTGCTGGCCTTGATAACGGCTCTTTACGTGTAGCTGAAAAAATCAATGGTGATTGGGTTGTTCACCAATGGGTTAAGAAAGCGGTATTGTTATCTTTTAAATTAAATGACAACAAGCCAATCGAGTCATGTGACCTTCAATTCTACGATAAAGTAGACACTAAATTCACAGGTTGGACTGAAGAACAATTTAAAGCTGCAGGTGTACGTGTTGTACCACCAGCTGTAGCACGTAAAGGTTCTTTCCAAGCGAAAAACGTTGTATTAATGCCTTCTTATGTAAACATTGGTGCTTACGTTGACGAAGGTACAATGGTAGATACATGGGCAACTGTAGGTTCATGTGCTCAAATTGGTAAAAACGTTCACCTTTCAGGTGGTGTAGGCATTGGTGGTGTACTTGAACCACTTCAAGCTAACCCAACAATTATTGAAGACAACTGCTTCATCGGTGCACGTTCTGAAATCGTTGAAGGCGTAATCGTAGAAGAAGGTTCTGTAATTTCTATGGGCGTGTTCATTGGTCAATCTACTAAGATTTATGACCGCGCAACAGGCGAAATTCACTACGGTCGCGTACCAGCGGGCTCTGTGGTAGTTGCAGGTAGCCTTCCTTCTAAATGCGGTACTTACAGCCTATATGCAGCAATTATCGTAAAAAAAGTTGACGCTAAAACACGTGCGAAAACAAGCTTGAACGATCTTCTACGCGACGAATAATTCTTTATTCATCTCTTTTGTGTCTCTACGATCAGTCATGATCGTAGAGATTTTTGTTTTCTAAACTATGGTTTAATTTTGCTATGAGTACGCTTCGATCTTCCGCCATTCCTGTTTCTGATCCTTCTGCGGGTTTACGTATTACGGAGATCTTTTATTCATTGCAAGGCGAAGCCAATGCAGCGGGTTTACCGACTGTATTTATCCGTCTTACAGGTTGCCCTCTACGTTGCACCTATTGCGATACCACATATTCGTTTGAAGGTGGTCAACGCCAATCATTAGAAGAAATTATTCAAACCACACTCGACTTTAAAACGCCTTATATTTGCGTTACAGGTGGTGAGCCCTTAGCTCAGCCCAATGCACTTCCACTCATGACCAAACTTGCAGATTTAGGTTGCCAAGTGTCATTAGAAACCAGTGGTGCTTTGGATGTGTCCAAAGTAGACCCTCGTGTATCTAAAGTTTTAGATTTAAAAACCCCGACTTCCGGTGAATCTGCACGGAATTTGCTTAGTAACCTCGATTATTTAACTGAGCACGATCAAATTAAATTTGTCATTTGTAATCGTGAAGATTATGAATGGTCAAAACAGCAAGTTGAACAGTTCCAATTGCATCAAAAAGTCAGCACCGTATGGTTCTCTCCTGCGTTTGCTGTAGAAAAAGGTGCTGTACGTCTTCCTCAACTTGCACGTGGTCTTGCGCAGTGGATTTTAGATGACCATCTCCCTGTCCGCTTCCAACTTCAGTTGCATAAACTTCTTTGGAATGACGAAACTGGTCGTTAATAGTATTAAAGAATGTTTGGAGATTTGAACATGCGTCCTCGCGCGATTGTCTTATTATCTGGTGGCTTAGACTCTACTACTTGCTTAGCATGGGCACAGTCAAACTATGAATGTATTGCGCTTAGCTTTATGTATGGTCAACGCTCAACGACTGAATTAGTCGCTGCACAGCAACTGACTAAACAAGCAGGTGTTGAACACCGTGTAATTAATATCGACTTGGGTAATTTAGGTGGCTCTGCACTTACTGATCACAGTATTGAAGTACCTGACCATGAGCAAGAAGGCATTCCTGTTACTTATGTACCAGCACGTAACACGATTTTCTTATCTTATGCCCTCGCAGCAGCAGAAGTTTTTGGTGCTGAAGCAATTGTCATTGGCATCAATGCCGTTGATTATTCAGGCTATCCAGACTGCCGTCCTGAATTTATTGAGGCTTTTGCTAACATGGCGCGCTTAGCAACAAAAGTTGGCGTTGAAGGAAAACCTCTTAAATTTGAAACACCTCTGTTACATTTATCCAAAGCAAATATCATTCGCTTAGGTATAGAACATGGCGTAGACTATAGCCAAACGGTGTCTTGCTATCAAGCAGATGACCAAGGACGTGCTTGTGGTAAATGCGATAGCTGCCGTCTGCGTAAGCAAGGCTTTGCAGATGCAGGAGTTGCAGATCCAACACGTTATATACCGGTATAACAAGGTAGAGTTTATGAATATGCTAAAATCAAACATTATGCTTTCTATTGCAGTATCTGCAACAGCACTATTTGCTTCTGTTGCTCATGCTGACAATGACAAATTACAGCAAGCTTATAAAAGCACTAACGTTAAATCTGCGTTAATTAATGTTTGTAAAGAAGAAACTGGCAAAGGTAAAAAGCTATCTGCTGCTGAAGTCAGCAAATACTGTACTTGTGCTGTTGAAGCAGACGGTCGTTTGACGAATGCACAAAAATGGGACATCCAAAGTGCAATTAACCAAAAGAAAAGCCCTGCATCTTTAGCTTTTGTTCAAAAACAAAATAAAGATTTACAAGCATGTTTTGGCCCTCAGTTAACAGGTAAATTAAAAACCTTAACTGAAGAAGCAATGAAATCTGCTCAAGCATCTAAATAATTTTTTGATGCACTAAAAAGCCTGCAAATTGCAGGCTTTTTTATCTTTGGCAATCTCTTGCTTACGTATATCCAAGCACTCACTGTACCTCTTCGTACGAACTTCTGTATGATAGATTGATTATCTTCACTATATATTTTGATATAACAGCATCATTTTTGAAGGAACAGCCCATGTCTGATTTGACCCTACCTCAACACGCCTTCCCTGCAACAACAGGTGAAGTCAATTTAGCTGAATTGGCAACTGAATGGCTGATTGTTTATTTTTACCCAAAAGACTCAACGCCTGGCTGTACCACACAAGCAGTCGGCTTTTCTTGCTTAAAAGACCAATTTGATGCACTTAATACCACGATTATTGGTATTTCACGTGACTCCGTAAAAGCACATCAAAACTTCACTGAAAAGCAAAACCTCAGCATTAATTTAATCAGTGATAAAGAAGAAGTTCTTTGTCAGCTATTTGATGTCATTAAAGAAAAAAATATGTATGGCAAAAAAGTGATGGGCATCGAGCGTTCGACGTTTATTTTCCATGAAGGTAAATTGGTAAAAGAATATCGTAAAGTAAAAGCTGCTGGGCATGCTGAAGCAGTTCTAGAAGACCTTAAAGCACTTCAATCTGCATAAGCACAAGCACCACGCGCGACAAAATTACACGCACTTTTTCAAGCAAAGCTTCTCAATCAGCCTATTTTAAAATAGGCTTTTTTATTACTAAAAGATTAAAGACCAAGCAATGCTCCACATTACCAGCGCAATGAGACCATCTAAAACTTGCCATGCTTTAGGACTTTTAAATACTGGAGTTAATACACGTGCGCCATAACCCAGTGCAAAGAAAAATAACCATGATGCCGTAATTGCACCTGCTGCAAAATATGCAACAGCCTCAAATTGTGCAGAAATAGAGCCCAATAGAATAACGGTGTCTAAATAAACATGTGGATTTAACCATGTCAGACTTAAACTAATGAATATCAAATGTTTTAAGCCTTGTACACTTGCATTATTGAGTTCAATAGCAGACTGGCCACGTCGTGCTTGCTTAGCATGCATATAGCCATACCAAAGCAAAAATAATGCACCGCCCCATTTTGCTAATTGCACAATTTCTGGATAATGTTGCAACACTGTTGCAAAACCAATCACACCTAAGACAATCAAAATTGAATCTGATAGCGCACAGCTCAAGCAAATCCAAAACACATGCTCTTGTCTTAAGCCTTGCTTTAATACAAATGCATTTTGCGCGCCAATCGCCACAATTAAACTAAGGCCAACTAAAAGACCTTGAATATAGGTATGCCACATAAGCATCAAACATGAAAAAGATGAGGCTTATTATCAATGCTTCTGTTTAAAATTGAGTATTATTAAGAAAATATCAACTTAACTAAATTATTTTAAGTAAAGATCAATATGCTGAATCATAAACAATGCGATGCATTTTTAGCGGTGGCTGAAACAGGCAGTTTTGAGGCTGCGGCCATCCGTTTATCCATTACTGCTTCTGCTGTGACTTTGCGTGTACAAAGCTTAGAAAAAAGTTTGGGACATATTTTAATTGTGCGTGAACGGCCATGCTACGTGACAGATGCTGGACGCAGTCTATTAAATTACTTACAACATAACCGCTTACGTGAGCAGGATTTTTTACATCACTTAACTGGGCAGACTCAGAGTTTTTACACAGTCAATATTGCGACCAATGCCGACTCGCTCGCGACTTGGCTACTTCCAAGCATAAAACCTTGCTTAACTCAGCATAAAATTATTGCACATTTTCATGTAGATGATCAGTCCGAAACGCATCTATTAATGCAAACGGGTTTGGTTAATGCCTCTATTTCTGCAGAGCCACGTGCAATGCAAGGCTGTATTGCACAGCCTCTAGGCGAAATACGCTATCGCTTAGTGGCAAATCCTGAGTTTGTAAACACATGGTTTAGTCAAGGTCTCACACGTGAAGCCTTAACTCATGCGCCAGCGATTATTTATAACAATAAGGATCAACTGCATAGCAACTTGCTTTTGCAACATTTTGGATTAAGCCCCGCATGCTACCCACACCATGTTATTCCCTCATCTTCCGCTTTTGCTGAGGCTATTTTTATGGGTTTAGGTTTTGGCCTAGTCCCAGACCACCAAATTGAGCAACGTTTAAAGACAGGGCAATTAATTGATTTAATGCCAAAGCTAAACATTGAAATAACGCTATATTGGCATCATTGGAAGCAACAGGCCTTGGCTCTTGATCAACTAACACAACACCTTTTACAGCATGCAAGTGAAAATATGAATGGTGCTATTAAGTAATTAATCTTATCCAAATGAATGATTAAAATAGCGAGCACATTATTTTGACTGTAACTGCCCTTTTAAACGAATATTCACTTTTTCCCCTACGCCACCATAGGCCTTTTTCATCCCAAAATCACTGCGGTTAATTGAACCCACTGCGTTCACATCCAATAGCCTTGGATTGGCTGTATTTGGCTTGAGTAAGGTCATAAATACTGTTGGTTTGGTAATGCCTTTTAAGGTCAAATTGCCATAGACGTTATAATGATCGGCATCAATAGGAACAAATTCAGTGCTCTTAAACATCATGGTTTTATATTGATCGGCATCAAAGAAATGTTCACTCAAAATCATTGGCCGTAATACAGGTGGATTAAACTGCAAACTGTTGGATGATAAAGTCACAACGACTGATGCATTTTTAGGTTGATTGATATCAAAATATAAACGTGCCTGAGCCTCGTCTGAAACACCTTGTACCACCGTTAAACCGACAGTTTTAATATCAAAACTAACCAAACTTTCTTTGGTAAGCCCCCAGACTTCTGCATGCGAAGTTGAATAAAGCAATGCTGATATACCAACACTTGCCCCAACTTGCATGACACCCCTCAGCCCCATGAACAACACTCCACGCTACCTAAAACGTAGCACTATATTTATATTTGCTGTATTTCATGCCTTGCATTAGTAATTGACATTGAAATACAAGCCTAGGATAAATTGCTTTTGTCTTGATTTTTGAAGTGTTTTTGTAACTGTTTATAGGTATCCGTGATTTGAAACTGCTTTAAAAATTCAATCGTTCCTGCTGGAAAGGCTGTTTCATCAATTTCACCGCGGTAATAGGCTTCACGGATGGGTGTTGCAGACATAGCGCCTTTTAAGCTTTCTAGCTCAACCAAAGGCCATTCTGGGAAGAATTTTAAATAATAAGATGAATCGTCTTTAAAATGCCCAATCAGGCCAATACGGTCATCGGGCTGTGTAATTTCTGCAACCGAAGTTTTCACTAGTTTTTGCCATTTCTCATCGTTATACACATCAATCACATGCACAAATTTAATCCGTACTTGATCTGCTTCAGAAAAATTCGACAAAATCATCTGCTCACGTTCAGTCGCTAAAAATGGATTTTTGATATTGCGTTCATTTTGTGCCGAGCCCAAAGCCAAAAGCACATTGCTACTTTGTTCTAAGGCAATTTTTATCGTTTGCAGGTGCGCCAAATGAAAAGGCTGAAAACGACCGATAAAAACCAAATAATCGAATGTATATTTCATATCAAATCAAACTTTTTATGAACTGAGCAGTTGTGCCACTGGCTGAAATATGCGACATAATGTCGGGCATAAAATCAAAACGAACTTTAACGCAAGGATAGTACGATGACACTGAGCTGTATTCAACAACCTCATGAACATTTGAATGCGAATTTGGACAATGGCGTACTGACCTTAGCCATTAACCGCCCTCAAGCAAAAAATGCGCTGTACAGCGAACTCTATCTTTGGATTGCCAAAGCGCTAGATGAAGCAGATCAAGACTCGTCTGTGCGTACGGTTATTTTACGCGGTGCAGATGCAGACTTCAGTGCCGGCAATGACATGCAAGACTTTATGAAGTCTGCTGCCATGAAAGATCAAATTCGCGCTGAAGATGGCCCTCCATTTGTACTCTTAAAATCTGCTGCAAAATTTTCTAAACCGCTCATTGCTGCGGTACGCGGTGTTGCCATTGGCATTGGTGTGACGATTCTTTTGCATTGTGATTTAGTCTATGCAGACAATACTGCCTTATTCCAAATTCCTTTTGTGAGCCTTGGTTTATCGCCTGAAGGTGCTTCAAGCAAATTGCTTGCACGCCAAGCAGGCCACGTAAAAGCAGCTGAATTACTGCTTACTGCAGACCGCTTTAACAGCGAAAAAGCGCTTGCGACCAATCTCATTAACAGCATTGAAGAAGATGTCTACACAACTGCTCAGAAAAAAGCAGCTCAGCTTGCAGCATTACCGCTTGCATCATTGGTGCAATCTAAAGCGCTTATGAAACATGATGTCGATGAAATCGTGTCGTGGATTGACCATGAAGCGGTGATTTTTATGAGCCGTGTCGGTTCTCCTGAAATGATGGAAGCTGTGGCTGCCTTTATGCAAAAGCGCAAGCCAGATTTTTCTCAGTTCAATTAATCTTAAAACTGCATCATCGTTAACAGAAACCATCCAAAATTTTGGGTGGTTTTTTTACATTTGCCCCCATCTCTATTGCAAAACAATCATGGTACATTTGTTATGACTGAATCTCAGAACACTGAAAAAAAGCGCTACTTTGAGCCTGCGCCTGAAGGCATCGATATTGAAAATTTTAAAAAAGTAGTTCAAAGCCGTCGTTCAGTACGTAAATTTACGGATAAAGCGATTCCAAGCGACGTATTAGATGAATGCTTAGACCTCGCCCTGCTTGCGCCAAACTCATCAAATTTGCAGCCTTGGACTTTTTATGTTGTGCAAAACCCTGCAAAGAAGAAACAGCTGGTAAAAGCCTGTTTAGGTCAATTGGCAGCGAAAACCGCAGCTGAGCTGATTGTATGTGTGGCGCGTACTGACCGTGTAGATGAAATGGCAAAACTGAATATTTCTGAATTTCCATTTCCTGAAGCACCTCCTGCTGTGCAGAAGTATTACAAGTTCATTCCTTATAACTACAAAACAGGTTACTTCAATGCACTAGGTAACTTTAAGAAAGTCGCTTTCAAAGTTGCACGTACATTGGATAAACAATTGCCTGTGACTGCCTTTAATGAAGCAGATGCGAAACTTTGGGCAAGTAAAACCACAGCCTTGGCTTGTGAAAACTTAGTTTTAGCTTTGCGTGCTTATGGTTTTGACAGTTGCATGATGGAGGGTTTTGATGAGCCGTTGGTGAATAAAATTTTAGGTTTAAATAGTCAGCAATACCCTGTGATGGTGATTGGCGCAGGTGAACGTGCAGCAGATGGTGTGTTCTTTCCGCAGTATCGTTTTGACCGTGATTTATTTATTCAGAAGGTTTAATTCAAACTATATTTACGTTTAGCAGTAATATGAGACGCGGAAATGTCATCAGCAGCTGTACGAGGCAGGACTCGATTCAATAATTATCGTTTTTGCGATGTTATTCATCACATGACGGAATATAACGAGTTCTGCTGATGACAATGGTTTTGCCTACTTTTCCCGAAAGAAAAGTAGGTCGAACCGAAGGTTATTCCCAAAAGTAAAATGTCTAATAGCAAGACACCGCTACAACCTTATTCTTTTAGAACGTTATATCCACCATTTGAATAAACTCAAAAGCTGGCTCTTCATAAGGATGACTTGCCTTTAAAGCTCTTGCTACCTCGCTCGCCCTTTCTTCAGACACTATCGTTTCCACTCGCCATTCTGGAATTTGCTCCAAAGCGTCCAGCTCACCTATAAACGGATTTGCGCCTTTAACAGGTTTAAATTGCCCTGTACCTAAAACTTGCCAAGCGCAGTGTTCATAGTTTCCTATACCGCCTGCACCTGCTTCAAAAATCGCAAGTTTTGTAGATTCAAGATGTGATTCGGGTACGTAGTAGATGAGTTTGAGCATTTCTATTTAAGATGTATTTCATTAATATCAAAATAATAATATGAAGCGGTTAGTACAATGTCTAATAAAAATTCAAAAACAGATTTAGTTTTAACTTCAGCTGAGAACCTTGCAGATGAAATTCTCTTTAAAACTGCCAACACTTTTTTAGAAAATGCTGCTAAATCCATTCCCTTTGCATCACTTATTAGCAGCTCAATTCAAGCTTATACACGATTTCGAACGCTTAAGGAGCAAAAACAACTTTTAGCTTTTATTCAAGAAACAGAAGCTAATAATCAAGATTTTATAAAACATTTTTTTCAAGATAAACACAACACTGAGCTCGGTTTAGAGCTACTAGGTATATTGGATCAAACCTATTTAGAGCATCAAGCTCGAATGATTGGACGCGCTGTTTTATTAAAATATAATGGGGAAATATCAAAGCAAGAATTTGATAAATATACTTATATTATTACAAAGTTAAACAATCACTTAATTTATTTAATTCAATCTCTAGTTAATACTGGAAAGGATTTTGAAGCTGAAATGCATGATACTGGAAACCCTTTAATTACTGTTATCGGCGTAGGGATGCAAATGTCTTTTCCTAGTCCCAATATGGACTTAGTTAGTTTTGGATTCCTAGAAGAATACTCAAACGAAAATAAACAAATGATAAACTCTCTTTCTCAATATCGAAGAACTCAATTCTTTTATCAATTTTACGAAACCATTTTCAAAGACTAAATCTAATCACATGACTAGCGACATGGATGTCGTCCGTTAGACTGTGGGACAGGACGTCCCATCAGTCTGACAAAGCATTTTTGTTACTTTTGATGCTTCAAAAGTAAGGCTAAAATTACTATTAACTCATTACAAAAGATCACATCTGCAACGCATAACCCAAAACTAAAAACACTAACTGCAAACATATAACTGCACCAAAAAGCTTCCAGCCCTTTTTACGCAGCGCAGACTTATCAACTGCCGAATACTCTACTGTTTTAATCATGTCATCACCTCATCATGAGTGTTGATACTGAACTCGTTTAGTTAGCTATCTTTCTTTTATTTTGCATAGTTATTGTGCATAAATTACACACTAGCATGTTTCCACAAATATAAAAGCAAAATCTAAACCAAGTTCAGCATGGGAGACTGCAAAAGTTGCAGACACAAAAACCACCAAATAGGTGGCATAATAATGAGGCATCTTAAACAATGTTTTAATATTTTTCCATAAGGTAAAATTAAGATATTATTTTACAATATTATTTATTACATAAATTACTTTTAGCCAATGTCATTACAGTTCCATCCAAAGCCTGACTAAATGCTAAATGCGCTTTAAAACGTATTTTAGTATTCATGGTAATTGCACTGATATCCTTAACAACCGTCATTGCTTTCGGCAAAGTATCTACTGGAAACTGTTCATAGATGCACCCTATCGCACGTGATTTCTCAAATGAAATATTTTTGGCCTGCGCTAAGTTCTGTTTATCCACCAATAGGCTCTTTTGTAATTGCACTGCATATTGAGTGACTGCCCTTTGCTGCGCAATCTGCTTAAAATTTTGAGCGATATAAAGATCAATATCATCACGAATACCATTCAGATCTGCATCCACTCCCATTAAATTGTGATCAATATTCAGTTGAAGTTGTCCGCTTCTTCTTTCCACTTCATTGAGCTGTACAACGTTCTGTCGCCACATATACGCGTCACAGCCATTCAGAAAAATAATACTCAGAATAACAATCAGAGGAATTTTTACTAATTTTTGTAGATTCATAAGTAATGTATTTTTTATTTTAGCAACTCATCTTAAACGAAAAGCTGAACCATTTAAAACGCTGAAGGATGATTATCCCATTGCCATAAAAAAAGCCCCTTTCGGGGCTTTTTCAAATTGTTGATTAAATCAATTAACCAATAAATTTACGGGCATTACGGAACATACGTAACCATGCACCATCTTGATCCCAATCTTCTGGTTTCCAAGAGTGCTGAATCGCACGGAAGTTACGTTCAGGGTGTGGCATCATAATCGTTGCACGGCCGTCTTTAGACGTTACACCTGAAATCGCTTCTGGCGAACCGTTCGGGTTCATTGGGTAATGCTGCGTTGGGTTGCCTTGGCTATCTACATAACGCAAGATCACTTGATCGCCAGCATTCAATGCTGCAATGTTTTCTGCGCTTGTAACCACACGACCTTCACCATGTGCTACAGAGATAGGAAGAATCGAACCTTCCATACCTTCTAACAATACAGAATTTGATTTTTCAACGCGTACGTTTACAACACGAGCTTCAAACATCTCTGAAGTATTGCGGTGGAAACGTGGCCAAGCTTCTGCACCCGGAATTAATGGTGCAAGCTGAGACAGCATTTGACAGCCGTTACAAATGCCTAGAGAGAATGTTTCATCACGGTTGAAGAATTTCTCAAATTGGTCACGAAGTTTTGGATTGAACAATACAGATTTAGCCCAACCACCGCCTGCGCCCAATACGTCACCGTAAGAGAAACCGCCACACGCGACTAAACCTTCAAAGTCATCAAGACTGATACGGCCAGCAAGCAAGTCGCTCATGTGTACGTCTACAGTGTTGAAGCCGACTTTATCGAATGCAGCTGCCATTTCTACATGACCGTTAACACCCTGCTCACGCAGAATCACCATGTTTGGACGGCGTTCATTGATGTACGGTGCTTCGATTGGCTCGTTCAAATCAAATGTTGGTTTTGCAATTAAACCTGCATGTGATTTGTCCGCGATTAATGCATATTCTTGATCCGCAGTTTCTACGTTGTCACGCAGACGTTGGATTTGATGTGACACTTCAGTCCATGCTTGCTGTAATTCAGCACGGTCTAAGCTCAAACCATTTACAGTTAAAGTATCTGTATCGTTTACAGTACCTACAACTGCAATTGCATCTTTAAGGCTAGACGCTGCAACTTCAGCTTCTAATGTAGCCCAATCCGCTTTGCTGATTTGAAGCACTGCACCAATTTCTTCTGCAAATAGGCTAGCAGTAGATTGATCTTCAAGTGCTGCACCTAGGCGTGAAGCGAACATCATTTCTGCAACAGTTGCCAATAGACCGCCATCACCAATGTCGTGATACGCTTTAATTAAGCCACGGTTGTTCCAATCTTGAACCAATGCAAAGAATGCTTTGAAGTCATCGAAGCTGTCTACGTCAGGTGTTACAGAACCGATTGCTTTATAAACCTGAGCAAGGATCGAACCGCCAAGACGGAATTGACCTTTAGAAAGATCGATACGTACCAGTACAGACTCGATATTTTTAAGTTCAGGTGTCAATGTTTTGCGAACATCAGTCACAGGTGCGAATGCTGTGATCACGCCTGACATTGGAGAAGTTACAGATTTGTCTTCGCCTTCGTCATTCCACGTTGTACGCATAGACAATGAATCTTTACCTACTGGAATTGCGATACCTAATGCAGGACACATTTCCATACCGATGGCTTTAACACCTTCGAATAGCGCTTGGTCTTCACCTTGTTGACCTGCAGCAGCCATCCAGTTTGCAGACAATTTAATGTCGCTGATCTGGTCGATTTTTGCAGACATGATGTTTGAGATTGACTCTGCTACAGATAAACGTGCAGAAGCAGCAGGATTCAACAATGCAACTGGCGGACGCTCACCCATTGCCATTGCTTCACCTGTATAACCTACAAGGCTTGTCGTTGTTACTGCAGCATCTGCTACAGGCACTTGCCACTTACCGACGAACTGATCACGTGCAACCATACCTGTAATCGAACGGTCACCAATCGTGATTAAGAACGACTTAGATGCAACTGTAGGATTCTTAAGAACGCGGTAAATCGCATCTTTCAAATCTGTTACTGTTTCAGCAGTAAAGTCATCGCCTTTACGTTCAATCGTTTCGTATGAACGGCTCATACGCGGTGTACCGCCAAGCATCACTTGCATTGGCATATCCACAGCTTTGTTTTCAAACAATGGATCGTTCACTGTCAATTGACGCGCTTCAGTTGCTTCACCTAATACGGCGAATGGGCAGCGTTCACGTGCACATAGTGATTCAAACAATTCTAAAGAGCTTGGACGGATGGCCAATACATAACGCTCTTGTGCTTCGTTCGACCAGATCTCCATTGGAGACATGCCTTTTTCCAATGATGGAATTTTACGAAGATCAAGGATTGCACCTAGCTCATGATCGTTCACAAGTTCAGGCATTGCATTTGAGATACCGCCCGCACCCACGTCATGTACAGATACGATTGGGTTATGGTCTTCCATGCGCCAGCATGCATCAATCACTTCTTGGCAACGGCGTTCCATCTCTGGGTTTTCACGCTGTACAGAAGCGAAGTCTAGGTTTTCACCTAACTTACCGCTGTCTACAGAAGACGCAGCACCACCGCCTAGACCGATCAACATTGCAGGACCGCCAAGTACGATTAAAAGATCACCCGGTTGGATTGCATCTTTTTCAACATGGTCAGGACGGATGTTACCGTAACCGCCAGCAATCATAATTGGCTTATGGAAACCTTTTACGTCGCCATTTACATTTTGTTCAAAGGTACGGAAGTAACCATTTAAAGCAGGACGGCCGAATTCGTTGTTAAACGCAGCGCCACCCAATGGGCCTTCAATCATAATTTGAAGCGGAGATGCCATACGAGACGGCTTGCCGTAGTTTTCTTCCCAAGGCTGTTCAAAGCCAGGAATGTTCAAGTTAGAAACAGTGAAACCTGTTAAACCTGCTTTTGGCTTACCGCCACGGCCTGTCGCGCCTTCATCACGGATTTCACCGCCTGAACCAGTCGCTGCGCCTGCAAAAGGTGCAATCGCTGTCGGATGGTTATGCGTTTCCACCTTCATTAAGATGTGAGCAGCTTGGCTCTTATATTTGTAAACGTGCTGACCTGTTTCTTCGTCTTTTTTCGGATAGAAACGTTGAGTGTCAAAGCCCACGATCACTGATGCATTGTCTTTATATGCAGACAAAACGTCATCTGGAGATTCTTTATACGTGTTTTTAATCATTTGGAACAATGACAATGGCTGAACTTCACCATCAATTGTCCATTCAGAACCAAAGATTTTATGACGGCAGTGCTCAGAGTTTGCTTGAGCAAACATCATCAACTCGATGTCATGCGGGTTACGGCCAAGCTTGTTAAACGCTGCAACTAAATAATCAATTTCTTCGTCAGATAGTGCAAAACCAAACTCAGAGTTTGCTTTCACTAAAGCGTCTTTACCTTGACCTAAAATATCAATTGCATTTAATGGCTTTGGTTCAGTTTCAGAGAACAGCGCAGTCGCTTCTTCAATTTGATTGAACACACTTTCTGTCATGCGGTCATGCAATGCCAGTTTTACTTCATCAGAAACAGCATTTACGCCCTTCAAAGTAAATAAAACACCGCGTTCAAGGCGATGAACCGGTGTATTACAGTTTGCAAAAATATCCGTTGCTTTCGATGACCACGGAGAGATTGTCCCAACGCGTGGCGTCACTAATATTTGGACTTCATCACTTGCTGGCTGGCGCAATTCAAAAGATTGACCATCATTAAGCAGCTGTAAAGCAGATTGCTGTTGCTGTTCGCTTAGCGCTTGGTCAAATAGATAGACCAATTGGCTTTCAATTTCTTGAACAGAACTAATCGAAGATAGACGTGTTAATAGTTGCGTTTTCTTAAAAGAAGAGTGTGCTGGTGCACCGGCCACGATAAACATGCTGATTTTGGCTCCACGGGCTGGTCTTTTGAACCAAGCCGCAATGTGACTTGAAGAGAGCGCATATTCTACTGTGAATTAGTTAAATCAGCTAGATGCCAAAAGCAGTTTCTATCCGAGAATGACACAAGATTTTTTAAATTTTGTTTTTATATTCAGTAAGCAATATTGAATCTAGTCGCACAGATTACCATAGTTTTAATTGTAAAAATTATTAATTCTAAATAATTCTCTATCTGATGAATTTTTCAGCATATAAGCGTCTTACCGCATACAATTTACCCTAGCGCAAAGCGCTATAAATACTGACGCTTTTGATTCAAAATTCACTCAATATTCACAGCAATTAATACCAGCCTTATTCTTTCTCAGGCTTACTTCAGGTTTTGACTATCTACATAATGCAGTAAATTTAAAACCGCTTCTGAAGCCAGCTGCAATGATGCAGGATCAATCAAGTCAATGGTGTCACAAGCCTGATGATAACAAGGTGCAAACTCCAAAACGTCACCCTGCATCTGCTCATTAAATAAAATGATTGAGGCCACTGGAACTTTCCCAAGGAACGGCGCAGTATCACTCGCTGTTAAAGTCGAAATATCTTTTTTAACCGCAACTCCTTTTTGCTTAAAAAATTTGCTTAAGACCTGCTCCAATGCCGCATCTCCTTCATGCACGGGTACGGCGCGCAGCCCATCCAGCAGCGGTTTGAATTCTGCATCTTTCATAGCGCGCTCTTTCAGCATTTTCTCCATTTCATCTACAGAAGATTTCGTCGCATCTGCAATCATAATTTCTGGATTTTTTGTTCCTACCATATCAACATTAATATATGCCAACGTATGCTCGAGTTGTGAAGGGGTCATACTTTTAACAAAGGCCTGTGAACCGCCTATGCCTTCTTCTTCAGAATCCCAAAAAGCTAGATAAACGGTATTGTTCGGTTTGTTTTCCGGTTTTGCATAATGGTGCATCAATTCCAGCAGCAGCGCAGTGCCTGAACCATTATCGTTAATCCCCGGACCTGTTTTCACAGAATCATAATGTGCACCCACAATGACCGCGTCATCTATATTTTTACCTTTGATTTCGACAACAATATTTTGACCAACCACTTTTGCTCTATTTTCAAAGGCAATCATCTGCGCTTGGAATCCTGCTTCATTGGCTTCATTCATAATGTATTTTGCACTTGCCAGCCCACCCGCAGTTCCTACCGCACGGTTGCCTGCATGTTTTACAGCAATATCCTGTAAAGCCTGCAAATGCTCCATCATTTTCGTGCTGCTGAGTGAAACTGTAGAGTATTGAACTTCTGCTGGCGAAATACCCAGTGTTTGAACCGAAGCACAGCCAAATAATGAAATACTGCAGCCAATTGCCAATAACGGCGCTAAAAAATTAAATTTCATTCAATTCCCCTCATCTTTATATGCATCAATATTTAGAGAATTCTAATTCAGCATATATATGAGGATATAGGCACTTTAAGTAAGTCACTGCCTCTTCATTTTTCAAAAATTGTTAAGCTGATTTGTTTAAAGTAAAGCCTGCAGCAGCAAATTCAATCACGCCATTTTCTTTGACATAAACTTTCCAGTCTTCCAGCAATTCATGCAATTTTTCTGGATACCGCTCTGCCAAATCATCAGTTTCACCAGCATCTGCTGCCAAGTTATACAGCTGCCACTGATTTGGGCCATTTGGCGCAGGGATAAATAAGGCTTTCCAATCGCCTTTACGCAATGCTTTTTGCCCGAACAGCTCCCAGCCTGTAATGTGGTCTGCATCATGAATATGATCTTGCTGCTGGTTTAAGTATGGCAGAATACTTTTACCGCGCAGCGGCACTAAATCACGGCCTTTGTATTGTGTACCCGGATGCTGTACATCCAAAACATTTAAAAGTGTCGGCAGCCAATCCATCACGGTAAGAAACTCATGGCTAATTCCTTGCTGACGCCCAAAACCTGTGTGCTTAATAAAAGCTGGTGTACGGATACCGCCTTCACTGGTATGCGCCTTATATAGCCGCGCTGGCGCTGTAGCTGCCTGTGCCCAATGTTCGCCATACCACACATAGGAATTGCCATTGCCGATATTTTCAAAACTATTGTCATAATACTTAGAAATCACCGTTGCCAAATCAGGGCCAAATACTGGCAGCGCTTCCAGCTGCGCGCCTTCTGCGCCATTATCAGACAGGAATATAATAATCGTATTGTCGTATTGCCCTGTTTTCTTTAAATACTCAATCACACGGCCAACGTTTCGATCCAGCCGATCCACCATCGCAGCATAAACTTCCATGGTGCGCGCAGATTGCTTCTTATCAGTATCAGACAGCTCATCCCAAAATTTAGTTTTCGCCAGTACTGGATGAATCGTTGCATCTGCCCCGACCAAACCCAGTTCGCGGACACGATCCAAACGTTTTTGACGTAACACTTCAGGGCCT
Organism: Acinetobacter sp. WCHAc060006; assembly: GCF_004209135.1. NCBI lineage: Bacteria > Pseudomonadati > Pseudomonadota > Gammaproteobacteria > Moraxellales > Moraxellaceae > Acinetobacter > Acinetobacter sp. WCHAc060006. The sequence goes on along the minus strand of NZ_SGSS01000027.1, from coordinate 3,255 downwards.
GCATCATATACACCCTGATATTTTGCAATATCATCACGATGAGCTTGCAGTGGCCAATGTGGCGCCGAAAATGGCAGGTAAGCAAAAAAAGGACGGCCTGCACGAGCTGTATCATCTGTTAAATAGTCCAGCAATTTATCCGTAAAATAATCTGATGAGTAAAAGTCAGCTGGAATTTCATGAATATATTCGTCATTTTCAGCATATAAACCGCGTGTCACTTTTAACAAACCCGGCACTTCTTCTTCAGGTATATCCGCTTCAAAGGCATAATGATTGGCCGCCCCTGGCAATAAGGTAAAAGACTTTTCAAAACCGCGTTTTGCTGGAAAACGATCCGCTGTTAATCCCAAATGCCATTTCCCAGACATCACAGTGTAATAGCCAGCATATTGCAGCAGCTCTGGCAAGGCTGCCACCTGATCATTCAAATAGCCTTCATAGCCCGGCTGGCCCTTTTGTTCAGGACGGATCGCTTCCGCCATCGACCCTAGTCCAGCCAAATGGTGATCTGTGCCTGACAGCAGCATCGAGCGGGTTGGCGAACAAGTTGAAGCTGTATGAAAATTAGTAAATCTTAAACCTTCAACTGCAATCGCATCTAAATTCGGTGTTTGTATTTCCCCACCAAAGGCACCCAGGTCAGTAAAACCCAAATCATCTGCGACAATGAGTAAAATATTTGGCTGCTGTTGTGACATCTGTTTTTATCTGCGTTTTTATAAAAAAACTACAGTGCCTGAAAACAGGACTGAAACCCTGTCAAAGATTTGACAATCTCTAGCTAAATTTCCGCAAAGCTATGCACTGAATAGCGTAGGAAAAGTGTCAAACTATGACGCGTTGCTCTAGTGCATTTCCTGTAATTTTGGCATGATGCATACAGTAAATAACTGAATAATGATAAATGACTCAAATGCGTTGGCTTGAACTGCTCTCCACAGTTCGTATCGGCAGTAAAAAACAAAGTTCTGAACAGGCGCGCAGCCCTTTTCATAAAGACTATGACCGTATTATTTTTTCGCAAAGCTTTCGCCAGCTCAACCGCAAAACCCAAGTCCATCCGCTGACACAGCATGACGGCATTCATACGCGTTTAACACACTCGCTCGAAGTGTCTTGTATCGGCCGCTCACTTGGCATGCTGGCTGCTGAAAAAATTAAAGATCAGCTTCCGGTTTGGATTTCCCCTGCAGATGTCGGCGCAATCATTCAAGCTGCCTGTCTGGCACATGACATTGGCAACCCGCCATTTGGCCATGCTGGTGAATATGCCATCCGTGAGTGGTTTGATGACGCGTCACATACCGATTTTTTAAAAGACTTAAGCCCTGAGCAAGAAGCCGATGTACGCCAATTTGAAGGCAATGCACAAGGCCTGCGCTTACTGACTAAAATTGATTATCACCCCAATGACGGCGGGATGCGCTTAACTTACGCAACCTTAGGGGCTTACTTAAAGTATCCATGGCTTTCTAAAACCATTGCGTCACAAGGCAACACACCAGCCAGTAAACGTGCAAAGTTTGGCTGTTACCAATCTGAAAAAGAAATATTGCAGCAAATTGCTGAACAGCTCGGCCTAATCCAGCTCGGTGATTTCCACTATTGCCGTCACCCGCTGACCTACTTGCTCGAAGCTGCCGATGACATGTGCTATGCCCTAATTGATTTGGAAGACGGTATTATTCTCAACATGCTGAGCTATGAAGAAGTTGAGCCTATTTTTCTGAATTTGATTGGCGACTATGGCATTCCATCTGAGCTTTCAATGAATACCACGTGGCAGCAGAAAATTGCGGCGCTGCGCGGGCGCGTCATGAAACGCCTAGTAGATGAAGTGACGACCGCTTTTGCCAAACATCATTTTGAAATTCTTTCAGGCCAGCTGCAAGGCAGTCTACTGGACTATTGCCCAAACGATATTGGTCAAGGCATTAATCGCGCTAAGGATTTAGCACGGGATAAAATTTTTGAACATCCGCAAAAAGCTGGTTTAGAAATTATTGCGCATCAAAGCTTACAAAATATTTTAGATGCGTTCATTCCGCTAACCACGCCAAATAAAACGCTGAGCTTTAAAGAGCAGCGCCTAATGTCTATTTTACAGCGTTCAGGCACACAATTTGGTGAAGATCACTATGAAAACATCATGAGGGTATTAGATATTATCTCTAAATTTTCAGACCATCAGGCCTATAATTTGTCGCAAGAACTACAAGGCAATAAAGTTGGTTTTTTTTAAACCTATTCATTAAAAAAATTTTTGTATAACAATGAATTAGAATAGAATCTTTCGATGTTAAAAATGTAAATATCATAATTAGGAGAATAACTAAATGCTTAACTGGAATGATGATAAAACTATAAATGAAATCTTATACACCTCACTAACTCTCGCCACTGCTAAAACAGGCCAATCATTAATCGGCGAAGCAGATCAGGCTGCATGTAATGCAATTCATTTTTGCCAACAAACTCCCCCAGTATCAGGATCTTTTACCCAAATCAAAAACGCTTATATTTTTAAAAATGTCAAACATGATAATTTTGGTGGGGTGAATGCAGCGATCGATGGCATTGTCAAAATCACACCTTCAAATCCAATTATTCGGGAAGATCTAGAAATAACGCTTACGACCATTGAAATGAACTTAACTATTGAATATTTAGAAGGTAATGAGTTTATTCAAGGTGACAAAAATACTTAGCTCGGACGAATTACAACAACGACTGTCAAACCACACACACAAAGTCGACTCATTAACGCGCAACAAGCGAGTAAAATTAGATTGGTTAATAAATCAGATCAACTTGTTGTTTACTCCCAAACAAAAAAAAATCGCTTTGCTATGACTACATATACTTTAACTGATTTTGAATCTGCACAATATTCAACATTGGATCAAAATGAGAATAAAATTAATTGGTTATCAACCAAAGCAAAATTACATGTAAAAAATAGTCCCATTGGCACCTATGAAGTTAGCTTCGATAATCAAGAACAACCCTTTATGATGGATATCCATTTTCCTATTTCGGGACATCTTGAAATCAAAGATCAAAACTCTTCTAACCTCATTCGTATAAGTGCAGATGAAAACGCCAAAAGATTTAATTATCAAGTTTTCCATCAAGGTAAGCCTCAGGATAAAATAACTAAAGATTGGGAAAATTTCTTAGGTTGGGAATCTGAAATTTATTCATTTTTATAAAGATAATTTTTATATTCTATTTTATAAGTTGATATTCATT
>NZ_SGSS01000026.1:0-47518 GCF_004209135.1 Acinetobacter sp. WCHAc060006 | reverse complement strand
GAAATCATTGCAAGTACTAATTAACGATATATTTCACGTATGTACTTTTTTTCTACAGAAATGATAAAAAAAGCGCTTTTTTATCTATTTTTTAACCATTTTTATTTAAAAAAAACCTTTTATTAGGATTTTATTTTTCAAATTATCCATTTCACGCAAAATCATATTCGAGCTAATTTAGCCATAAAATGTATAAGTGATCAAAAAGACATCACATCCAACTATCAGAACTAGTTTTATATCTTCCCACGTGCTTCATAACATCAAATATTCAATCCATTTCAAGTTTTCACTAGACTAAAAACGCTTTGTTTAAATATTTTGAAGACATTGTGCTTTCAAGTCCTATTTTTAAAGCTCATATTTATTCTTCCCACAAATTTAATTTGCCACTCAATCTATACATCACATCCTTAATGCATCTATTCACGTATAGATATTTTTTAGGCTTGATTTGCATCTTATTCAGCTAACTTGATAGCAATAGACATTAAAAAAACAAAAGCATTTTAACGCCCATGTAGCCAAAACGCGTGAATCACCCTTTCTTCTTTATGCCTTCTGACTGACTCTATGTAGTCATCAAACATCGCTCAGCGACCGGTCGCTTACATACATGCGCCATCACTTCCAATACCGTCTGATGCTTGCCTTGATAATCCTCAGCACAAAACATCATTTTTGCCCGCATGGGTAAACGCTCATGAATAAAAGCAAACAGCTGATAATGCGCGCCAACATCCATATTTAAGAAGATTTCTTGTATTTGCTTATATTGTGCCTGTTTCACTGCTTCTGGCTGATATTGAAATAAACAACGCATCACTGCATCAATCTGTTCATCATTATTGTCTGTATTGTAATACGCCATGTCTCCCCCGCTTTTTTATTGATTTATTTATCTATAAAGCCAAAGCTTCTGCCTCAGAAGCTTTGATTGCACGATCTTCTAGCGTGCAGATCGCATGTGCAATCATCATATATAACAATGGTTCGATAAAAACCGCCATATTTTATCCTTAAGGCGCATAGAGCCGATTTATTTTTTTACATAGACTGCTTTTTATTTTTTTGAACCCAAACTTATGCCTGTGCATTTCATCCCCCGCTTGATCCTACTACTGAGTGGCCTTGCGCTGATGGCATTTGGTGTCACGATGTCTATTCATTCCAATCTTGGCACATCGCCTATTTCGTCCGTTCCTTATAGCTACAGCTTCATCTTGAATATGAGTATTGGCACATTGACCGTGCTCATGCATATTCTGATGATTCTGATACAAATGGTACTACTCGGTAAACGGTTTCAATGGCATCAATGGTTGCAATTACCTGTAGGCATGATTTTTGGCACGTTCATTGATGTACTAATGTGGGCGACGCAAGGCTGGTCTATGCGTGTTTATGCGCTACAAATAAGCGCCTGCTTATTCAGTTGCCTCATCACAGCCATCGGAGTATGCCTTGTCGTGAAAGCAAATTTGGTGTTTTTAGCAGGTGAAGGCTTATATGCTGCCATCTCACAACGCTTTGGCTTTGAGTTTGGTCGCTGTAAAACCTATGGTGATATTGTATTGGTGTTGATTGCAGTCATCAGCGCATGGTCTGTACTGGGTGAAATTATTGGAGTTCGCGAAGGCACAATCATTAGCGCACTGGCCGTCGGCAGTCTAGTTAAACAAATGCTACCCAAGTTCGGCTTTCTTCAGTTTAATGAATAACAAAAATAGCACTACGGTCCTCAGCAAGTCTGGGGATTTTCATTTTTAAGCGCTAAAATTATGAGTTTGCAGAAATTTAAGAAAATAAAAAGGAAGAGATCTCTCCCAAAATCCCTCCCTCGGAGTTGAATCTTTATTCGATCCATCATGTAGTTATTATAGTTATTCTGCAGTATTTAAAAAAAGTCCCTTGGGGAAGAGACTAATAAATTGTGGAGTAATTATTATCTGTACCCTCTAGATATGCTAAAAATTTCTAGATGAATAAATACTATACATAAGGTATATAAAATGCAAGTTATTCGGAAAAATTTAATTGTTGTTTTTATAAGGTTTTTTTGAATTTACTTATCTAATTTACTAATATAAATATTCAATAAAAAAAGCAAGCCGAAGCCTGCTTTTTAATTCAATCACTTATATCAACTTAAGCGCGCTATCAGTCTACAAATATCACTTTAGCAATGGCCTTTTTGCTCGATTGCACGATTAAAGTCACGTTCTCTTTCACAGAAAAAGAGGCGTCTACTTCTTTCCAATCGACTTTTACAGCACCACGTGCAACTGCATCTTTGGCTTGAGCTGCATTTTTTACTAGACCTGCCGCACGCAAAATTGATGCAATAAACATTTCGCCACCAAATTCTGCACGTGATACGGTCACTTCTGGCGTACCCTCTGGTAATTCACCTTCAGTGATTAAGTTACCCGCACCTTTATGTGCACTGGCAGCCGCTTCACTACCATGGAAACGTTCCACCAATTCCAATGCAAGAATCTTTTTCACTTCTTGTGGGTTACGGCCTTCCGCCACTTCTTTTAAAAGTTGCTGAATTTCTTCAATAGATTTGAAACTTAACAGATCAAAGTAACGTTCAATCAAAGCGTCTGGCATTGAAAGTACTTTTTGGTACATCGCACCCGGTGCATCAAATACCGCAATATAGTTGCCTAATGATTTAGACATTTTATTTACGCCGTCTAAACCTTCAAGAATAGGCACTGTAATGCAGACTTGTGCTTCTTGGTCATAACGACCTTGCAATGTACGGCCCATTAACAAGTTAAAGGTCTGATCCGTACCACCCAGTTCAACGTCAGCTTGCAATGCAACCGAGTCATAACCTTGTACCAATGGATACAAAAATTCGTGAATAGCGATCGGCTGATGATTGTTATAGCGCTTAGTAAAGTCATCACGCTCCAACATACGCGCCACAGTTTGCTGTGAAGCCAATTGAATTAAATCAGCAGCAGTTTTTTGACCAAACCATTCAGAGTTGAAAACCACTTTGGTTTTTGCTGGATCAAGAATTTTAAATACTTGTTCTTGATAAGTTTTTGCATTTTCCAAAACTTTTTCACGTGACAAAGGTGGGCGCGTTGCGCTTTTACCTGTTGGGTCACCAATCATCGCAGTATAGTCGCCAATCAAAAAGTAAACTTCATGACCTAAATCTTGGAATACTTTTAATTTATTAATTAAAACTGTATGACCTAAATGCAAATCAGGCGCTGTAGGGTCAAAACCCGCTTTAATTTTTAAAGGACGATTTTGCTTTAACTTCTTCAGAAGGTCTTCTTCAGAAATAATTTCGTGAGTGCCTCGTTGGATGAGGGCAAGTTGTTCTTCAGCCGGCAGGAAATTTGACATCTCAAAACCCAAATACATCAGTTATTCAATTTGTGCGATATACTAACACTTTTTCAGCACTTTGCAGGCTTAAGAATAATCATGACCGCGATCTATATTGGAGTAATGACGGGCACCAGCATGGATGGCGTCGATATTGCCGCTGCTTCTTTTGATCCCTTGCAACTACATGCCACACTCACCCTTGAGTTTGATCCCGATTTACGTGATGAACTGATGGCGCTCACCTTACCAAGTGACAACGAAATTGATCGCATGGGGAAAGCAGATGTCGCTTTGGCCACCATGATTGGTGAAGGCATTAATCGCTTAATTGCAGAAAATAATTTAGATAAAACCCAAATTAAAGCCATTGGCTCACACGGACAAACCATTCGTCACCGCCCTGAACATGGTTTTACCCTACAAATTGGCGACCCCAATATCATCAGTGAAATTACGCAACTCCCTGTTATTTCTGATTTTCGTCGCCGTGATATGGCTGCCGGTGGCCAAGGCGCGCCATTAGTCCCTGCCTTTCACCAAGATGTTTTCCAACACAATAGCATTCATCGTGTGATTTTAAATTTAGGCGGCATTGCGAACGTCAGCCTTCTACCCGCAGGTAATCCAGATGGCGTGTATGGCTTTGATACTGGTCCTGCAAATATTTTAATGGACGCTTGGTGCCATCGTTATACGGGTCAAGCTTATGATGAAAATGGCAATTGGGCGGCCTATGGTACGCCTATTCGTAGCCTACTCGATCGACTTCAAGCACACGACTTCTTTGCCAAAGAACCACCAAAAAGCACAGGCCGTGAAGACTTCAACTTAGAGTGGTTAGACGAACAAGTTGCTGATTGGCGTAGCGATCTTGAATATGATGAATTAGAAGATACACCTGAAAATATTCAAGCAACCTTAATGAAGCTCACCACCCGTGCAATTAAAAAAGCGATTTACCGCTCAGACATGCCTACAGGTGAAGTCTATGTATGTGGAGGTGGCGCGTATAACTCACATTTACTTGAGCAATTACGCTGGCGTTTACGCAAACACCAATGGACAGTACAAAGCACAGCCGATCTTGGTTTAAGCCCAACATGGGTAGAAGCAACTGCCTTTGCATGGTTGGCGATGCGCTTTGTTCAGCAACAATCTGGCAACCTTCCCGCTGTGACGGGTGCAAAAGGCTATCGCGTACTGGGTACAATTACCGCGGTATAAAAGCCAAAATATGGCATAAAAAAGCCTGCTGATGCAGGCTTTTTAAGTTAATGCGAAAAACTCATTTTAAAATGAATTTTGCGTTTTCAGTTCGAAATGCTTTTAAAACCACTTGCCCAGCACGACCCGTCGGACTTAAACCCAACTTCATTTGTTCTTGGCGAATCGCCTGACGGGTTTTATCACCAATTAAGCCATCCACATTGCCAATGTCATAGCCTTTATTGAGCAAATATTGCTGTATTTCACGGCGCTCTGCTCGTGAAGTCCCTGCATCATCTGTTGGCCATGCAGTACTAAACGAACCTTTACCCTGTAAACGATCTGACAAATGTGCAATTGCTAAGGCATAACTTTCAGCTGCGTTATAACTATAAATAGCATCGAAGTTTTTAAAGACTAAAAACAGCGGGCCATTTTCACCTGCTGGCATCATTAAACCGGCTTGTGAGCTTTCAGTTAGGTTGCCTTGAATGAGCGGTGAACCGTCTGCGCGTAATACACCACGATTGACCCACGATGCCAATGATTTTTTATTGCGTCGGCCTTCGCCCCCTAAATAAGTTCCTGCTGGCACTTTAACTTCAAAGCCCCAAGGTTGCCCTGTTTGCCAACCGCGCTTACTCAAAAAATTCGCTGTAGATGCTAATGCATCAGGCACACTGGAGACCAAATCACGTCGACCATCGCCATCAAAATCAACAGCAAGCTCATCATAAGTGGATGGCATAAATTGCGTATGACCAAAAGCACCCGCCCATGAACCCTTTAATTGGTCTTCACGAACATCACCACGTTGTAATAAACGCAGTGTAGTAAAGAACTCGCCACGGAAAAATCCCTGACGACGCCCCTCACAACTTAAAGTGCCTAAAGCCTGTAATAAAGGATAAGAACCCGCTATTTGTCCAAAATTGCTTTCTACGCCCCACACAGCAACCACAGTTTCAGCAGGAACACCGTAAGCGCTCGCCACTCGGTTTAATACATCTTTATGTTGCTGAAGCTTTTGCAGTCCAACCTGTACACGCTCATCGTCAACCAATCCAGATAAATAATCCCAAATTGGCGTTGAAAACTCTGGCTGGTAATTGAGTTTTTCTAAAACTGAATAATCTGGACTTAAATTTTGAGTATAGCGGTCATAAGTATTACCAGATACGCCACTCGCAAGGGCTTGCCCACGTAATTGGCTCAAACATGCTTGAAAATTTTGAGTTTGGGCTGGAGATTGAAATTCAGTTGAAGCTGTAACGACTTTTTGCCCATTAATAATTAATTCAGCATGCGCTGTCGTCAATGCAAACAATGTGCTGGTACACAATAAAATGAAAGAACGCATATCCGCCTTATTTTTCTGGATTTGTATTTAATTCTTAGCTTAACACCAGATGATGTATTTTTATGAGGGAATACGTAACTTTTGAATTCATTTTTAAATTTAAAGCAAAGTTTCGCTTTTAAATTCAAAAAACTTATCCACAGATCAGACTTAATGTTTTTTAAATTCAAAACACCAAAACAAAAATGAATTTAAATTTATTTTTAATAAATTTTTTTAAATTCAAACTTTCATCCACAAGCCACTTAATTACAAGATTTTGATAAATATATTATTTTTGAATGCATTAAACATGCTTTTACTTTGAATTTAAACTGCAATAAATTTAAATTCAAAACTTTGAATTTAAAAGTAGTGTTTTAAATTTGAATTTGTTTTTGAATTTAAATTCATTGTTGATATTTTGAATTCAAACTTAGCTTTTATTGTTCAATGCGTCTGAATAAAGAGGCAAGTTCGCTAAACAGTCTTTCAATTAAGTCGCACAGCAAGATGCCAATATTTATAGCAAATAGGTGAATTTATAATCAATTGCTTTACCAGCAAAACCGACCAAAGGCCTGTCTGCGTAAAAGAGGCGCAATGATGCCCGAAGTTAAGGTATAAAAAAAGCGATCACTGACGTGATCGCTTTTTTTTACAGCAACTGTACGTTTAGATGCTCATATCTTCGCTAAGCGCTAAAGGATTCGGTAAAATCTTCGCCAATTGACGGCATAAAGTGGTCAATTCAGCGCTGTCATTGGGCATTAAGGTAATATGGCCAATCTTACGACCTTCACGCTCTGACTTATTATAAAGGTGTAAATGCGCACCTTCTAAAGCCAAAACATCTTCAGATTTTGGATGTTGACCAATAATGTTCACCATTACAGTCGGACGAACCACAGCCGTTGAACCTAAAGGTAAACCTGCAACAGCACGAATATGGTTTTCAAATTGAGAGCATACTGAGCCTTCAATTGACCAGTGACCTGAGTTATGCACGCGTGGTGCCATCTCATTGGCATACAAGCCTTTGTCAGTCACGAACAGTTCAAGTGTTAATACACCGACATAATTCAAATGATTGAGCAGGCGAGTGATGTAGTCTTGCGCCACAGGCTGTAAATCAACACTGTTGGGTGCTGGGACAATCGAATGCGACAAAATGCCATTATGGTGATGGTTTTCAGCCAAAGGCCAAGTACGTACATCACCATCTTGGCCACGCACCGCAATAATTGACACTTCACGAGAGAAAGTCACAAAGCTTTCTGCAATGAGCTCACCCGCAGGGCCAAGCTCAGCCCATGCTTGTGCAATTTGATCTGCAGTGCGCAATACAAATTGGCCTTTGCCATCATAACCGCCACGTGATGTTTTGAGTACGATAGGTAAACCCAATTCAGCCACAGCAAGGTTTAAACCCTCAAGTGAAGTCACGGCTTTATACGGCGCAACTGGAATTGAAAGTTCATCAAATAAAGCTTTTTCAGACAAGCGATGTTGTGCAATTGCCAAGGCTTGACGTGGTGGGTGCAACGTTTTGCTTTTCGTTAGAACATCGACATCCGTTAATGGCGTATTTTCAAACTCAAGACTAAATACATCTGCACTGGCGATAAACTCTTGCAAGCCATTTTCTGCTTTGGTCGAAAATACTGGACCAAGCGCTGCCGATGGGCAATCTGTACTTGCTTCAAAAAAGGTGCATTGCACATTCAGTGGTAGGGCTGCTTGCGCCATCATACGACCCAACTGGCCACCACCAAAAATACCAATGGTTTTATCCATGATATAACTCCCGTATTAAGCTTGCTCTTAGTTCTGACCAGGAATGTTTTTGCTCGCAACTTTTTCAGTTTGAGCCGCACGGAAATCTACAACATTTTTTGCAATTTCAGGACGTGTTAAACCTAAAATTTGCGCTGCCATGATTGCAGCATTGGTTGCGCCAGCAGGACCAATCGCCAATGTACCCACTGCAATACCTGCAGGCATTTGTACAATCGAAAGCAATGAATCAACGCCGTTCAAAATTGAAGACTTCACTGGAACACCCAGTACTGGAAGATCAGTTTTAGCTGCACACATACCTGGCAAATGTGCAGCACCACCAGCACCCGCAATAATTACTTGAATACCGCGATCGCGGGCTTGCTCTGCATATTCAAAAAGACGGTCTGGCGTACGGTGCGCAGATACCACTTCCGCTTCAAATGGGACGCCAAGTTGCTTAAGCATATTGGCAGTGTGTTCGAGAGTTGCCCAATCTGATTGAGAACCCATGATAATTCCAACGAGAGGTGTGTCTTGTGAAGCGGCCGCATTCATTGCAATGTTTCCAGAGATTAGTTAAGAGAGATAAATCTCGACTAGAGCCAAGCTTTAATAAGAGCCCCATATTATAGACTGAATTTTCAGCTCACCAAAATCTTAGAGTCAAACTAAGCGCAGATTTTTATTATTTTTTTATCAAGCTTGGCAAAACTTAAATAAAAATAGGGCAGTAGCCCTATGATTTAAATTATTGGCTACGAAAGACAAAATACACACAGCCCAATAGACACAAGCCAGCCCACACATAATCGAGTTTAAATGGCTGTTTAAACAGAAAAATCATAAAAGGTACAAAGACCAGTAAAGTCACAACTTCTTGGGTAATTTTCATTTCCCCCATAGACCAACCTTGTTGGGCAAGGTAGCGCGTTGCAGGAATCATAAAACTATATTCTGCTAAGGCAATGATCCAACTTAATAATATAGCCTTCCATAGAGGCGCATCGTGCGGTAAAAACTTTAAATGACCATACCAAGCCAAAGTCATAAAACAGTTCGCAACAATCAATAATATAAAGGGCAGATACATTGGCTCAAATGTCTAGCAATAAGTGTGGCCATTTTACGTTTTTTCTCACAAATTTTTTAACCTGTTACTATTTTTTTATAACACAAAAAAAAGCGCAAAATCACGCAAGAATATTCTATGTCCAGTGACAAGAAAAACTATCTTTTCCCCAAGAGCCTTGCTATCGTTGCTTTCACATCAAATTAATCACGACAACAGCACCAATAATACGTGATGTGTCTATAAAAGCAGTGGAGTGAGCGTATGCATCTGCATATTTTAGGTATTTGCGGCACCTTTATGGGTTCTTTGGCGCTACTGGCGCGAGACCTTGGCCATAAGGTGACGGGTTCAGATCAAAACGTTTACCCTCCAATGTCGACCCAGCTAGAAAATGCAGGCATTACTTTAATTCAAGGCTATGACCGTAGCCAGCTACAACCACAACCTGATCTTGTAATTGTGGGCAATGCCATGAAGCGTGGCATTGATGTTGTGGAATACATGCTCAATGAAGGCATGCCTTATATTTCTGGCCCGCAGTTCCTCGCAGACTATGTCTTACAAGGTAAACACGTGCTGGGCGTAGCAGGGACGCATGGCAAAACCACAACAACGACGATGCTGGCATGGGTACTCGATCAAGCGGGTCTTGAACCAGGCTTCCTGATTGGTGGTGTGCCTTTGGGCTTTAGCGAAAGTGCACGCTTAGGCGCTGGGAAATACTTCTGTGTAGAAGCAGATGAATACGATTCAGCGTTTTTTGATAAGCGCTCTAAGTTTGTGCATTACCATCCAAAAACAGCGATTCTGAATAACCTTGAATTTGACCATGCTGATATCTTTGATGATTTAGCCGCGATTCAAAAACAGTTCCATCATTTAGTCCGTACTATTCCAAGTGAAGGTCGCATTATTGCGCCAATTACAGAAAGCAATATTGACGAAGTATTAGCACAGGGATGCTGGACGCCAGTCGTACGTACCTCTTTAGATGCAAATGAAAAAGCAGAACTTTATGCTGAGCAACTCTCTGCTGATGGTTCACATTTTAAAGTGCTACAGCACGGCACAGTCAAAGGCGAAGTGAAATGGAACATGACAGGCCAACACTCTGTAGCCAATGCCTTAGCAACGATTGCAGCAGCAGAGCACGTCGGTGTATCCATTGAAACTGCCTGCGAAGCACTGTCCAATTTTGGCGGTGTAAAACGCCGTATGGAATTGCTTGCTACCGTACGTGGCATTGAAGTTTATGATGACTTTGCACATCACCCAACAGCAATTGACACAACCCTAGAAGGTGCACGCAAACGCCTAGGCGAACGTAAGCTCTGGGCGATTATTGAACCACGCTCAAACACCATGCGTATGGGCAGTCATAAAGATGGCTTAGCACATTCAGCACGACTGGCCGATGAAGTTATTTGGTATCAACCTGAAGGTTTAGATTGGGACTTAGAGCCTGTCATTCAGGCTTCACCGAATAAAGCGATGGTTGCGCGCACATTGGATGAAATCATTCAAAAAGTGACTACAGAAGCAGGCGAGGGTGATGCTGTGGTGATTATGTCGAATGGTGGTTTTGGTGGTCTGCATCAAAAATTAATTACGGCCTTAACAACCTAATCTAAAACATGGTGTAGCCGTTTTAAAGAAGCCCGTGAAGCGGGCTTTTTTTTATTTTTAGATATCTAAATCGATTAAAGATAAGGTTTATATCCTCGTGTGCGGTAACCTTGCATGCGTTTGAGTTTCGGCTCGCTATTCTGTAACCTTAGTAATAATTCTAAAAATACAGGAATTTGTTCTGTCTTCAGTTCATGTGGTAAAAATGCATTCAATCCGAACCTTTTGAACAGCGTTCCGATCGAACTATGTTTATTTACATATTTCATAGACCATTCAGAAAAATGAAGCCGATCAATCACACGATTTTCAAAACGGATGAGATTTGTGTGGCGAGGATCGCTCGCAATTTTAGCGTAGACTTTTTCTAAAATTTCCGCCTCTGCTTCAAGACATTGGAAGAATCTACCTTCCGCATAGTACAGTACCCCATAGATTGCATGTGCCTGATTAAAATTTCGAGCAGAAACTAAAATATCACTCAGATCCTCAAGTAAATCCTTTTGATTCTCCTGACGAGTACTGGCATAGCACAGCTGCATCATAAGTTTAATCCTTAACTGAGCGCGAAGCGCTTCGATTTTTAAAATTCTAATTTGTTTATTTTTTAATCAAATGTAATTTTATACTTACGTCCATTTATGCCAACTACATCTCAATTTTGCAAACAACTTTAGATAAAATAGGCTCAATATTACACACTGGTCTTTGCTGGTGCTTTTACCTCAAAAACAATAAAAGAGGTTATCTATGCTCCCCAACATCTTTAAAACATTTGGATTAATAACAATTGCAGGCATTTTGGTACTGGTTTTTCATCATTTAGGCCTCAATGAACTGCTAAATGTCCTTATTACTTCGATTGCACTCGGTGCATTACTTCGTTATTTCATTGGCCAACGTGGCTATTTGATTGCAACAGTTGCAGGCTTCAGCGCAGTGCTGTTTTATCACAGCGCATTTGATCTGCTTCAAATGATGTTAGCGAGCATACTACTGGGCTACAGCGCAATTGATATGTTGCAATGCTATACTCAATCTCGTAAATCACAACGTCGCTTGCCACTGAGCCCTGACCGTGAGTTTTTAAATTATTAACTGTCGCGGAATAATTTTTATTACGTATATCGAGTGTTGCAACATTTTATGAAGCACCTCTATAAAACCCAGCGCTACTTCCAGAAGCTGTTTAAGCACGCAAATCCGCAAGGCTTTTGTCGCGTTTAAACATCACATCAACATAAGAGCACGCTGGAATAATTTTCAAATGCTTTTCACGCGCATAATTAACCAGACTATCGAGCATTTCACGGGCAGCGCCCTGACCACGTAATGAATGATCCACCCATGTATGATTGGCAACAATTTTATGTTCGTCATTCCATATATAGCTAATTTCTGCGACACGCTCGCCGTCTTCATTTAACTTGAAAAATTCACCCTGCTGACCATTGTCTTGATGCTGAAGCTGCATTGTTATACTCCTGAATGCCGTCCAAATGACATTTTTTAAATAAATGAATTAATCGACTAAACCATTAAAAAACGTTAAAAAATACCTGATTTCAGTGATATCAAATCTGACTAATTTTCTCTAAATTCATCAACTAAAGCTGTTCTTTTTTTGTTTTGATATTTTTTGGGGATTTCAATGGATTTATATCTTGCTAGTGTAGGATTTCTTATACTGATTGCAATCTTGCTGGCTGTATCAATGTACCGCTCACGCTTTTAAGTGAAATGCCTGCTCGACAGTAACAGGCATCTTGCGACGTCATTGATGTGTCAGACTGAATAATGCAATGTTCAGTTTTATCCGTTTATCTGTCTATTTTTCAAAGACAGTCAACGCTATCAGCTACATTCAGATCACTGAGACTGCGTGGCTTAAACCAGCACATCACGAATTTCTGGATCTTTGTCAAAAACAGATTTGGCAAAAGGGCATAGCGGTATAATTTTCACCTGACGCTCCCGTGCAAATTGCACCGCAGCATCAACCAAATGTCGACCCACACCTTGCCCACGTAAACTATCGCTGACCGCGGTATGATCAATAATAAATTTGTCTGTACCAGCCCAGGAATACGTCATCTCAGCTAATCGTTCACCCTGCTGTTCCACATAAAAAGCGCCTTTACTGCCATTTTCTAGATGCTGTACGATCATGTATCCGCCTATTTTTGTATGTGTGAAAATATAGAATCATTGATTTGTTCTTTGGTATTTTTTATTGATATTGATGTAGATATTCAATAGCGCTTAACAATTCTTCACCATAACCCTAGAATGGCGAAAATTCCCCAAATACCCGACTATGTCTAGCCCCAATTCCGATACATCTGCTACCCGTCAGTGGATCAGCGTGATTACGCTCGCTTTCGCTGCATTCATTTTTAATACCACGGAATTTATTCCCGTAGCACTGCTGAGCGATATTGGTAAAAGCTTTGATATGCCTGCCACCGAAACGGGCATTATGATTACATTATATGCATGGGTGGTCGCACCAATCTCTCTGCCGATAATGCTACTGACCAAGAATATTGAACGGCGCTTTCTACTCATGGCACTGTTTAGTGTATTTATTGTGAGTCATGTGCTGTCATATTTTGCATGGAGCTTTAATACACTACTGATCAGCCGTATCGGCATTGCATTTTCACATGCATTGTTCTGGTCAATTACTGCGTCACTTGCTGTTCGTGTCGCGCCTGAAGGCAAAGCATTTCAGGCGTTGGGACTGCTCGCAACGGGTACGGCGCTGGCCATGGTACTGGGTATTCCTTTTGGGCGTATGGTGGGTGAAGCCTATGGCTGGCGTAATACATTTGCACTAATTGCTATCGGTGCCACAGTCGTATGCCTAACACTGGCTAAAACTCTGCCATTGCTCCCAAGTCAAAATTCGGGCTCTTTGAGTAGCTTAAAAGAATTTATACACCGGCCTAGCCTCATGCTGGTGTTTGCACTGACCGTGATTGTGATTACAGCGCAGTTTACGGCTTATAGCTATATTGAGCCTTTTGCACTCAATGTAGCGCAGTTAAGCTCCACAGAAACCACCGCACTCTTATTAATCTATGGCGGGGCAGGTTTTATCGGCTCTTATCTGTTTGGTAAATTTGGCGCCAAATATCCACGTGTCAGCATTCCGATGTTCACGCTGCTATTGGCTGCTTCTATGCTATTAATGCTTCCTGCTTCTGCTAGTTTTATCAGCTTTAGCGCATTAAGCCTATTTTGGGGCATCGGCATTATTGGTTTTAGTCTGGCACTACAGTCACAAACCTTAAATTTAGCTTCTGATGCAACGGATGTAGCCATGGCAATTTATTCAGGCTTATACAATGTCGGCATCGGGGGAGGTGCCTTACTG
Organism: Acinetobacter sp. WCHAc060006; assembly: GCF_004209135.1. Lineage (NCBI taxonomy): Bacteria > Pseudomonadati > Pseudomonadota > Gammaproteobacteria > Moraxellales > Moraxellaceae > Acinetobacter > Acinetobacter sp. WCHAc060006. Next base: position 33,754 of record NZ_SGSS01000026.1, on the reverse strand, counting down.
GGTGGCATCGTTTCACTACAATTCGGGCTGAGTAATATCGGTATTATGGGTGGCATCTTGGCTGTAATAGGCACAGTACTGGCCGCCGTATTCGCACGGCGCAAAGATTTTCAAACTTAGGCAAACAGACCTACAAAAAATGCACAGATAAAGTTTGCTTCCTCAAGCAAAATCTGAGAAGATCGCCACAGATTTGAACACGCTTCAATCACTAAATTATGCAAGACAAGGGGAGTAGCCTCCTCCAAACCTAATCATTACATCAATGCTTAGGTGTCAGAATATCGTCATTACACTTTGCAAAAAGTCGGTATCTGAGCATTTTAGAGGACAAAATGTCTCTACTAAAATGTAGGCAAGACCTTGATCATGTTGTTACAGATGTTTTTATTCATCTGGCAACAGGTCAAGGTTTTTTTATGGCCGGTTGTTAGATGTGGAGGATACACACATGGAAACAATCGGCTCACTCTGGCTGTATTTGGCATTTTTCGGTTTAGTCACCGTGATGCTTATCATCGACTTTTTAGGCTTTAAAAATAACCAAGGCCAAGAAGTTAAAGTAAAAACAGCGGCCTATTGGAGTATTGCTTGGGTCTCAGTCGCAACACTATTTGGTGGCGGACTCTGGCTCTACTTACAACAAACCGCAGGTGTGGCTGTGGCAAATACCAAGGTCATGGAATACTTTGCAGGTTATCTGTTAGAAAAATCTCTTGCTGTCGATAACGTCTTTGTCTGGCTGATGATTTTTGCAGCTTTTGCAATTCCACCCGCATTACAACGTAAGCTTTTACTGTACGGCGTATTAGGTGCAATTGTCCTACGGACCATCTTTATTTTTATTGGTGCGTGGTTTGTACAAGAGTTTTCTTGGGTGCTGTATATCTTCGGTGCGTTCTTGGTTTATACCGGCTTCAAGTTCTTAAAAGGACAAGAGGAAGAGGATACCAATATCGAAGATATGGCCATTTTAAAATGGTTACGCAAGCACATGCGCATTACCCCGCAAATGCATGAAGATAAGTTCTTTGTCCGTCAAAATGGCATGCTTTGGGCGACACCTTTATTTTTGGTGCTTATTTTAGTTGAAGCTTCGGACGTGATTTTTGCGGTGGATTCTATTCCTGCAATTTTTGCAGTCACCACAGACCCGTTTATTGTATTAACCGCGAATTTAATGGCTATTTTGGGTTTACGTGCCATGTTCTTCTTATTGTCTGGTGCAGCTTCAAAAATGCATTATCTACCTTATGGTTTAGGGCTGATCTTGGTGTTTATCGGTTTCAAAATGTTGATGCTTGATGTCTTCCACATGCCGATTTGGATTTCTCTCGGCTTTATTGTGATTACCCTTGCGATTACCGCTTGGCTGTCCATTCGTCATAGTAAAAAATACAACGAAACGACCCTCTAAAGTGCGCAAAAAGCCTTCTTTCATAGGAGGCTTTTTTATGTCTATCTCGTCATCACCCACAGTAAAAAAAATAAGATACGCCTGAAATCCCATACCAATAATAGGCCAATCATTTAGGCCATACCGAAGCATTAAAGATTATGTGATGAATCCTCGTATGCTTGAGTTTTTCAGGTACAATCAATTGAAAAAATTCAAACATACAGGTTTAAAATGTCTTCTGTAATTGCAACGACAGCGATCCGTGGTCGCTTCCTCGACATTCAGAATACAGTTGCCCAAGCACGTGATATACACGACCAAGTGCGATATGTAGAGGATGGTCTACTCATCAGCCAAAATGGCAAAATTCAGTGGTTTGGAACTTGGCAAGACGGGCAGGCACGTTTAGCTGCACAAGTTGACGTGCAACATTATCCAGATCAATTGATCGTCCCTGGTTTTATCGATACACATATTCATTTTCCACAAACTGAAATGATGGGCGCTTACGGCGAACAACTTTTGGAATGGTTAAATACCTATACTTTCCCAACCGAATTACAATTTTCAGATCCTGCTTATGCTAAAACCATTGCAGAATTTTTTGTGCATGAACTCCTTAAAAATGGCACCACCACAGCTTTAGTGTTCTGTACTGTACATCCCGAATCAGTTGATGCCTTATTTGAAGCTGCAAGCAACTATCAAATGCGCCTGATTGCAGGTAAGGTCATGATGGACCGTCATGCCCCCGATGATTTATGTGATACCCCAGAACGTGCTTATAGTGAATCAAAAGCTTTAATTGAAAAATGGCATGGCAAAGGCCGTAACCTATATGCCATTACGCCACGTTTTGCTCCAACCTCGAGCCCAGAACAACTCAAACGGGCAGGGGAGTTAAAAGCAGAATATCCAGATGTGTATGTGCATACACATCTGAGTGAAAATAAAAGCGAAATTGAATGGGTGAAAGCACTTTTCCCTGCGCAAAAAGGCTATTTAGATGTCTATCATCATTTTGGTTTAACTGGCAATAAATCAGTCTTTGCACATTGTGTGCACTTAGAAGATGACGAATGGAACTGCATGCATGACACTGATTCTGCCATCGCTTTTTGCCCAACCTCTAACTTATTTCTCGGCAGTGGTTTATTTCCCTTACATACCGCATGGGAAAAACAGATCAAAGTGGGCTTAGGCACAGACATTGGTGCAGGGACTTCCTTCAACCAACTACAAACCATTCAAGAAGCCTATAAAGTTCAACAGCTACAAGGCAATAAACTTTCTGCATACGAAGCGCTGTATCATGCAACATTAGGTGGTGCAAAAGCTTTAGATTTAGATCAGACCCTAGGTAACTTTAATACAGGTAAAGAAGCCGATTTTGTGGTGTTGGATTTAAAAGCCACAGCATTACAGCAGCTACGCCAATCACGTGCCAAAAGCTTAGAAGATGCCCTATTTGCGCTTATGCTGATGGGAGATGATCGGAATATTCACGCAACCTATGTGTATGGTCAGCGGGTTTATTCGACCTGTTAAATTTGCATTTCCTTATAGCATGGTTAGGCATTCATCAGCGTGCAAAGTATTTTGACCTGATTAAATATGAGTAAAATCAATGTGCCTAACCATATTGCTTACATTTTCAACAGAAAAAATAATGCAAGGGCATCCAAGTTGTATTAAAATTAAGGCATATTTTTAGGTGTTGCTGGTCAACGCCTTTTTTATTTTTGTATTTTAGGTATCTACCCATGACAGTTCAAATGAGCGTGTTGATCTCCACTGAAGAAATTCAAGCCAAAGTTAAAGCACTAGGTGCGCAAATTGATGCACACTATGCCAACAGTGATAAAGAATTAGTTCTGGTGGGCCTGTTACGTGGGTCTGTTATTTTTATGGCAGATTTATGCCGTGCAATTAGCAAAGTTCATGAATTAGATTTCATGACCGTATCAAGCTATGGCAGTGGCACAGTATCAACACGTGACGTAAAAATTTTAAAAGATTTAGACGGCGAAATTCGTGGTAAAGATGTACTTGTGGTTGAAGACATTATTGACTCAGGCAATACCTTGAGCAAAGTGTTAGAAATTTTAGAAACACGCGGACCGAACTCAATTGAATTATGTACTTTAGTCAGCAAACCTTCACGTCGTGAAATCGACCTCGATGTCCGCTTTTTAGGTTTTGAAGTTGAAGATAAGTTCATCGTGGGTTATGGCTTAGACTATGACCAAAAATATCGCCACATTCCATTTATTGGTGAAATTGGTCTGTAATTCTATACCAGACATTTAAAAGTGGCCGAAGGCCACTTTTTTTTATTTCTTAAATTAATATGAACAAAAAAACAACAGTTTTTAGCTAAATTCAACTATTTATAGATGACCAATTAACTCAAGATGAAATAGAAACATGATGTAAAAACAATTACATGATAAGAAAAGGAGCTCACTTATGTGGTCACTCATTGTCGCGATTGTTGTTGGTTTTATCGCAGGTTTAATTGCCCGTGCGATCCATCCAGGCGAAGATAAAGCCAGCTTTATAGTGACGACTTTATTGGGTATTGCGGGCTCACTACTCGCCACGTACGGCGGTCGCTTACTCGGTATTTACGGCGAAAACTCAGCAGCTGGCTTTATTGCCTCAGTCATTGGTGCAATCATTATTCTCTTCATTTATAACATGGTCACCAAAAAATCCAGTGCTTAAAACGCAAACTGACGAAGCAAAAAAATACCCGTTTCGCACGGGTATTTTTTATCGTGTTTGCTCAAGCTAAATATTCAGCTTATTGACCAATTTGCTTTAAGCGCGCTTCGATCTCTGTAGCAGGATAAGCACCTAACATTTTCGCACCATCCGCAAAAATAATAGCAGGTGTACCATTTAAACCCAAAGTACGCGCCAATTGAATATTACGCTCAATCGGATTTGCACACGTTTTACTACTGGTGGGTTGTACGCCTTTACTAATCAAATTAGTCCAAGCATAAGCTGGGTCTTTTTCACAAAAAACTTGTTTAGACGGCGCTACAGATTGTGGCTTTAAAGGCAAAATAAATGTGTAAATAGTGACATCATTCAGCTTATTCAATTCTACTTCAAGTTGTTTGCAATACGGGCAATTTGGGTCAGAAAAGATCGCCAACTGGCGCTTACCAGTACCTCTTACAGTTTTAACTGCATCTTTGAATGGCAGGGCTTTCCAATCCACTTGTCCTGGTCGATACATAAGTGATTTGGTTAAGTTTTCCTGATCCTTAAGACGAATCATATTACCTGCCAATACATATTCTGCATCTTCAGTGATATAAACAACCGTGTCTCCAGCATAACCGCTATAAATTCCAGGCACTTCAGTTTTTTTAACTTGTTCGATATTTAATGCAGGATAGTTTTTTACCAGCAAAGCTTGTACAGAAGCTGCATCTGCCAACGCCCATTGCGACATTACACCCGCAATAATTAAGGCACAGGTCTTTTTGATCATTACGTTCACCACGTCATTTTTATGTTAAAGATTCTACTGATATTTATTGATTAGTTCGAAGTTTATTTTCAAATCCTTACCCAATTGCAACATCGTTTCACGTGGAACATACTGCTGTAGCCAAAACTTGAATAAAAATATGCATCATAAAAATAAATCCAAAGAAGCAGAGACTTGTTCATTTGAAAGAATTACTCATATACTCCCTTATAGTATATGAGTAAGGAATCAAACATGAGCCATTTACACCAAGATAAGAAGCTTTTAAACCGTGTAAAACGACTCCAAGGCCAAATGAATGCAGTTGAGCAAGCACTGCAGCACCCTGAGGCCGAGTGTATCGCTGTACTGCAACAAGTGGCCGCCATTAAAGGCGCCGTACATGGCTTAATGAATGAATTAATAGAGGCACATTTACGCCATCATGTGATAGGAACACACACTGAGACCAATGAAGAAGAATTGGCTGAGTTTATGCAACTATTGAAGCGCTATAGTTAAAATTTTAAATAGGATAAATTGACCCTAGACGCAGATCGCAAGTACACTAACTAAACACCCAACCATTTTCTCATATTCTGCATTTTACAATCAGAAAGTAGCCTATAGATGCGATCTGTTTCATGACAAATTCTCAATCTTGGCATCCATTTATGATGGTTAGCCTTGCCCTGATTATGGGTACCATTGGCACAGCACTCGCCAGCCCGTTGTATCCAATTTATCAGGAACTTTGGCATTTGCTACCGAGCCATATCACCTATATTTTTGTGGCTTATATGTTTGGTTGTCTGGCAACACTGCTATTTTTAGGCCGCGCCAGCAATAGTTTTGGCTTTATTAAAACTTTACAAGCAGGCATGATTTTTGTCATTGCTGGCTTAGCACTCTCTGCCATTGCCCCAGATGCACTATTTTTATCCTTTGCACGCTTTTTAGTGGGTATTGCTTCTGGCCTCATTAGTACTTCAGCGATGCTCGGTCTGATTTACACCATTCCAACCAGCTATAAGCAAAACGCACCACAAATGAGTTCGATTATTACCATTATCGGTTTTGGACTTGGGCCATTGATTGGCGGTGTAATTGCTCAGTTTTCTGCTCAGCCACTCATCACACCTTATCTTCCTATCATTGTAGGGGCGATTCTATGCTTGATTGGACTTTTTACAGTGAAGCATGTCCCTGCAGAAAAACAACCATTTTCAATTGCACCACATCTAGAATTGCCAGACAAAAAATATCACGGCCTGTTTTATATCGCAGGTTTTGCAGCATTCAGTGCCTTCGCATCTTTTAGCTTATTTGCATCCTTAGCACCGTCTTTTGTGAAAGATATTATTCCATGGCATGGCCCAATCGTCAGTGGTACATCTATTGCCAGCATTTTATTGGTATCAGCACTGTCGCAATACGCTGCCAAAAAAATGCTACCGCGCAAGTCGTTGAGATTGGGCCTCTCTACACTGATCGTGGGCTATATTCTGCTATCGCTCTGTGTTTCATTTCACTGGGGCGTGCTGTTTTTTATGAGTGTGTTCAGTGCTGGAATAGGGCACGGTTTGAGCCTACTGGGCGCATTTGGAATGATTCATAGTATGACTCAAACAGAGAATCGAGCAGCGGTGATGTCGACGTATTTGTTTATTGGTTATTTGGGCACAATTCTACCGATTATTGGTGTGGGGTACTTATCCGACCATTTTGGCTTTAGCATCGGTATTATCGGTTTTTGTATCTCAGTCGGTGCCCTGTGCCTCAGTTTATTGTTCTGCCAACGCAGCATGACCACGCCACTACAGCACTAAGCACAAACATACTTTCAAATAAAAGCCCTCAAATGAGGGCTTTTATTTTTAAAACAGCGAGGGAAACTGGCTTATTTTCCAATACAAAACGATCCAAAGATCTTGCCCAATAAGTCATCAGCACTAAAATCACCGGTAATTTCACCGAGTGCATTTTGTGCAAGGCGAAGCGACTCTGCGACCAATTCACCTGCGTGGTAAACCACCAATTGCTCACGTGCCTCTGCAAGATAGTGCTGAGTGCGCTTCATTGCGTCCAAATGGCGTGTTCGTGCAATAAAGGTATCTTCTTCTGGTTGGAAGCCTGCATGCGCTGTAACAGCATCTATCAGTGCTTGAACGCCTGTTTCTTGCTTCGCAGACACCGTTATATGGCGAAAGCCTTGATAATCGCTCAATGCTGACGTTGTTGCAGTTAAATCACATTTATTCCCAATCAACATTAAGCGCTTAGGCTCAATGTGTTCTGCAAAATAATCTTGCGCTAATTGTAGTGGATCTTCACCCTGACTTAAGTCATAAACCAAAAGCAATAAATCCGCCTGCTCAATTTCCTTAATCGCACGGCGTATGCCTTCTTTTTCAACCACATCACCCGTTTCACGCAGACCTGCAGTATCTGTTAGCGTAATAGGTAAACCATTCAGCGTGATTTTTTCATGTAAAACATCACGTGTCGTGCCCGCAATATCGGTCACAATCGCACGTTCAACACCTGCTAGAGCATTGAGTAAAGATGATTTACCAGCATTGGGTTTACCCGCAATCACCACTTGTAGGCCTTCACGGAGCAACTGTCCTTGGCGTGCTGATTGTTGCACAGCGCTGACAGAAGCACTCACCCCATCCAATAAACCTAAAATTTTACCATCAGCCAAAAAGTCAATTTCTTCTTCTGGAAAATCAATGGCCGCTTCTACATGTAAACGTAAGTGAATTAGATTTTCTAATACCGCATTCACTTTAGTTGAAAATGCACCTTGCAAAGAACGTACGGCCGAACGTGCTGCAGCTTGTGAGGTAGCATCAATCAAATCGGCAATGGCTTCTGCTTGTACCAAGTCCATTTTGCCATTTTCAAAGGCACGCATTGAAAACTCACCCGCTTTGGCAGCTACCGCACCGAGCTCTAGTAAGCGTGCAAGGAGTGCATTTTGAATGACAGGCCCACCATGACCTTGCAATTCAACAACGTCTTCACCTGTAAATGAATGCGGATTTGGGAAGCAAATCACCAAGCCCTCATCCATAATTTCGCCGTGAACATCTAAGAACTTACGAAAGCCTGCATAACGTGCTTTAGGCAATTCAGATTGGCACAGCGCCTCTGTAATTGCATACGATTTTGGCCCAGATAGGCGAATTACACCGACACCACCACGACCGGGCGGGGTTGCAATGGCAGCAATTGTGGTTCGGTTTTGCATAACATTCACCTAAAAAATTCTCAAATTACAAGCAAAGAAAAATCCGCCTAAGATTACCATCTTAAGCGGATTTATTCAGCCCATCAGCACTGCTTAGTTTGCTGAATCTGCGCCTTCACGTTTTAAACGGTCTTTTTCAACGCCTTTATTAATCAGGCCTTGTTGCAAGATCGTAATACTGTTGTTACAGATCCAGTACAGCACGAGGCCTGCAGGGAAGAACAACATAAATACCGTAAAGATGATTGGCATGATTTTGAACACTTTAGCTTGCATAGGATCTGCAGGCTGTGGGTTCAAACTTTGCTGGATAAACATCGTCAAGCCCATCAACAATGGCAGGATAAACCAAGGGTCCATTGCAGATAAATCTTGAATCCAACCTAACCATGGTGCATGACGAAGTTCAACTGACTCCATCAATACCCAATACAACGCAAGGAAAATTGGCATTTGTAATAACAATGGTAAGCACCCAGAAAGAGGGTTAACTTGCTCACGCTTGTACAAAGCCATCATTTCTTGAGAGAAGCGCATACGGTCTTCACCGAACTCTTCTTTCATACGTTGCATTTCAGGCGCAATCACACGCATTTTCGCCATAGAGCGATAGCTCTTCGACGACAACGGCCAAAGAATTAATTTCACTAGAATCGTCAATAAAATAATTGACCAACCCCAGTTGCCCACTAAACCGTGGAAGAACTGTAAGCCTAAGAATAAAAGCTTCGCAATTGGCCACAACCAACCATAATCTACAGTTTGGTTTAAACCAACAGCTAAATCTTTTAATTCAGACTGAATTTTTGGTCCTGAGTAGAATGTTGCATCTAATTCAGCAACCGTACCCGCAGGAACATTAATTGTTGGCGAAGTAAAACCAATGATGTTCATGTCATCTGTTGATTTACGTGATTCCAACTTCGCTGCATAAGGCTGACCATTGGCTTGCGTTAATTTAAGCTCGCCCGGAATCCATGCACTTACAAAATAATGTTGTACCACAGCAACCCAACCGCCTTTTGCTTCAACATTCAACTTTTCTTCATTGAAGTTAGCAAATTTTAGCTTGTTGTAATGCTCATCCGGTGTACCCCATGCGCCGCCAAGGAAGGTGCCCAAAGTGAAAATCCCTTGATCCGATTTACCTGGATCTTCTGAATTATCACGTTTGATTTGACCAAACATTTGACCTTGCCAATTTTGTGCACTGCGGTTCACCACTTTGTGATTCACAATAATCGGGTAATCACCTTGAGTGAACGTAAATGACTTGATAATTTCAATGCCATCTGCAGTTTTATACACCATTGGTACAGTAAGGACTTTGACCGCTTTACCATCTTTATCTTTAGACGCTTTTGCATCAGCTAAAGTATATGCTGATTTTTCAATCTCATAAGATGGTCGACCTGCACGGCTACTGTCGGGACCGTTTAGACCAATTAAGCCTGATTGTGCTACATACGTACGTTTTGCATCACTTTCGAGCATTACAAAAGGTTGGTCACTGTCTTTATTCTTGTCATGGTTGAGTAATTCAACACGAACAATATCACCACCCTTTGGATTAATCCAAAGATGATAAAGGTCAGTTTTTACAGAAATAAGCTGTTGGCTTACTGGTGCTGTTGCATCTGCTGTTTGTTGTGCTGGCACATTTGCTTGTGGCACATCAGTGGTCGCTGACGCCGCTGTTTGAGCATTTGGCAAATCGGCAGAGACTTCATGCGAAACAGCAGCAGCGGTTGGCTGTGCTTTAACTTCTGCATGACCGTAGTCTTTTTGCCAAGCCAAAATAAGCAAATAAGCGACAACAAACATGGCTCCTAGAATGGCAATCCTGGCCCATTGTTGCATATCTATTACCCCAAGTGGTTAGAGTGTTTTTGGTTCAATAAACGATCACGAAAGGGTACAGCAACGTGACGCGTTTGAGAATCTATTTGCTGAAATGAAATAAAACGAACTGCTTTGGCTGGCACTGGGTCATACCCTGAGCCACCCCAAGGATGACAGCGACAAATACGATGAACAGACAGCCAGACACCACGCACAGCACCATGCCGATGGATTGCTTCCAAAGAATACTGAGAACAGGTTGGAATATAGCGACAACGAGGCCCAAGTAAGGGACTAATCACTATTTGATAGAAACGAATGAACCAATGCAGTAGACGTACCATTGGTTGTCTCTACTTTTTCTGTGAGGAGGGAGCTGTTTTTGAATGCTTTTTGGCAATACGTTGAAGCTTTTGCCAAGCAAATTGTAATTGCTGATGCAATTCTGCATTTGGGACTGCTTCTATACCTACTTTAGGCATCACCACAATATCCAATACATCTAATTGCTGCTGATGCAAGCGAAAGCTTTCGCGAGCCAGACGTTTTACTCGATTTCTTTCATGTGCACGACGTACTTTTTTCTTAGCAACAACAATACCCAAACGGCTTTTAGGCTGTTCGGAAATTTTCGCAAGAAATAAGAAATGGGGCTGATGCACTTTAAAAAGCGCACCATCGAACACACTTTTATAGTCGTCAGCACAGTGTATGCGAACATCTGTGCTAAACCCATAAAGTGTTGTCATAACACCCAAGTCGTGTATAGCTTTAACAGATTAAACAGTTAAGCTATGACGGCCTTTTGCACGGCGACGAGCTAATACTTGACGACCAGCTTTAGTAGCCATACGAGCACGGAAGCCATGAACGCGTTTACGTTTTAGTTCAGAAGGCTGGAAAGTACGTTTCATATCGAAACTCCAAAAATGATCTTTCTATGAAGGTTCGCGATTTTAGTGCTCATTGCTTGAGCTGTCAATTAAAAACCAACTTTCTTTTAAAAACAAATTAAGTTAAGACAATAAAAGTGATCAAAATAAAAATGTGTTGTTTTATCGAATATCGGTTTACACACAGGATAAATCATTGTTTATTATGGTAAAATAAGATATTAACAACTTTAACCACAAAGTTATCCACAATAAGATTTAAATTTAAATTCCAACTTAGTTTTAAATTTGAATTTAAATCGCAATCTTAGTTATCCCCAGAAAATCGAGTTTCTATAAATAAATTCAAATTTATAAATTTAAATTTATTATTATTAGTGTTGAGTTTTTCTGTGGAAATCGTATTTTAAAATATAAAAAACAAATGTTTAAATTGTGAATAACTATGTTTTTATTTTTTTGATACATTGTGGATAACTTTATGTTATATTTTATCCACAGCTTGAGGATAAACTTATCCACACACGGTTTAAATTTAAATTTATGATCTAAAAATGGCTTATTTGATTAATTTCTGCTGAATTGTTCATGACAGATGTGGATAACTTGGTTAGAATGGCGACCCGCTTTGCGGGCTAGCATATTTTTTTATTGGCACAATGGAATGAATAGGGGTTTCACATGCTTTGGACAGACTGCTTAAATCGCTTGCGACAAGAGCTTTCGGGAAATGTCTTTACGATGTGGATCCGTCCGTTGGTGGCTGAAGAGTCAGAAGACACATTGCGCTTATATGCGCCCAATCCGTATTGGACGCGTTATATTCAAGAACATCATCTTGAGCTCATTACTATTTTAGCGGAGCAGTTGTCTGAAGGTCGGGTACGTAAAGTTGAAATTCAAGTCGATTCTCGTCCTGGGGCTATTTTATCTGCCAGTGAGCAACCTGCGACAACAACAGCAGCTTTAACACCTAGTCCTGCACCGATTGCGAAACCTAAAAAAGAACGTGAAGACAGTAGTGCAAAACAGATTCGTAAGCGTCAATTAAACCCTTTATTTAGTTTCTCTTTATTTGTCGAAGGTCGTTCGAACCAAATGGCAGCAGAAACTTGTCGTAAAGTGTTAACGCAATTGGGTGAATCTCAGCACAATCCATTATTTTTATATGGCCCGACGGGTTTGGGTAAAACACACTTAATGCAAGCTGTGGGTAATGCCCTATTACAAGCAAAACCGAATGCGCGCGTCATGTACATGACAGCTGAAAGTTTTGTGCAAGATTTTGTGAGCTCATTACAACAAGGCAAAGTTGAAGAGTTTAAAAAGAATTGTCGTTCATTGGATTTACTGTTGGTCGATGATATTCATTTGCTTGCAGGTAAAGAAGCCAGTTTGGTGGAATTCTTTTACACCTTTAATGCGTTATTGGATGAGTCGAAACAAATTATTCTAACGTCGGATCGTTATCCTAAAGAGCTTACTGAACTCGATCCACGTTTAGTGTCACGTTTTTCTTGGGGCTTGTCTGTGGGTGTGGAACCTCCAGATATTGAAACTCGAATTGAAATTTTGTTAAAAAAAGCTGAAAGCAATGATGTGGAATTACCACGAAATTGTGCTTTGTTTATTGCACAACAAGTTGTAGCCAATGTTCGTGAATTGGAAGGCGCTTTAAATAAAGTCGTTGCGATTTCACGTTTTAAAGGGACGCCAATTGATTTAGATGTTGTGCGTGAATCCTTAAAAGATGTTTTGGCCATTCGCGCACGAACTATCAGCACTGAAAATATTCAGCGCGTGGTGAGTGAATACTTCCGAATCCCATTAAAAGAGTTAGTCGGTCCAAAACGCACACGTATTTATGCGCGACCTCGTCAGCTTGCAATGGGGCTTGCACGTGAGTTAACAGGGGATAGTTTCCCTGAAATTGGTATGGCTTTTGGTGGGCGTGATCACAGTACTGTGATGCATGCGTGTGAAAAAGTTCAAAGCCTGCGTGAGGAAGATCCAATCTTTAATGAAGACTATAAAAACCTTCTTCGCTTGCTTCAAAGTTAAGGTGTTTTTGGTTAAATTCTATTCTTGCAATGCGGCCTTATCTGCCGCATAGTACACTGCTAAAAAATTAATTTTATTTGTTCTTAATCTTCAGTTTTTAGAGGAATGCATCGTGCGTTTAAAAATCGCGAAAGAAAGCTTACTGAATGTTCTATCACATGTCGTAGGAGCGGTTGAACGTCGCCATACCCTCAACATTTTATCAAACCTAAAAATTCAGGTGACTGAGCAAGCCCTGACCATTACTGGGTCAGATCTTGAAGTTGAACTTGTGGCATCAACCACTTTATCTGAGGGTGCATGCTTACAAGCAGGTGAGACCACTGTTCCTGCACGTAAGTTGGTAGATATCTGTAAATCTTTGCCATCTGCAGCATTAGTTGATTTACAAATCACAGAAGATCAACGTTGTATTTTAAAGTCTGGAAATAGTCGCTTTGTGTTGGGTACTTTACCTGCAGAAGATTATCCATTGTTGACTACAGAAAATACGCAAGGGACAGAAGTTACAGTTACACAGCGTGAATTAAAACGTTTATTTGAAAAAACCGCATTTGCTATGGCGGTGCAGGATGTTCGTTTTTATTTAACGGGTACATTGTTGGAAATTGATCAAAATCAATTGCGTGCAGTGACGACAGATGGTCACCGTTTAGCATTGTGTGAAACGACTGCTGTTTCTAATGCGTCACAGTTGGTACAAGCGATTGCACCGCGTAAAGCAGTAGGTGAGTTACAACGTTTGTTGAGCGTTGAAGATGAGCAATTGGCTTTGTTAATTGGTCGTGAATTGTTAAATGTGACGATTCGTATCCCAAGCCGCGACAAAGAACAACATGACATTATGGTGCGTTTCACGACCAAATTGATTGATGGTAAATTCCCAGATTATCGCCGTGTGATTCCACGTGGTGGCGACAAAAATGTACGTATTGCACATGATGTATTTAAGCAATCATTGCAACGTGTTGCGATTTTAAGTAACGAAAAACTGCGTGGTGTATTCTTGCATTTTAATGAAGATTCATTGCAATTGCGTGCGAATAACCCAGAGCAAGACGAAGCTGTTGAAGACTTAGCGATTCAATATTCAGATGCATCGATGGAAATGTCGTTCAATGCACAGTATTTGTTGGATGTATTGAGTGTGCTGGATGGTGATGATGTATTGATGACCATGACTGAGGCGAATCAGTCGGTATTGGTACAAGATCCACTACATCAAGATCAAACTTATGTTGTGATGCCAATGCGCGTTTAATTGATTTTTTAGACGTCCATTTATATGCATATTACGCGTTTACATATCGAACGTGTACGGAACTTAAAAACGGTTGCACTCTCAGGATTGCAGCCGTTTAATGTCTTTTATGGCCAAAATGGCTCGGGTAAAACCTCTGTTTTAGAAGCCATTCATTTGTTGGCAACAGGGCGTTCTTTTCGCACGCATATCCCCAAAAACTATATTCAAAATGCCTGTGCTGATGCCATTGTTTTTGCACAATCTGATACTGATAAAATTGGTATGCAAAAAATGCAAAGCGGTGAGCAACTGATTAAGGTGAATGGGGATCTGGTTGCAACTCAAGGTCAGTTGGCCAAAATCTTACCTCTACAACTGATTGACCCACAAAGTAGCGATATTATTGACCACGGTGCTAAGCCAAGACGACAAATGTTGGATTGGATGATGTTCCACGTGGAACCCGAATTTTATCCTGCTTGGCAATACTATTCACGAGCACTCAAACAGCGTAATAGTTTGCTCAAAGCACAGCGTCATTTAAGCCTCAGTGATTTAGAGCCGTGGAACCAAATGCTGAGTGATTATGGCGAAATTTTGCATCGCCAGCGTCAGGCTGTTGTGGAGCTGTGGAAGGGATATTTACAACAGGATTTAGCGCAGCTCTTGCCTGATCTGGAAATTTGCATGGAATACAGTGCGGGCTTTCATAGTGAAACTGGATTGTTAAATGATTTGACCAATGCGCACTATAAAGATCTAGAAAGACGTTATACCGAGCATGGTCCACATCGTGCAGATTTACGTTTAAAAACCCCGATGGGGGATGCTGATGTGGTGCTGTCGAGAGGGCAAAAAAAGCTCCTGATCATGGCTTTAAAACTGTCACAGATTGCAATGCTACATGCGTGTAATAAGGAAACTGTGGTATTATTAGATGATCTTACAGCAGAATTAGATTTAACCGCACAACAACGTTTAATTGAGCGATTAAGCCAACTTGGTAGCCAGGTTTTTATTACCACTTTAGATTGTGACGCAGTGCAACAGCACATGCATGATTTGTCTATTTCTTATCAATTATTCAATGTTAAAGACGGTAGCGTTCAGCTTGCTGTGCAATGACGATTTACCCATTTTTTGGATAGACCTATTTTTCACTAGGGAGAAACCATGAGTTCAGAAGAGCAATCTGTCTCTAATACAGAACAAACCAATGAAAAAGCTTATGATTCCTCTAGTATCAAAGTATTGCGTGGCCTAGATGCTGTTCGTAAACGTCCAGGCATGTATATTGGTGATACTGATGATGGCACAGGCTTGCATCACATGGTGTTTGAGGTCGTCGATAACTCTATCGATGAAGCTTTAGCGGGCCATTGTGATGAAATTCAAGTGACTATTCATGAAGATGAATCGGTTAGTGTATCGGATAACGGCCGTGGTATTCCAACCGATATTCACCCTGAAGAAGGTGTTTCAGCTGCAGAAGTTATTTTAACCATTCTGCATGCGGGCGGTAAGTTTGACGATAATAGCTATAAAGTTTCTGGTGGTTTGCACGGTGTTGGTGTTTCGGTTGTAAACGCTTTATCTGAAAAACTGCTACTTAATATTAGCCGTGCGGGTAAAACCTACGAACAAGAATATCACCATGGTGATCCTGTTTATAAGCTACGTGAAACAGGCGTAACAGATGCTTCAGGCACAACTGTACGTTTTTATCCGAGTGCAGAAACGTTTAGCCAAACGATTTTTAATGTCGATATTTTGGCTCGTCGTTTACGTGAATTGTCTTTCTTGAATGCAGGTGTGCGCATTGTTTTACGTGATGAGCGTATTAACTTAGAACATGTGTATGACTACGAAGGTGGCTTGTCTGAGTTTGTTAAATATATTAACCAAGGCAAAACGCATTTAAATGAAATCTTCCATTTCACCACCCAAGCAGAAAATGGCATTGGTGTTGAGGTTGCATTGCAATGGAATGATACCTACCAAGAAAATGTACGTTGTTTTACTAATAATATTCCACAAAAAGATGGTGGTACACATTTAGCAGGTTTCCGTGCGGCATTAACGCGTGGCTTAAATAGCTACATGGAAAGCGAAAGCTTACTCAAAAAAGAGAAAGTTGCAGTTTCTGGTGATGATGCACGTGAAGGCTTGACGGCGATTGTTTCGGTTAAAGTTCCAGATCCAAAATTCTCTTCACAAACCAAAGAAAAATTGGTGTCGAGTGAAGTGAAAACTGCGGTTGAGCAGGCCATGAATAAATCGTTCTCTGAATATCTTTTAGAGAATCCTCAAGCAGCAAAAGCCATTGCAGGCAAAATCATTGATGCTGCCCGTGCACGTGATGCTGCGCGTAAAGCACGTGAAATGACACGTCGTAAGAGTGCGCTTGATATTGCAGGCCTTCCTGGTAAATTGGCAGATTGCCAAGAGAAAGATCCTGCACTTTCAGAATTGTACTTGGTCGAAGGTGACTCTGCAGGCGGTTCTGCAAAGCAAGGCCGTAACCGTAAGATGCAAGCAATTTTGCCATTGAAAGGTAAAATCCTTAACGTGGAACGTGCACGCTTTGACAAGATGATTTCATCGGCTGAAGTGGGTACGTTAATCACAGCGTTGGGCTGTGGTATTGGCCGTGAAGAATACAATCCTGATAAATTGCGTTATCACAAAATCATCATCATGACCGATGCTGATGTCGATGGTTCGCATATTCGTACTTTGTTGCTGACCTTCTTCTTCCGTCAAATGCCTGAGCTTGTGGAACGTGGTCATATCTATATTGCGCAGCCACCGCTGTATAAGTTGAAAAAAGGTAAGCAAGAACAGTACATCAAAGATAATGATGCGCTTGAAACTTATTTAATTTCAAATGCGATTGATGAGCTCGAACTTCACGTGAGTGCAGAAGCGCCAGCCATTCGTGGTGAAGCTTTAGCTGGTGTGATTGCGGATTATCAAACCTCACAAAAAAGCTTGCACCGTTTAACTGTGCGTTATCCAGCAAGCTTATTAGATGCTTTGATTGCTGTGGAAGGCTTTAAGCTAGATCAAACTATTGATCGTGCTTATGTGGAGCAATGGGGCGAGAAAATTTGTGCTGCAGTTGCACAGAAACAGCCAAGCTTGCGTCCAGAGTTAACGCTTGAAGTGTTTGAAAAAGAACTGGCTGATGGTCAAAAAGTTGAAACCTATTTGCCTCGTATCACGATTTATATTCATAACTTACCGCACCCTTATTTATTAGATGCAGGTCTGTTGGGTTCTGGTGAATACGCTCGATTATTGAAGAACTCTCGTAGTTGGTTCACGCTGTTGGAAGAAGGTGCATACTTGCAAAAAGGCGATCGTAAAATTACGGTAAGTACTTTCCATCAAGTATGGCAACACATTTTGCAAGACTCGCGTCGTGGTATGATGATCCAACGCTATAAAGGTTTGGGTGAGATGAATGCGGAGCAACTCTGGGAAACTACGATGGACCCAGAAAACCGCAACATGCTACAAGTGACTGTGCAAGATGCAATTGAAGCAGACCGTATGTTCTCTTGCTTAATGGGTGATGATGTAGAGCCTCGTCGTGCCTTTATTGAAGAAAATGCTTTAAACGCAGATATTGACGCTTAATATTCAAGTAATGAAGTTAAAAAAAGCACCTAATATGGGTGCTTTTTTTATGCTAAATTAATCTAAATTTGTATAAAATATAATCATCTTGATTTTATCAAACTGACGCATTGCTATGTCATGATGTTCTTAAAATGAACGCAATGCTGTAAAAATGAGAGGTTGATATGATGGATAATCAGTTAGAACACATACGTGATATTTGGGTAAATGCTTTTTTTATAGGCAATTATGAGGTGCTTTTGCAGTATGAAGATGAGCATTTTAAAGTTGTTTATGAGCAAGACGGACGTACTGAAAGCAACTTCACACGCTACGATCGCATTGCACATGCTGTTAAAAATGGTGTGTGGAAACCTAAAAAACCCGATGTCGAATTTGAAGCTTATGAGTTTGATCGTGACCAAACCTCATGTAAAATTTTGATTGGGCTTGCCGAAAACCAGCAACAAATACAAGAATTATGGCAATTTGAAGAGACATGGAAAATAAAAGAATTGCGATTTTTAAAACAGAAAAGAGCAAAATAAAGCCTTAAAATCTATGTTTAGATCATTTTATTAAAAGTAATATGTGTAAAAATTGTGGATATATATAATAGTTATCCATAGAATTATTATGTGAAAAATAAAAAAATATCCACAATATGGTGGGCTGAGTGAGTATTCTTTGTTGTGATTTATTTTTGAATTTAAAATTTTAGCTTGGTACTTTTTAAATTCAAAAGATTCTTTAAGAATGAAAGAGCTTGTGGATATTTATTTGGGTGTACTGGGCGAAAGGTGAGGTAGCAAAAAATAGTTAGATCTCATGTCTGTATTGAGTCTTTATTTTAGGTGAATTTTATTGTTTAGTTGAATTAAAAAACCGCCGTGGAACATTAATTTCACGACGGTTGGTTTGTTTAAGTTAGACTAAACAATAGATTTTAATTGTCAAAACTACTTTCCAATTCCTCTAATTCCATCATTAATTCAAGCATTTGCTCTTCTGCTTGTTCTAATTTGGCTTTGAGTTCAGTTTGTTCATTCATTAGCTTCAGTAAATCGTCCTTACGGCTAGCATCATATAAGCCGGCATCACCCAGTAAATTTTCAATTTCTGTTAAGCGTGGTTGTAGTTTCGAAATTTGGCTTTCACATTTTTCAATATTTTTACGAATCGGGCGAGTTTGCTCACGTCGTTGTGCAGCTTCTTTACGTTGAGCTTCTTTATCACCTTTAGAGCTAATGACTTTGTTTTGTACTTCCGATTTGATTGGTGCAGCAGGTACATTCGCGGTTTTAAGCATTTCAGCTCGGGCTTGACGTAACCAATCTGCATAAGCACTTAAGTCGCCATCAAATTCACGGCATTTGCCTTGATGCACAAGTAATAGCTCATCACAGACACTGGCAATCAATTGACGTTCATGCGATACCAAGACCACAGCGCCTTCAAAATCAGTCAATGCCATCGTGAGGGCATGACGCATATCTAAATCTAAATGGTTAGTCGGTTCATCGAGAATCAGGACATTTGGACGTTGCCAGACAATCAGTGCTAAGGCTAAGCGTGCACGCTCACCGCCTGAAAAGCTTTCACTTGGCGTGTCCATCCGTTCACCACTAAAGCCAAAACTGCCCAAGAAGGAGCGGAGTGTTGCTTCACTAATGGTTTTTCCTGCAATACGTCCCAGTTGTAACATTGGGCTAGCATTGCCATCTAAGGCATCCATTTGATGTTGGGCAAAATAACCAATATTTAAAAGTTCAGAGGCTTTGCGTTGACCTTTGAGTAAGTTTAGATCGCCCACCAAAGATTTAATGAGCGTTGATTTACCTGCACCATTCATACCCAGTAAACCAATGCGACTATTTGGCGTAATTTGTAAGCCAACATTGGTCACAATGAGTTTATCTCCATAGCCAATATCTGCATGTTCTAGTTGCAATAGTGGTGAACTCATTTTAGTGGGTTCACGGAAGCTGAAGGTAAATGGAGTGTCCACATGTGCCGCAGATAGTTCCTGCATGCGTTCTAATTGTTTAATACGGCTTTGTGCTTGTTTTGCTTTGGTGGCTTTGGCTTTAAAACGGTCAATAAACTTTTGTAAATGTGCACGAGCTTCTTGTTGTTTTTCAAAAGCTTGTTGTTGTTGAGCTAGGCGTTCACTACGTGTAGTTTCAAAAGTTGAGTAGTTGCCTGTATAGAGCGTTAATTCCTGATTTTCGATATGTAAAATATGATCGGTGATCGCATCTAGAAAATCACGGTCATGTGAGATAAGCACCAAGGTGCCTTCATAGGCTTTTAACCAATCTTCTAGCCATAAAATCGCATCTAAGTCTAAGTGGTTGGTTGGTTCATCAAGTAATAATAGGTCTGAACGGCTCATTAACGTACGTGCCAAGTTCAAACGCATACGCCAACCACCAGAAAAGCTTGAAACATTCAATTGTGATTGATGCTCAAAAAAGCCTAAACCAGCCATAAGTTGCGATGCTTTAGACGGTGCAGAATAGCCACTGATTTCATCAAAACGACCATAGAGGTGCGCAAGTTCGTCATTGCCCAATTGTTCTGGATGTTCGAGTTTATGCTGAATATCCCAATACTCTTCGTCGCCAGACAATACAAAGTCGATGGCTTTCATATCTAACGCTTTAATTTCTTGAGCCATGTGTGCCACGGTCCAGATTGCTGGACGGGTTAAAGAACCATTATCAGATTCAATTCCACCCAATAAGGCTGAAAATAAAGTGGATTTACCTGCACCATTGACACCTGTTAGGCCAATTTTCCAACCTGGGTGAAGTTGCATGGATGCTTTTTGAAATAAAACACGGCCACCGCGACGTATAGAAAGTTGGTCTAACTGAATCATGAAATTAAAAACACAGCAAAAAGATGGCGCTATTCTAAAGGAAGCCTTCCAAAAAACAAAAAAACCGCAAGGCTTTGTAGCGAAAGTTGCAAGTGAATGTAAAAGTGGGGTGATTCAACAGATTTTAATAAAATATGTGAAATCCTCTAGGTTTATTACAAGAAGATGCTTATATTGTGAAAAATAAGTTTAAAAAATAAACAACACACATCAGAAAATAGGATAAAGCGTATGCAAAAAGGATTTTTGGCATTGTCTGTAACCACAATATTCATGTGTTCAATGGCTGTGCAGGCGAAACCCACGGTTTGTGTCTTCGATTTATTAGGTAAATCTGGAGAGTCTTATAAATTGTTGGAGGAGTGGTCGCTTGCCAGTAAAACTTGGGGTACAGATATTCAATTGGTGTCTTATCAAGATGAAGCGAAAGTAGATAGTGACTTTAAAGACGGTAAATGCGATGGTTTTTATATGACCTCCATGCGTGCACGGGCCTATAATAAATTTGCAGGTTCTATTGATGCTTTGGGGGGAGTGCCAAACAATGAAATTGCTCAAAAAGCCATTAGTTATGTACTTGATAAACGTAATAACCGTCGATTAATTAGTAAAGTGGGTAAAGAGAGCTACGAAGTTGCAGGCATTGGTCAGATCGGCTCAGCTTATATTTTTGTGAAAGATCGCAATATGAATCGGGTTGAGCAAGCCAAGGGTAAAAAATTCGCCATTTTACATTATGATCGCGCACAAAAACGCATGGTTGAACGTATTGGTGCTGTGCCTGTTCTGTCTGATATTTCTAATTTTATTCGTAAATTTAATCAAAACGAAGTGGATATTGTGGCAGCACCTGCCTATGCCTTTAAACCTTTAGAAATTGCGAAAGGCTTAGGGGCACAAGGTGCAATGATTGATTTTCCAGTAGTCAATGTGACTGCAGATTTGATTATTCGTCCTGAAGCTTTTCCAGAAGGTTATGGGCAAAACTCTAGAGCATGGTTTGTGAAGCAACTCCCGAAAAGCTTTGCGATGGTCAAACGTATGGAAGCTGAAATTCCTGCCAAATATAAAGTTGCGCTGAGCAAAGAATCACGAGATGAATATCAAAAACTTTTACGAGATGAACGTATTCAGTTAACTCAAATGGGAATTTATGATGCCACTATGATGACGGTGCTAAAAAAAAAGCGCGGTGTACAGTTGAGCGGACTAACTTTGAGTGTTCACTCGGTGGTGAGTAGTCATCATGTATTTTCTTTGTAAAGATTCATGAGCATCTTATAAATTTTGCTTTTCGATAAAAGTGCTAAGTATATTGATTTAAAATATATTTTATTTTTTTGCTGTGATGAAGATCATTAAAATTGGCAAAAGAGACCAAAATGACATGAATTAATTGAGTAAATGCTCTATTTTTTTAAAAATAACTTGCTTAAACTTTGTCATGAATGGATACCCATGAACAAAAAAATCTCAAAAGGATAAATACAATGAAAAAAGCCCTCCTGTCTTTGGCAACTTTCTCTGTGATTGGTTTCGCTAGCACAGCACAAGCTGAAAAAGTAGATATTTGCGTATTCGACTTGCTAGGTAAGTCGGGTGAGTCTTTCCAAATGGCGCAAGAATGGGCGCTGGCGGCGAAAGGCTGGGGCGCAGATATTAATCTGATTGCACGTCAAGATGAAGCAGTTGCAGATAACGACTTTAAAGCTGGAAAATGTGATGGCGTATTTATGACCGCAATGCGTGCGCGTCAATACAATAAATTTGCAGGCTCAATTGATGCACTCGGTGGTGCACCAAGCAATGAAATTGCAAAACGTGCCATTACTTTTGCTTTAGATAAGCGTAATGAAAGCAAAATGATTAGTAACTTAGGTGGTAAGAAGTATGAAGTTGCAGGGATTGCACCTTTAGGCTCAGCATTTATTTTCGTACGTGATAAGAGCATTAACTCCATTGAAAAAGCTGCGGGTAAAAAATTCGCAGTGTTAGGTTATGACGATGCACAAAAAATTATGGTGCAACGTGTAGGCGCTCAAGCGGTAATTTCTGATGTATCTAACTTCGTAGCGAAGTTCAATAATGGTCAGGTTGATATGGTGGGTGCACCTGCTTATGCGTATAAACCTTTGGAAATTTACAAAGGCTTAGGTACGAATGGTGCGATGTTTAACTTCCCAGTACTTCAAGTAACCGCTGACTTTATTATTCGTCCTGATCAATTCCCAGCAGGTTTTGGTCAAAAATCTCGTGATTGGTTCATTCAAAACTTACCAAAAGGTTTTGCAATGATTAACCGTTTAGAGGCGGGAATTCCAGCAAAATACAAAATGAATTTGACTGCAGAAGACAAAACCAAATATCAAAAACTTTTACGTGATGGTCGTATGGATATGACTAAACGTGGCATTTATGATCCTGCGATGATGAGTGTATTGAAAAAAGCACGTTGCTCTGTCGATAAGGCGAATTTTGAATGTTCACTTGGTGGTGAATAATTTGATTTTTAAGAAAAAAGCCTAGTTGTTCTAGGCTTTTTTTTATGCATATTTAAAGGCAGTTTTGCAATTGTATCTGGCCCAAAATTCTTAGATGATGCAGTTAAACAGCGTCAATGATGTAGATAAATTGGCGAACTTGTCTGGCATGGTTTGGTTGTTTTAAGCCATGCATATAAACACAATAATGAACTGATAAAAACAATGTAACAAGGATGAAAAAAATGCATAAAGTAAAAGCATTAAAAGTGTTAGGCCTCGGTGCAGGTTTAATGTTTGCCATGAATGCAGCTCAAGCTAAACAAGTCATGTGTGTATTTGATTTGGTTGGTAAAAACGGCGATGTATTTACACTCATGAAAGACTATCAATTGGCAGCCAAAAATTGGGGTGCTGATATTGAGCTACGTGTCGGCCAAAATGAAGCGGTAATCGCAGAAGATTTTAAAGCTGGAAAATGTGATGCGATTAGTGTGACAGGTATGCGTGGCCGTCAATTCAATGGATTTACAGGTTCATTAGATGCGATTGGTGCAATTCCAGACTTAAAATTAGCGGTAAAAATCATGCAAGGTTTGGCGAGCCCGACATTTGCCAAAAGCATGGTGAATGGCCGTTATGAGGTCGCTGGGGTTATTCCTGTTGGTGATGCATATTTATTGGTAAATGACCGTAGCATTAATACCGTTGCTAAAGCAGCAGGTAAAAAAATTGCGGTTTTAGACTATGATGAAGCACAAAAAATTATGGTACAGCAAGTTGGTGCGCAAGCCGTAAGTGCTGATGTAACAAACTTTGGTGCTAAGTTTAATAATGGTCAGGTTGATATTATTGGTGCACCTGCAGCGGTGTTTAAACCTTTAGAATTATATAAAGGTTTAGGAACTAAAGGCGCGATTGTCAATTATCCAATCTTGCAGGTTACGGGGAATATTATTATTCGCCCAGATAAATTCCCAGAAGGTTATGGGCAAAAGTCACGTGAATGGGTGAAAACACAATTACCACGTGCATTTGGTATTTTGGGTAAAATGAAGTCGGATATTCCAAGTAAATATTGGATGGATGTACCTGCAGCAGATCGTCCTGGTTATCAAAAAATGATGCGTGAAGCGCGTATTGATTTAACCAAACGTGGTGTATATGACAAGCGCATGATGAAGCTATTATGGCAATTCCGCTGTAAAGAAGATGCGAAAAACTTTGAATGTGCATTGCAGGATGAAAACTACAAATAAACCTGATAAATTTACTCTGATTTAACTTTGTTTTGCAAAGTATGACCATAGTTCGAGTATGCTATACTTGAATTATGGTCTTTTTTGATTTAAGACATCCCATTCAATTAGAGGAATCCACCATGAATGCACCTGCACTTGTGTTGACTGACAATGCCGCAAATAAAGTGCGCCAATTGCGTGACAGTGAAGGAAACCAAGACTTAATGCTCCGTGTATATGTTACTGGTGGCGGTTGTTCAGGTTTCTCTTATGGCTTTAATTTTGCAGAAAGCCAAAATGAAGATGATGCAGAATTTTTAAATGGCGACGTAAAAATGTTGGTGGACTCACTCAGCTATCAATATTTAGTTGGCTCAGTGGTT
Organism: Acinetobacter sp. WCHAc060006; assembly: GCF_004209135.1. Classification (NCBI taxonomy): domain Bacteria; kingdom Pseudomonadati; phylum Pseudomonadota; class Gammaproteobacteria; order Moraxellales; family Moraxellaceae; genus Acinetobacter; species Acinetobacter sp. WCHAc060006. Next base: position 8,961 of record NZ_SGSS01000026.1, on the reverse strand, counting down.
GATTATTTAGAAGGTTTAGAAGGTTCGCGTTTTGTGGTGCAAAACCCAAATGCGACGACAACTTGTGGTTGTGGTTCTTCATTCTCTATCTAAGCCTTTTGGCATTAAGATTCGCATAAAAAAGCCCTCTTCATGAGGGCTTTTTACTTTTTAATCTTTGGCATCAAATTTGATGGCTTCTAAAAGATCCAGCACAATGGTAGTGACATCTTGACTAAGGTCACGATTGTTAAAAATTTCATAGGCTGTAATTGAAACATCGGTATCACTTGGTAACAGCTTTTGTTCTTCTTCAATCAAATCTTGAATTGGCAATAAGGTTTGTTTGATTTCTAAATGCAAAATATCCTTAAATTCAATATTTTCATCTTCGAGTTCAATCATCTGCTCATTAAAAAATGGCAATAAGATTGAGTGGAGATATGGTTGAATTTCTGTGATATTAAAAATTTCGATATCACGCGTCTGTTCAATTGTGCTGATGTGGTCATTCACTTCAATAAGAATATGGTAGTAACTCACATTGCTCTCCAGTTATATATTCAGGCGGTGTGTATGATTTTAGATTAACATGAAATATAGGCTTTGTTGTGAAAGCTTATAGAAAACCTTATAAAAAATAAGGAATTTATAACTGCTAACGCGCCGTTAAGAGTGCTAAATCTGAAGGCTGTAATTGAAAATGCGCCAGATCTTGTGCCCCAAGCATCGGATACATTAAAGCTTTAGGATCTGAGTTATGCCCAAGTCCAAGTGCATGCCCTAATTCATGTGCTAGCGTTAAACGTAAATCATCTTGATTCTCAAATTGATAAATTTGAATTTCTTGCCCCATAAATACACCTTTGTGAAATTCGCGGGCAGGGAATTGCTGTTTGGCATGTGTCACATTTTGGTTAAAGCGATGAATATTGTGGTTATATTGGTCGACTTGCTGATTATATTGCGCATTCAATTGATTGAAGTAATCAATATCATTTTTGAGTTGCTGACTTTTCTCTTTGAGTTGCTGATATTGCAGGTCAATGCGTCTGCGATTTTCCCCCTGGCTGTCTTCGAGTCGACTCCAGCTCAGCCGTTGCTGATTCAGGCTTTGATATTCAGCATCGATCAGCACACGGCGCTGTTGAATGCTTGTGTGAAGTTGCTCTAAATAGGCTTGTGACGTGTTTAAGTTTTCAGAGACGCGTTGGTTTTTATTTTGCTCAGTGTTGAGCGTTGTCTCCATTTTTTTAAATGCATTAAAGTTGTCTTGTCGTTCATCATATACAAGATGAATTTTGAGTTGCGCATCTGGGTCATAGACAAAGAGCTTTTGCCCAGAGGCATTTTGCCAAAGATCGGCGGCTTGTTGAGTCAGTTCAATCAGTTCTTGCTGGCTAATACCAAAGCGTGGATCGACTTCGGCAATTTGATAGCGTAAGCGCGTGTCAAAAGGGTGGAGTATACGATCGGACAGCGAGTTATAGCGCAATTGATCATGTGTTTTGAGTTGATAACTCAACAGTCCAACAAATAACAGCACAATAGTAAGAATGAAGAAGCGCATAATGCAAGCACATGAACAATATAAGCTTAATGTATAATATTTAAACAAAAATAAGTAGTGATACCTCGCTTAAAGCATCGCTTTTTAATCGGCCTTACGATCATTCAGTACCGATGTATTAGATATAAAAAAACCGCGCTTTCGCGCGGTCTTTTATTTAAAGCGACAAATTATTTTTTGTCATCTTTAACTTCAGTGAACTCAGCATCTACAACGCCGTCGTCTGCTTTTTGCTGTTGTTGGCCAGCAGCATCACCTTGGAAAGCGTTCGGGTCGAAACCTTGAGCGCCACCTTGGCCTTGAGCAGCTTCATACGCACGTTGCGTAATCGGCATGATGATGTTTTGAAGTGCTTCAGTTTTCGCTTTGATTTCTTCTACGTCATTTTCTTTCGTAGCCGCTTCAAGCTCAGCTGATGCAGTTTCAATTGCAGTTTTTTCGTCAGCAGTTACTTGCTCGCCAAGATCTTTCACTGCTTTTTGAGCAGAAGATACCAGTGCATCAGCTTCGTTACGTGCTTTCGCTAATTCTTCAAATTTGCGGTCTTCTTCAGCATTCGCTTCAGCATCTTTAATCATCGCTTCAATTTCAGCATCGCTCAAACCTGAGTTTGCTTTAATTTGAATTGATTGTTCTTTGCCAGTGCTCTTGTCTTTCGCAGATACTTTCAAGATACCATCAGCGTTGATGTCGAAAGATACTTCAATTTGTGGCACACCACGTGGAGCAGGTGGGATATCACCTAATTGGAAGTTACCCAACAATTTGTTTTGCTGCGCCATTTTACGTTCACCTTGGAACACAGAAATGTCTACAGCTGGTTGGTTGTCAGCAGCAGTTGAGAACACTTGAGATTTCTTCGCAGGAATCGTTGTGTTTTTCTCGATGATTGCAGTTAACACACCACCCATTGTTTCAATACCAAGAGTCAATGGAGTTACGTCAAGAAGAAGTACGTCAGTTTTGTCACCTGAAAGTACCGCACCTTGAATCGCAGCACCCATCGCTACAGCTTCGTCAGGGTTCACATCTTTACGTGGTTCACGGCCGAAGAACTCTTGAACTTTCTGTTGAACCATTGGCATACGTGATTGACCGCCCACCAAGATTACGTCAGAGATGTCAGAAGTCGAAAGACCTGCATCTTTAAGCGCAATACGGCAAGGCTCAATAGTACGTTCAACTAAGTCAGCAACTAAACCTTCAAGTTTTGCACGTGTTACGTTGATCACTAAGTGTTTAGGACCAGTCGCATCTGCAGTGATGTATGGAAGGTTGATTTCAGTTGCATTTGAAGAAGAAAGCTCGATTTTTGCTTTTTCAGCAGCTTCTTTTAAACGTTGAAGCGCAAGAGGATCTTGTTTCAAGTTTACGCTTTGCTCTTTTTTGAATTCTTCTACAAGGAATTCAATTAACGCGTTATCGAAGTCTTCACCACCAAGGAAAGTATCACCGTTTGTAGACAACACTTCGATTTGTTGGTCGCCATCAAGGTCAGCGATTTCAATGATTGATACGTCGAAAGTACCACCACCCAAGTCGTAAACCGCAACTTTACGGTCGCCTTCTTTTTTGTCCATACCGAACGCAAGAGCCGCAGCAGTTGGTTCGTTGATGATACGTTTAACTTCTAAACCAGCAATTTTACCAGCATCTTTAGTCGCTTGACGCTGAGCATCATTGAAGTAAGCAGGAACGGTAATTACCGCTTCAGTTACTGTTTCACCAAGGTAGTCTTCAGCTGTTTTTTTCATCTTTTTCAAGATTTCAGCAGAGATTTGTTGTGGTGCAAGTTTCTTGTCGTTTACGTCAACCCAAGCATCGCCATTGTCAGCTTTGATGATTTTGTAAGGTACAAGACCGATGTCTTTTTGAACCGCTTGGTCTTGATACTTACGACCGATCAAACGTTTGATCGCGAATAATGTGTTTTTAGGGTTTGTTACTGCTTGACGTTTTGCAGATTGACCAACAAGGATCTCGCCATCTTTATACGCAATAATAGATGGAGTTGTACGAGCGCCTTCAGCGTTGTCGATTACTTTAACTTTGTCGCCTTCAAGTACTGCTACGCAAGAGTTAGTTGTACCTAAGTCAATACCAATGATTTTCGCCATTTGGATGTTTCCTCTAAAATTCTTTTATTCCCAAACTTTTCCCTTTCTCAAAGGGAAATTAAAAGGGATTTACTTGTTATCCGATATGAGAGCCAATCAAAAATTTTCAAGTTTAAATTCAGAAATATTTTTAAAAACTCTCGAATTTCTTGGGCTTATGCGCCAACCATAACCATAGCTGGACGTAATAAACGACCATTTAGGCTGTAGCCTTTTTGCAAAACAGTACCAATTTCATTAGCTTTTGCAGTTGGATCAATACCTACAGCTTGATGAAGATCTGCATTGAAGCCATTCACAGTATCTACCGCCACCACACCAAATTTCTCTAAAGTAGTGAGTAGAGATTTAAGTGTTAGTTCAACACCTTCAGACAGTGAGTTTTTCTCATCGCCTGCTGCTGCAATTGCACGTTCAAGATTGTCAACTGAATCAAGAAGTTGTTTAGCAAATTTTTCAAGCACAGTATCTTTGTGCTTTTCAGATTCACGCTGAATACGCTCAACACTTTTTTGTGCTTCATATACGGCATTTGCTGTACGTGCTTTTTCAAGCTTTAAGTTTTCTTCTAAATTGGTGATTTGCGCTTGTAAATCCTCAACTGAAACTTCTGCTTGCTCGTTTTCAGCTTGAGTTTGCGCTTCTGCTTGCTCTTGCTCTAATTCTTGAGCGTTTGGGTTTTGCTCAGTTGTCATTGATTTACTCCGTTTAAAAGGGTTCTTAAACATGTACAGTCCTTAGGCGTCAGGTCTAACCTCGTTAATTCTGAACTGCCATGATTTACTAAATGTCATGATTAAAGAAGAAATCGGGGCTGCTGTTAAAAATTCAAGCAGAGGCATGATAATTTTTACGCATCTTGTGAGAATTTATACAGAAACGAGCGATTTATTGATAACAACGCGATCTTAAAAATTACAATTTAGATTAAAAAGCATAAAAGGATCTAATAAAACGATTAATATCATAATTTTTATCAGTTTTCATTTTACTGTCATACAAGGCAATATAATCGAATCAACAGTCGTCATATTTTGAAGAGAGCGAGATATGACTTCTGTTTCCTTATATATGCCGTATAAATTTTGCTCTGGTTAATATTTATACATAAAAACGATTAAAACTATTTTATAAAGTATTTCTCAAAATTGTTATACATCTCTACTATAGATCTCAGATTCTATCGCTGTAGTTTCTTCTTTTAGTATATTTTGAATGTGTTTTTCAATGCTTATCCAACCTCTGGATAAGCTTTTTTTTTGCTTCATGTAAATGTCATTGGTATTGCAGGCGGTGCAGGCTAGGTTTGGTAGAGCTTTAACAAAATCATGCGAATACAGATGAACTATAGAATTAATATAACGTTGCAGAAGGTGTACTGGTCTACCTTCAAACTACTACTCAGCAGGTGGGTAGTAGGGCAATATTTTTTTCATAATCAGCATCGCAAAGAAACAACTTTGCGCTTTATTTGAATATGAAAGGAATTAAATAACGATGAAGAAAACAATGTTTATGCTGTCATTACTCACAGGCTTTACTTTATTTGCTGTGGGATGTTCATCTCAAGATACGGTGTCAGCACCTGAAACTTCACAATTAAATAGTGCACCTGCTCCGCAAGCACAATCAACAGCAACCGTACAAGCCGATCCGAGTGTGCAAAGTTCAGATGGTATTCAATCTGCACCTGCTTTAGAGGGGCAAGCACCACAAGCGACTGCGCAATAAACCGCATTTATCTCCGCATCAACTTTAATTTATTAGGTTGATGGTCCATTCAAAATAGACAGAAGAAAAGATGCCTCTTCTGTCTATTTCGCTCTGTATTATTATTATGCAATTCATACGAACCTAAACACTACGCTGTCACATAGGATAAAAATACTCGGCACTTTTATACGATTGTAGTGGCCATTATAAAAGTGATAGACCAATTATGGCCTAATGGTGGTGTATGAGAATGAGGCAAGGTTGCCATAAAAAAGCCTATAGCAATGCTATAGGCTTTTTTTGAAGTAATAACGCGATTTAATCTCGATTATCTTGTCGACGATCTTCCCAACGTTTACGTTGTTCATCACGTTGCTGATCTAGACGTTGACGGCGTTGATCAGCGGTTTGTTTGCGTTGCTCATAGTTACGGTCTTGTTCACGTTTTTTACGCTCCCATTCGGCACGCTTTTCACGTTCTTTTTGGGCTTGTTGGCGTTGTTGTTCATTTCGTTGGCGCTCAAGCTCATTTTGTCTGCGCTCCTGAATTTGTTGTTGCTGACGCTTTTGTTCCCATTGCTGACGTTCATAGAGCTGTTTACGTCGTTCTTGTTCTAGACGGTTACGTTGCTGTTGATATTCCCAGCGCTGGCGGTCTCTTTCACGATCGTATCGTGCATCATAACCGCGATCGGATTGGCGTTGATCGTAACGACCATCGTAATAACCATCTTCTGGAAATGCCACACATCCTACAGCCATAAACGCAGTGGCCAATGAAACTGCAATAATTTTAGTCGTCATAGTGATGTCCTCTATAAATGGGAGCAGCAAAATAACTCCACAAATTAAGAAATAATTGTCAATGACAAGTGATTTAAATAAGCTTAGCTTAATGAAATGATATCTGTGTATGCAGATGTTGTGACTTGTATACAAGTATGGTCACATAAGCATTGATCATGTAGAAAGTATGAAGAAAGCCAAGGAAAAAAATAGCAATGACCGCTTTTAATCAAAACTTGCAACAACTATTAGAAAAAGGCCAAGGCACGGCTGCACGCGCACTCGATAAACTTCCGAGTTTCGTACAAGATAGTTTAGCCAAAGCATTGGGTTATCCTTATATATTTCCAGATCTTGATCCTTTCATTAAATGCATGATGGCAGCTCAGCTGAAGCAGGGTCGTCAGGGTTTTATTGGCGCAGATTATGAAAAATCGCGTAAGCAATTTGATTTACAAATGCAGTCGTTACGCAATAAAGTTACTGCGGTGAAACATGTAGAGGACTTACGATTACCATTACAGAGCGGCACTGTTTTTGCGCGCCATTATCATCCTGCGCCAGGCAAAAAACTGCCTTTAATCGTGTTTTACCATGGCGGTGGTTTTGTTGTTGGAAGTTTGGATACACATGATGAAGCATGCCGTTTATTGGCTGTCCATGCGAAAGCACAAGTGTTAAGTATTGATTATCCGTTGGCGCCAGAAGTGAGTCCAAAGCAATTAATACAATGTTGTGAAGATGCATTGGCTTGGGTATTTCAAAACAGCAAACAATTAAAAGTTTTAAAAGGGCGTATTGCTGTTGCGGGAGATAGCGCAGGCGCCAATATTGCAACAGTTGTTGCACAGCGTACAGCACAAAAAGCTTATGCACCTCATGCGCAATTGTTGATTTATCCTGTTGTTGATTTTAAAAGCCGTCATCCTTCATTTTTTGCTTATAAAGATGGTTTAGTGTTGACGGGTGGCGATGTTGATCACGTCACTGCTTTTTATGCAGAGCAACATCAAGTTGAACTTGATGATCCACTCATTTCACCGACTTATGGCAAATTAAAAGGGCTTGCGCCAGCTTTTATTGTTACAGCAGGGCATGATTTATTGCATGATGAAGGCGAGATTTATTCACACAAATTACGCCAACAGGGTGTCGCTTTACATTATCAAGAATACTTAGACCAAACGCATGGTTTTATTAACTTAACGACTGTCTCTACACGTGCGAAAAAATATCACATCGAGCTGAGTAAGAATTTCCGTAAATTTTGGGATAAGAAAAATAGCTAAAGACATGGTTTCACGTGAAACCATCTTATCTGTCTTTTATTTTAGCTTCAGGAAATAGCAGGCTAAATTTCGGCACAAAAAAGCTCTGTAATAAGCGTGCTTGAGAAAAGTCTGGAAATAGCCCTTGGCTATCTGACCATTCTACGCCAGCTAATTTTGCAATATGCCCTCTAAACTGGGGGGCAAAGCTGTAGCGTTTATTTTGCCAAGTTTGTCGGATTTGCAAAATTGAAGATGGAATGTGATGACTATTAATATAAAACAGCTTAGGTTTTTTTGCTTTATATAGGGTTAAGGTGAAGTGTTGGCCTGCAACACGAACTGTACACGTGAGGCCAAGTTTTGTATCTCGCCATTCAAATTGTGCCAGTTCTTTTGGAATTCCCCAAAGCGTCTGTCCGTGAGTGACTGAAGCAAGTGTAGAAACATAGATTTTAGGAATAGAACTTAACACTCTCTTACTAATCAGTGGGTGATCCAAAATCAACAATTCATCATAAGCACCAACAGGTGAGCTTTCATAACGAACCAACATTATTTGAATCATTCTCCCAATTGGGGAAGGGGAATGATGGAGGATAGGTGATTGTTGAATAAAACGAGGTGTTACCCAGTAATTTAAAATAAAACCAGTGCCTTGTAGTTTCCAAGGAGGCGGGGATTGAATCACTTCTGTAGTCATTGCTGGTATCTGCATTTTTTTCTCATTTTGATTAATGCTTTATTTCTCATGAAAGACTAAAATACATACAGTGACAAGCACAACTTCATATAGATGAGTGAGCAAATGTTAAAACATACTTTTTTTGTATTGACGGCAACGTTAAGTAGCTTTGGTGTATTCGCACAAAATACATTGGTGGAAATGAATACCAACGTGGGGAATATTGAGATTGAATTGTTTAATGACCAAGCACCAATTTCAGTAAAAAACTTTGAAGACTATGCAAAATCCGGTTTTTATAATGGCACAGTGTTTCATCGTGTCATTCCAGGCTTCATGATCCAAGGTGGTGGCTTAGAAAGTAATTTGGTCGAAAAGACGATAGAAAAAGCCCCTATTAAAAATGAATCTTCAAATGGTTTGAAAAATAAACGTGGCACATTAGCGATGGCTCGTACAAACGATCCTAACTCCGCACGTAGCCAATTCTTTATTAATACCGTGGATAACGACTTTTTAAACAAAAGTGCTATGAATGCTGGATATGCCGTGTTTGGTCAAGTGACAAAAGGTATGGATATCGTCGAAAAAATTGAAAAAACAGCAACTGGCAATCGTGGCATGTACCAAAATGTACCAACACAATCGATTGTTATTCAAAGTGTGAAGATAAAAGCACCAAAAGAGAGCAAGTAACTAAAAAAAAGCCCATTCATAAAAAATTAATATTAAATGATTAAAATCATGTGTTTGGGCTTTATTATGTATAAATATAAAACAAAACAGTGTGTAAAAAAGAAACACACGGTAAAACAAGTGATTAAAAGCACTTGCAATGATTCT